>DASWVL010000143.1:0-4433 GCA_036406255.1 Zeimonas sp.
CGCCGCGTGCCGCGAGACGCTGGAGGAATCGGGCGTCCTGTTCGCACACGGCGCCGACGTCGCCGTCGCGCAGCGCGCGCGCGAGCGCGCTTGCGCCGCGCAGCCCTTCGAGGCGGTGCTCGACGCCCTCGCGCTGCGCCTCGACACCGGCTCGCTGGTGCCCTGGACCCGCTGGATCACGCCGCGCGTTCCGGCGATGATGAACCGGCGCTTCGACGCGCGTTTCTTCGTCGCGCGGCTGCCTGCGGACCAGCAGGCAACGCACGACGACCATGAAACCACCGAGAGCGCCTGGCTGCGCCCGCGTCGGGCGATCGAGCGCTACCGGCGCCGCGAGATCGTCCTGGCGCCGGTGCAGCTGATGAGCCTCGCGCACCTCGCCCGCCATGCTTCGACGGCGTCCGTGCTCGACGAGGCGCGCGGGCGCACGCCGCCGCTGGTCGAACCCGAGTCATTCGAGGAGAACGGCGTGCGCGCGATCGCGTATCCGGGGCACCCGCGGCACCCGGTGCGCGAACGCGCGATCCCCGGCCCCGATTGCCTGCTGTTGCGCGGAGAGTTGTTCGAGCCCCCCGCGGGCTTCGACGCGCTGTTCGCCTCGCTGCCGGTCGAGCCCGCGTGAGCGGGCGCTTCCGACGACCCGGAATCCCACGATGACACTGCCCGCCTTTCTCGATTACGACCACGGAATCACCGCGATCGATTCCGGATTCGAGCGTCCGCTGCTCGATGCCGTGCACCTGGTCGTCGAGGGCGGTCGCGCCGCGCTCGTCGACACCGCGTCGAACGCGTCGCTGCCGAAAGTGCTGGCGGCGCTCGCCTCGAAGGGACTGTCGCCCGAGCACGTCGACTGGGTGCTGCTCACGCACGTGCACCTCGACCACGCGGGAGGCGCGGGCCTGTACGTGCGGCACTTTCCGAATGCGCGGCTCACGGTGCACCCGCGCGGCGCCCGTCACATGATCGATCCGGCGCGACTGGTCGCCGGCACGGTCGAGGTCTACGGCGCCGACGAGGCGCGTCGCATGTACGGCGAGATCGTCCCGGTGCCGGCCGAGCGCGTCGTCGAGACACCCGACGGGGCGAGCGTCTCGCTGAACGGCCGACGCTTCGAGTTCCTCGATACGCCGGGCCACGCGAGGCATCACGTCTGCATCGTCGACGAGCGATCCGGGCACGTGTTCGCCGGCGACACCTTCGGGCTGTCGTATCGCGAACTCGATGTCGACGGGCGGCCGGGGATCTTTCCTTCGACGACGCCCGTGCAGTTCGATCCTCCGGCGCTGCACGCGTCGATCGACCGGCTGCTCGCGCGCCGGCCCGGCGCCGTCTACGTGACCCACTTCGGCCAGGTGCGCGACGTGCAGCGGTGCGGCGAGGAACTGCACCGGCTGATCGATGCGCACGCGTCGCTGGCGCTCGGCTGCGACGGCGTCGATCGCGAGCGGCGCTTGCAGCGGCTGCGCGACGGGGTGCGCGAGATCGTCCTCGAAGCGGCGCAACGGCAGCGCTGGCCGCTCGTCCGCGACGAGATGCTCGCGCTCTTCGATCTCGACATCCGGCTCAACGCGGCCGGACTCGAAGCCTGGCTCGACGCGAGAGCGGCGGCGGGCCGCGAGCCGACCGCCGGATGACGCCCGCGCTTCAGCCGCGCGCGTCGGAATGCGCGGGTCGAAGCAGCGCAATCATCGCGCCGAACACCTTCGGCGCGCCGGCGACGACGCGCTCCGAGAACAGGTAGTCGGGCTCGCCTGCGAAGTCGCCGATGAGGCCACCGGCCTCGGAGACGAGCAGGCTCCCGGCGGCGACGTCCCACGGGCTCAGTCCCATCTCGAAGAAGGCGTCGAAGCGTCCGCAGGCGACGTAGGCGAGGTCGAGCGTTGCGGCGCCCGGGCGGCGGATGCCGCCGGCGCGTTCGGTGAGGCTGCGGAAGATCGCCAGGTACTCGTCGAGGCGATCGAGCTTGCGATACGGGAAGCCGGTGCCGATCAGCGCCTCCTCGAGCTTCTGGCGCTTCGAGACGCGGATGCGCCGGTCGTTCAGGAAGGCGCCGGCGCCGCGCGTTGCGGTGAACAGCTCGTCGCGCGTCGGATCGTAGACGACCGCCTGCGTGACCTGTCCGCGCTGCATCAGCGCGATCGAGATCGCGTATTGCGGCAGCCCGTGGATGAAGTTCGTGGTGCCGTCGAGCGGATCGACGATCCAGACGTTCTCGTCGCGTTCGATCGCGCGCCCGCCCGGGCCTTTCTCTCCCCGCACCAGGTGGCCGGATTCCTCGCCGAGGATCGTATGATCGGGGTAGGCACCGAGCAGCGTCTCGATGATCGCCTTCTCCGATGCGTGATCCACCTCGGTGACGAAGTCGTTTCGCTGCTTGCGGGCGACGGCGAGGGTGTCGAGATCGAGGCTCGCCCGATTGATGATTCGCGCCGCGCGGCGGGCCGCGCGAACCGCGACGTTGAGCATCGGATGCATCTGGACGAACCCCTGCGAAGAACCCTCGATTGTACGGGATGGCCCTGAGCACTCTCCATGCGCCTGCGCCGCAATGGCTGTCGCGCATCCGTTTCGTCCTCGTCGGCACGAGCCACCCCGGCAACGTCGGCGCCGCCGCGCGCGCGATGCGCGTGATGGGTCTTCGCGAGCTGGTTCTCGTCGCGCCGCGCAGCGTGCACGTCGCGCAGCATCCCGAAGCCGTCGCGCGTGCGAGTGGCGCACTCGACGTGCTCGAGCACTCGCGGGTCTTCGAGTCGCTGGCACAGGCGCTCGCGCCCTGCAGCCTCGCCGTGGCGGTCAGCGCCGACACGCGCGAGTTCGGCCCGGCGCCGCAGCCGCCCGAGTCGATCGCTGCGCTCGCCTTCGACGAAACGAGCGCCGATGCGTCGGCGCAGGTCGCCTTCGTCTTCGGCGCCGAGCGCAACGGGCTATCGATCGAAGCGGTCGGGCAATGCCAGCGCGTCTGCAGCATTCCGGGCGGCACCGACTACGCTTCGCTGAATCTCGCGCAGGCGGTGCAGATCGTCGCCTACTGCCTGCGCGCGCACGAGCGATTGCACGCGCGGCAGGCGCCGATGGCCGCGTCGTCGCGCCTCGCGGCGCACGAGCAGATCGAGGCGCTGTACGCACACCTGGAGCGTGCGCTGGTGCGCATCGGTTTTCTCGACCCGCGGCACCCGAAGAAGCTGATGCCGCGCCTGCGCCGGCTGTTCTCGCGTGCCCGGCTCGAAGTCGAGGAGGTCGAGCTGCTGCGCGGCGTGTGCACGCAGATCGAGAAGGCGTGCGTGAATCCGTACGCCGCCGGCACGCGCGGTCCCGTACGTCCGTCGGCGCCGTCGGGCGAGACGGAATCCGAATAAACTTGACATCTGCAGGCGGGGCGCCCTCGCTCGACGGCTGCGCCGTCGGTGCGGCGACGCGGCCGCCGGAAGCCATCGGAGAAAACGCGAATGTTCGCGCGAATGCGGGAAGACATCGCCGCCGTGCAGGGGAAGGACCCCGCTGCGCGGTCGGCGCTCGAAGTGCTGCTGTGCTATCCGGGCGTGCACGCGCTGTGGCTGCACCGGGGTGCGCACGGGTTGTGGAACGCGGGCCTGCGCACGCTCGCGCGCTGCGTCTCGCATTTCTCGCGCTGGCTCACCGGCATCGAGATCCATCCCGGCGCGCGCATCGGGCGACGCGTGTTCATCGACCACGGGATGGGCGTCGTCATCGGCGAGACGGCCGAGGTCGGCGACGACTGCACGATCTACCAGGGCGTCACGCTCGGCGGAACCTCTCTTGCGCGCGGCAAGCGCCACCCGACCCTCGGTCGCGCAGTGATCGTCGGGGCCGGCGCGAAGGTTCTCGGGCCGTTCACCGTCGGTGACGGCGCGCGCATCGGCTCGAATTCGGTCGTGATCAAGGAAGTGCCTGCCGGCGCCACGGCGCTCGGCATACCCGCCCGGATGATCGTCGAGGATGCCGACCGGCGTCGCGAGGCGCAGGCCGCGAAGATGGGTTTCTCGGCCTACGCGATCACGCAGGGGGCCGACGATCCGCTGTCGCTCGCGCTGCACATGCTGATCGACCACGTCGCCGAGCAGGATCGCCTGATCGAGCAACTGCAGGCGTGCCTCGCACGGATGGGGGCCGACGTCTGCGACCATGGCGAGCCGCTCGACATCGGCGCGCTGAACCGCATGGTCGAATAGCGCGCCCGGGCTCAGCCAAGCATTCGCCAGCCGCGGCGATCGACGCGCAGGAACCCCCCGCGCGCCGGCTCGCCGGCATGCCCCGCATGCCAGTCGGGCAGCACCCAGCGCTCGCGCACGTCGCCGTCGACCTCGTGCCGATGCAGCGCGGGCCGATGCGTGTGCCCGTGGACGAGCGCCTGCGCGCCGGCGTCGCGCAACGCAGCGACGACGGCCTGCGCATCGACGTCGCCCGGCTCGCCG
>DASWVL010000144.1:0-6032 GCA_036406255.1 Zeimonas sp.
CCCGACGCGCTCGCGCGCGCGCTCACCGCGGCCACCGATCGCGCGCTGCGCGGGCTCTGGCGCCTGCACGCGCCCGGCCGCCACGCCTCGCTCGTCGCGGTCGGCGGCTTCGGACGACGCGAGCAGTTCCCGCATTCCGACGTCGACCTGATGGTGCTGACGCCCGGCGCGATCGAGCCGGAACATGCCGCGCGCATCGAATCGTTCATCGGCGCGTGCTGGGACTGCGGACTGCCGATCGGCCACAGCGTGCGCAGCATCGACGAGTGCGTCACCGAGGCACGCGCCGACGTGACGGTGCAGACGAGCCTGCTGGAGATGCGCTGGCTCGCCGGCAGCCGGCAGCGCTGCAACGAAGCGATGGCGCGGCTTGGTGCGATCCTCGATCCGGCCGCGTTCTTCTCGGCCAAGCTGGTCGAGATGCGACAGCGCCATGCGAAGTACGACGACACCCCGTACAGCCTCGAGCCGAACACGAAGGAAAGCCCGGGCGGCCCGCGCGACCTGCAGCTGCTCGTCTGGATCGCGCGCGCCGCCGGCCTCGGGCGCCGCTGGCACGAACTCGCCGCGCACGGAATCATCACCGACCGCGAGGCGGCACAGCTGCGACGCAACGAGCGGCGACTGAAGCGCATCCGCGCGATGCTGCACGTCGTCGCCGACCGCCACGAGGATCGGCTTGTCTTCGACCTGCAGGCGCAGGTGTCGCGCGCGCTCGGACTGGGCGGCGACGACGCGCGGCGCGCTTCGGAAGAGCTTATGCAGCGCTACTACTGGGCGGCGAAGGCCGTCGTCCAGCTGAACACGATCGTGCTGCAGAACCTTCGCTCGACGATCCTGCCGGTGCGCGACGCGAAGGGTGAACCGATCGACGCGCTGTTCCGCAACGTGCACGGGCTGCTCGACGCAGTCGACCCCGAGTGCTTCGAGCGCGAGCCCTCGTCGATCCTGCGCGCGTTCCGCACGATGCAGGCGAACCCGCAGCTCGGCGGCATCGCCACCCCCACGCTGCGGGCGTTGTGGAACGCGCGCACGCGCATCGACGCCGCATTCCGGCGCGACCCGGCGAATCGGGCGCTGTTCCTGCAGATCCTGCAGGCGCCGCGCGGCATCACGCATGAATTGCGGCGGATGAACCAGTGGTCGATCCTCGGGCACTACCTGCCGCCGTTCCGCCGCATCGTCGGGCGGATGCAGCACGACCTGTTCCACGTCTACACCGTGGACCAGCACATCCTGATGGTCGTGCGAAACCTGCGTCGTTTCGCGATGCCCGAGCATGCGCACGAGTACCCGCTGTGCAGCGAGCTGATGGCCGGTTTCGCGCGGCCGTGGCTGCTGTACGTCGCCGCGCTGTTCCATGACATCGCGAAAGGCCGCGGAGGCGACCACTCCACGCTCGGCAGGATCGATGCGCGTCGCTTCTGCCGCGATCACGCGCTGTCCGACGACGACACCGCCCTCGTCGAGTTCCTCGTGCTGCACCACCTGACGCTGTCGTCGGTCGCGCAGAAGCAGGATCCGGGCGACCCCGAGGTGGTGGCGCGTTTCGCCGCGCTCGTCGGCAGCGAGCGACGCCTGGTCGCACTCTACCTGCTCACGGTCGCCGACATCCGCGGGACGAGCCCGAAGGTGTGGAACGCGTGGAAGGGCAAGCTGCTCGAGGACCTGTTCTTCGCGACGCTGCGTGCACTGCAGGGACACGCGCCGTCGACGCATACGCGCGTGGAAGCCGTGCGGCGCGACGCCGCGCACGTGCTGTCGCTGTACGGGCTCGATCCGCAGCGCTATTCGCGCTTCTGGCAGCAGCTCGACGTTCCCTATTTCCTGCGGCACGACGCGCAGGACGTCGCCTGGCACGTGCGAATGCTGCACGCGCATGTCGACACCCGCGTGCCGGTCGTGCGCTCGCGCCTGTCGCCCGTCGGCGAGGGCTTCGAGGTCGTCGTCTACCTCCCCGACCAGCCCGACCTGTTCGCGCGCATCTGCGGGTACTTCGACAGCCGCCGGCTGTCGGTGCTCGAAGCGCGCATCCACACGACCCGGCACGGCTACGCGCTCGACACCTTCGTGCTCGTCGACCCCGACGTCGTCGCGCAGCGCGGCGACGCGCTGGGCAAGGTGCAGGAAGAACTCGAGCGGCGGCTGGCCGGGCGCGCCGAGCTGGCCCCGCCGGTGGAGGGGCGCAGCTCGCGGCGCTCGCGCCACTTCCCGATCGAACCCTCACTCGAGCTGCAGGCCGACGAGCGCGGCGGCAGCTACCTGCTGTCGATCGTCGCGAACGACCGCACCGGCCTGCTGTACCGCATCGCGCGCGTTCTCGCGCGCTACCGCATCAACGTGCAGACCGCGCGCATCACCACGCTCGGCGAACGCGTCGAGGACGTGTTCCTGATCGACGGTGACGCACTCGAGCGCCCGCGCGAGTCGCGGCAGTTCCAGACCGAGCTTCTGGAGGCGTTGCGCGTCTGAGGGGGGAAGGGAGAAGGGAGAAGGGAGAAGGGGGAAGGGGAAAAGCCTCGGCTGCGGAGGTCGGGGCTGTTCCCCTTCCCTCTCCCCCCTTCTCCCTTCCCTTCACTCAGCGCACCGCCTCCTCCAGCACCACGCGCACCGATTCCATTGCGCCGTCGAGCACGCGCCGGATGCCTTCGAGGGAGATCGCGATGCGGCTCGAGCCCTTGCCTGCTGCGTGGTTGGCGACGACGCACAACGCGGCATACGGCAGTTGCAGCTCGCGCGCGAGCGCGGCTTCGGGCATTCCGGTCATCCCGACGATGCAGCAGCCGTCGCGTTCCAGGCGGGCGATCTCGGCTGCCGTCTCCAGCCGGGGCCCCTGCGTGCACCCGTAGGTGGCGCCGTCGATCAGCGCCTGCCGCGCGCGAAGCCCCGCGGCGATCAGTCTCTGTCGCGTCTCGGCATCGTAGGGTTCGGTGAAGTCGATATGCGTCACCGGCTGCTCGGCGCCTTCGAAGTAGCTGCCGTGGCGACCGCTCGTGTAGTCGATGATCTGGCTGGGCACGACGAGCGCGCCGGGCCCGCAGTCGCCGCGGATGCCGCCGACGGTGGCGACGGCGATCACGCGCTCGACACCGACCTCCTGCAGTGCCCAGATGTTGGCGCGGTAGTTGATCTCGTGCGGCGCGATCGTGTGTCCGTAGCCGTGGCGGGCGAGGAAGACGATCGGCGTGCCGTCGATGTGGCCGAAGGTCAATGCGCACGAGGGGTCGCCGTAGGGCGTTCGCACCACTTCGCGTCGTGCGTCCTGCAACCCGGCGAGCCGGGCGAGTCCGGTGCCGCCGATGATCGCGAGCATGTCGTTCATACCTCCGTTTCGGGCGCCGTCATGCGCAGCAGCGCCGCTTCGTCGAGGACGGGGATGCCGAGTTCACGCGCCCGCGCGAGCTTGCTTCCCGCCGCCTCCCCGGCGACGACGAAATCCGTCTTGCGCGAGACCGACGACGCGACCGAGCCGCCGTGACGCCGGATCCAGTCGTGCGCCTCGTCGCGCGACATCGTCGGCAGCGTTCCGGTGACGACGAAGGAGCGTCCGGCGATCGCCGATCCGGACGGACGCGGCTGCGCGGCCGCCCCGGCGGTCGTGCGCGGCCATTCGATGCCCGCGGCGAGCAGCGCGTCGACGACCGAACGGTTGTGCGACTCGCCGAAGAACCGCTGCAGGCTCGCGACGATCTCCGGACCCACTCCTTCGAGGGGTACGGGCTCGACGGCCTCGCCGCGCGCACGCCGGCGCACGTTCTCCTTCTGCACCGCGGCCTTGCGCGCGGCGAGCGCGGCCCAGTCCTCGTCGAGCAGCGCGTCGACGTCGCCATAGCGGGCGGCGAGCAGGCGCGCGACTTCCTCGCCGACATGGCGGATGCCGAGCGCGTACAGGAAACGCGCGAAGGTGGTGTGCCTGGAACGATCGATCGCGGCGACGAGGTTCGCGGCCGACTTCTCGCCCATGCGATCGAGCGCGGCGAGCGTGGGTACGTCGAGCGCGTAGAGATCGGCGGGCGTTCGCACGCGGCCCGAGTCGACGAGCTGCTCGACGAGTCGGTCGCCGAGTCCGTCGATGTCCATCGCACGCCGCTGGGCGAAATGCAGCAGCGCCTGCTTGCGCTGGGCGGGGCAGTACAGGCCGGCGACGCAACGCGCGTCCTTCTCGCCCTCTTCGCGAGCGACCGCGGAATCGCAGACCGGACAGCGCGTCGGCATCCGGAACTCGCGTCGTGGCAAACCGTCGTCGCGTCGCTCGACGAGCGCCCGCACGACCTCGGGTATGACGTCGCCCGCCCGACGCACCACGATCTGGTCGCCGATCCGCAGGTCCTTGCGCCGGATCTCGTCCTCGTTGTGCAGCGTCGCGCTCGTGACGGTGACGCCCCCGACGAACACGGGACGCAGGCGCGCAACGGGAGTGAGCTTACCCGTGCGCCCGACCTGCACCTCGATGTCGATCAGTTCGCTGACCGCCTCCTCGGGCGGAAACTTGTGCGCGACCGCGAAGCGCGGCGCCCGCGCGACGGTACCGATCGCGTCCTGCCAGTCGCGGCGGTCGATCTTGTAGACGACGCCATCGATGTCGTAGGGCAACTGCCTTCGGCGCACGAGCAGTGCGGAATGGAACGCGAGCAGGCCCTCGACGTCGCGGGCGATCGCGCGCTCCGCCGACACCGGAAAGCCGCTTGCCGCGAACCAGTCGAGCAGCTCGCTCTGCGTCGGCGGCAGCTCGATGCCCCGCGTCTCGCCGAGTCCATAGGCGAAGAAGCGCAGCGGCCGCCGCGCGCTGATCGACGGATCGAGCTGGCGCAGGCTGCCGGCGGCCGCGTTGCGCGGATTGACGAACTCGCGCTCGCCTGCCGCACGCTGCCGCTCGTTGATGCGCTCGAAATCGCGCCGGAACAGCAGCACCTCGCCGCGCACCTCGAGCACCTCGGGCGTGGCACCGGCCAGCCGCAGCGGAACGGCGCGGATCGTGCGCACGTTGGCGGTGACGTCCTCGCCGGTCGTGCCGTCGCCGCGCGTAGCCGCGCGCACGAGCATGCCCCGCTCGTACCGCAACTCGATCGCCAGGCCGTCGTATTTCGGCTCCATCGCGTATGCGAGAGCCTCCACCGGAAACGCAAGCTCGCGCAGTCGCTCCCGGACGCGGCGGTCGAACGCGCGCACCTCGTCCTCGTCCAGGGCGTTCGCCAGCGACAGCATCGGCACCGAGTGCCGAACGGGAGCGAAGGAAGCGCTCGGTGCGCCCGCGACCCGCTGGGTGGGCGAGTCGGCGACGACGAGCGACGGATCTGCGCGCTCGAGCGCCTGCAGCTCGCGAATCAGGCGGTCGTACTCCGCGTCGGGCACGCTCGGCGCGTCGAGCACGTAGTACTCGTGATCGTAGCGGGCGATCTGCTCGCGCAGTTGCGCGGCGCGTTCGCGCGCAGTCTCCGCTCGCATGTCGGCAGTGCCCGGCCGCGTGGCCGTGCTCAGTTGAACACCTTGCAGGCCAGCGTCGACCCGGCCGGCAGCCCGATCGCCTCGAGCGATTCGTATCGCTGCTCGAGCTGCCGGGCGATCTGCGCGAGCGAGGCCTGCGTCAGCGACTTGCCGGAGTCGTCGACCAGTCGGGCGTCGAGGCGCTGCGCGCAGGCGCCGGCCGCCTGGACCATGCGCGCGAAGGGCTCCAGCGACGCCGGCACGCGCGGAACGTCGAGCAGGAAGGTGAGCCGGCTCGGTGAATCGGAGAAGCCGAGCGAGAACAGCGGCTCGCCCTGCGGCCCGGGACGCACGTAGCGATGGCTGCCCCGCTCGACGAGCGAGAGCGCCGGCGCGAGCACGGCGAGCTGCGCAGGCTCGACCGCCTCGGGCGCCTCGACGTTCACGCCGATCTGCACGTCGAGTTGCGCGCAGGTGGAATCGAGGTCGCGTGCACGCGCCAGCACCGGCCCCATCGCCGGCATCTCGGCGCGCGCCGACAGCGATTCGGCGATCGCCTGCACGGCGCTGACGAACTCGGAGAACTCCATGGCGTTGAGCGGGCCGTG
>DASWVL010000145.1:0-2949 GCA_036406255.1 Zeimonas sp.
GACGCGTGCGCGCCACCGCCGCCTGAACCCGATCCACGCAGCGCCACCGCGAAGCAACGAGACCATGGGAAAGATCACCGGATTCCTCGAGTTCGAGCGGCTGCACGAGGCGGCCGAGGAAGCGCAGTCGCGCGTGCGGCACTTCCGCGAGTTCATCGCGCGCCTGCCCGACGACGCGGCAGCCCGCCAGGGCGCGCGTTGCATGGATTGCGGGGTTCCTTTCTGCCAGACCGGATGCCCGGTCAACAACATCATCCCCGACTGGAACGACCTCGTGTACCGGGGTGACTGGAAGCGCGCGCTCGACGTTCTGCTTTCGACGAACAACTTCCCCGAGTTCACGGGACGCATCTGCCCGGCGCCCTGCGAAGCGGCGTGCACGCTGAACATCAACGACGACCCGGTCGGCATCAAGTCGATCGAGCACGCGATCATCGACAAGGGATGGGAGATGGGCTGGGTCGTGCCGCAGCCGGCGGCGCAGCGCACCGGCCGGCGTGTCGCCATCATCGGCTCCGGACCGGCGGGCCTCGCCTGCGCGCAGCAGCTCGCGCGCGCCGGGCACGACGTCACCGTGTTCGAGCGCAACGACCGCCCGGGCGGGTTGCTTCGCTACGGGATTCCCGACTTCAAGCTCGAGAAGCGGCACATCGATCGTCGCGTGGCGCAGATGCACGCCGAAGGGGTGCGCTTTCGCACCGGCGTGTTCGTCGGGCGCGAGGCGCCCCCGCATGGCGTGCTGGACCTGTCGCACGAGTCGGCGGCGCCCGAAGCGCTGCTCGAAGAGTTCGAAGCGGTCGTGCTCGCCGCGGGGGCCGAGCAGCCGCGCGACCTGCCGGTGCCGGGGCGCGAACTCGAAGGCGTGCACTTCGCGATGGAGTTCCTGCCGCAGCAGAACCGCGTGGTCGCCGGCGACGCGTCCGGCGTTCGGATCAGCGCGGCGGGCCGTCGCGTCGTCGTGATCGGCGGGGGCGACACCGGTTCCGACTGCGTCGGCACGAGCAACCGGCAGGGAGCGTCGTCGGTCACGCAGCTCGAGCTGATGCCGCAGCCGCCGCTGCAGGAACGGCGCGAGCTGACCTGGCCCTACTGGCCCTACAAGCTGCGCACGTCGTCCTCGCACGAGGAAGGTTGCGAGCGCGACTGGGCGATCGGCACCAAGGCCTTCGCGGCCGGCCCCGACGGGCGCGTGCGCGCGCTCGTCGCCGTGCGCCTCGAATGGGCGCCCGACCCGGCAGGGGGGCCGATGCGCATGCGAGAGGTCGAAGGCAGCGAATTCGAGATCCCCGCCGAGCTGGTGCTGCTGGCGATGGGTTTCGTCTCGCCGCTCGCGTCGTTGCTCGACGCCTTCGGCGTGCAGCGCGATGCACGCGGCAACGCATGCGCGCCGACCGACGGTGCCGGAAGCTATCGAACGAATGTCGACAAGGTGTTCGCCGCCGGCGACGTCCGACGCGGCCAGTCGCTGGTCGTCTGGGCGATCCGCGAAGGCCGCCAGTGCGCTCGCGCGGTCGACGAGTATCTGATGGGGGAGAGCGTGCTGCCGCGCTGACTACACTTCACGACACTTGTACAACCCCATCCCGCGGATCTGCATCACCGTCTCGCCGTCCTGGTTGATCGCTTCCTGCTGCACCTGCACGATGCCGCGGTCGGGCTTGCTTTGCGAACGGCGCGCATCGACGACGGTGACGCGCAGCTTGAGACGGTCGCCGGGGCGCACGGGCTTCGTCCACCGGATCTCGTCGACGCCCGGCGAGCCCATGCTCGACGCGGGCGAGATGAAATGGTCGACGAGCAGGCGCATGACGATGCTGCCGGTCAGCCAGCCGCTGGCGATCAGCCCGCCGTAGATCGATTCCTCCGCGGCCTTGTGGTCGATGTGGAACGGCTGCGGATCGTAGCGTTTTGCGAACTCGACGATCTCTTCCTCGGTGACGAGGTAGTCGCCGAACTCGAGCACTTCCCCGGGACGGAAATCCTCGAAGAAACGCTCCTTGGGGGGGACGGACATGAACGGAAGACTCCGGTGGCCAGCTGCGGGCAACCGCCTAAAATACCGAAAAGCCGCACGCTCCGCCATGCCCGCCGCAGTGCATTGCCCGGTGTCCCCCGATGCCTGACCGGGACGCCGACGTCCGCATCGACAAATGGTTGTGGGCCGCGCGTTTCTTCTCCGCGCGAAACCTCGCGCGCCAGGCGGTCGAGAGCGGGCGTGTCGTCGTCGGCGGGCAGCGCGTGAAGCCGGCGCGACCCGTGCGCATCGGCGACGAACTGAGCGTTCGCATCGGCGACGAAGAACGCGTCGTGCGCGTGCTCGCGCTCAGCGATCGTCGTGGCCCGGCGCCGGTGGCGCGTACTTTGTACGAGGAGAGCGCGGAGTCCGTCGCGCGTCGCGAGCAGCGTCGCGAGCAGCGCCGCTGGCATGCCGATCCGGCCGAATCGATCGAGGGCGGACGTCCGACGAAGCGCGACCGCCGGCGCTTGCGCGACTGGGAAGACGGCCGCTGAACGAAGCGCGGGCAATCGGCTGTCGCGCGCGGGCGCGGGCAATCAGTCGCTGCGCGCGGTCGGATCGTCGATGCCGTGCGCGAGGAAATACGTGACGCCGCTCGAACACGCGAACAGCGCCCAGAAGGCGAAAAACGAGACGGTGTAGGCGGCGACGCGGCTGTCCTGCAGGTACGCGGTGACGACGTGCAGTTCGCGCGGATCGATCATCGAGAAGAAGATGCCCTCGGCGATGATCGCCATCAGGAATGCGGGCCACAGCACCTGCATGACGATGTGCGCGATGCGCTGGAGCCGGCGCTCGCGCGCCTCGCTGCCGCCCGGTGCGATCGGGCCGGGGCCGGGCGTGGCGCTCACTGCGTGCCTGCCTGCAGCGCCAGCGGCGCATCGAAGCCGGTGACCGACGGCGCGACCAGGCGCCACGTGCGGCCGGCGTCC
>DASWVL010000146.1:0-12842 GCA_036406255.1 Zeimonas sp.
GATCCCGCTGTTCCTGCTGATGGGTGCCTTCGCGTCCTCGTCCGGGATGAGCCGCGAGCTGTTCCGCGCGTCGAACGCCTTCGTCGGACACTTCAAGGGGGGGCTGGGCATCGCGACGATCGCCGCCTGCGGCGGCTTCGCCGCGATCTGCGGGTCGTCGGTGGCCACTGCGGCCACGTTTTCGTCGGTGGCGTACCCCGAGATGCGCCGCTACGGCTATCCGCAGAGCTTCTCCACCGGCGTGATCGCAGCCGGCGGATCGCTCGGCATCATGATCCCGCCGTCGACGGTGCTCGCCGTCTACGGGCTCATCACCGAGCAGGACATCGGAAAGCTCTTCATCGCGGGGATCCTGCCGGGCATCCTCGCCGTGTCGATGTACATCTTCACGATCAACCTGATCGGAATGGTGCGCCCCGGTTTCCTGCCCGCAGGCGAGCGCCACTCGGTCCGCGAGCGGCTCTCGTCGCTGCGCGACATCTGGGCGGTGGCGCTGCTGTTCCTGTTCATCATCGGCGGGCTGTACGGAGGCCTCTTCACCGCCACCGAGGCGGGCGGGATGGGCGCGGCGGGCGCCTTCATCATCGGCGTGCTGCGGCGCAAGCTCTCGCGCGAGCAGTTCATGCAATGCCTGATCGAGTCGCTGCGCACGACCTCGGCTGTCTTCACGATCCTGATCGGCGCGCTGCTGTTCGGCTATTTCCTCACGATCACGCAGACGCCGCAGGCGCTCACCTCGTGGCTCACCGGACTCGGCCTCGGGCGCTACGAGGTGCTCACGCTGATCCTGCTGATGTACCTGCTGCTCGGGTGCATCATGGACGCGATGGCGATGATCATCCTCACCATTCCGATCGTGTTTCCGCTGATCCTGCAGCTCGGCTTCGACCCGATCTGGTTCGGCGTGATCGTCGTCGTCACCGTCGAGCTGGGGCTGATCCATCCTCCGGTCGGGATGAACGTGTTCGTCATCAAGAGCGTCGTGCGCGACGTGAAGCTGTCGACGATCTTTCTCGGCGTCGCGCCCTTCGTCGCCACCGACATCGTGCGCCTGGCCGTGCTCGTGGCGTTCCCGGTGATCGCGACCTTCCTGCCCGCGCACATGTGAACGCGCTGCTGCCGGCAATGGGGGTCCTGCTGGCGTTCGCTGCGACCTTCCCGCTGGCCGGCTGCTCGTCTTCCACACCCGAGGGGCGAACGATCTCGTTCGTGCAGCACGACACCGGCGATACGTCGCTGGGTCGCGCGGTGGCGCCGCGCGTGGAAGCGCACGGGGCCGAATCGGGCGTGTTCGCATTGCGCGACGGTCGCGATGCGTTCGCCGCGCGGGCCCTGCTCGCCGACGCGGCCGAGCGCACGCTCGACGTGCAGTACTACATCTGGCACGGCGACCTGTCGGGAACGCTGCTCTTCGAAGCGTTGTTGCGCGCCGCCGAGCGCGGTGTGCGCGTGCGGCTGCTGCTCGACGACAACAACACGGCGGGGCTCGATGCGCTGCTCGTCGCGCTCGATCGGCACGAGAACATCGAGGTGCGGCTGTTCAACCCTTTCCCGCATCGGCGTTGGCGCTGGCTCGGCTATCTCACCGACTTCGCGCGCCTGAACCGGCGCATGCACAACAAGTCGTTCACCGCCGACAACCAGGTCACGATCGTCGGCGGGCGCAACGTCGGCGACGAGTACTTCGGCGCCGGGCAGCACTTGCTGTTCGTGGACCTCGACCTGATGGCGATCGGACCGGTCGTCGAGGAAGTGTCGAAGGACTTCGACCGCTACTGGGCGAGCGCGTCCGCGTGGCCGGTCGACCGCGTCGTCGGCGGGATCGATGCGCCGGATCCCGCCGAACTGACGGCGCGCGCTTCGCGCGCGCGGCTTGCGCCGGCGGCATCCGACTACCTGCGCGCGGTCGCGCGGCAACCGTTCGTGCGCGAGCTTCTCGCCGGGGCGCTCGAGCTCGAATGGGCACCCGCCCATCTGGTCAGCGACGACCCGGCGAAGGGGCTCGGGCGGGCCGGAGACGACACGATGCTTCCGAGCCGGATCAACGAGCTGCTCGGCGGTCCGCAGACGGAGCTCGAGCTCGTCTCACCGTATTTCGTTCCGGCGACCATGGGTACTGCGGCCCTGGTACGCATGGCCGGGCGGGGCGTGCGCGTGCGCGTCCTCACCAATTCGCTGGCGGCCACCGATGTCGCCGCCGTTCACGCCGGCTACGCGAAGCGGCGACCCGCGCTGCTGCAGGCCGGCGTCGAACTGTTCGAGATGAAGGGCGGTGCGGCGCCCGATCCGGTGCGGGACGCGGGGCCGATGGGAAGCTCGGCGTCGAGCCTGCACGCGAAGACCTTCTCGGTCGACCGCTCGCGCGTCTTCGTCGGTTCGTTCAACTTCGATCCGCGGTCGGCGAGGCTCAATACCGAGATGGGTATCGTCGTGGACAGCCCGGTGCTCGCCGACCGGATCGCCGACGTCTTCGATCGACAGGTCCCGCTGCAGGCCTACCAGGTGCGCCTGGAGGAGACGGGCGAGCTGCGGTGGCTCGAACGAATCGGCGATCGAAGCATCGAGCACGACCGGGAGCCGCAGGCGGGCGTCGGGAGGCGGCTCGGGGTATGGCTGCTGTCGCTGCTGCCGATCGAATGGCTGCTCTGAGTGCGCCCCGGCGCCTCAGGCTTCGTGCAGTTGACGGAAGTAGCGCTCCCGGTGTCGGTACTCGCCGTCCTTCATCGACCAGTAGCGCTGCGCGGCGCGGCTCTGCAGGTACTTCCGGCGCTTCTCCAGCCTGCCCCGCCCGACGACGCTCTTGAGCACCACGTAGCGAACGCGTGCGTCGGGGCCGAGCAGGATCGTGCAGCCTCCGTGGTACGAGAAGCCCGGTGCGTCGGGGCCGGCGCGCACATGCCGCAGTTGCGTGACCTCGGCGACGAGGTCGAAGGCGATCTGGCCGTCGGGTCCGATGCGGCGCGCGGTCCGGATCGATTCGACGCGCGGGGCATCGACGCGGTCGCCGCCGAGTCTCGGGTCGCCGGACGCGACGAGGCCGAACTCCTCGAGATGCCCCGGGTGCGTGACGAAGCGGCCGAGCGCCTCGGCCTGCCGGCGCCGCTCGCCGACGTCGGCCACGTCGGCCGGATCGCAACGGAAGCGCCGCTCGTCGAAGCCGAGCGCAGATACCGGCGCGAGGTCGATGCGCGGCGGATGCCACAACAACGCGTCCTCGGACAGGCTCGGCACCGATTCGGGATAGATCCTGCGGCGACGGAACGCGTCGACGAGCGCACCGCGGTAGTCCCACGGGTCGTCGGGAACGAGGTCGTAGTCGGCAGTGACGAGTGCGCGCAGGTAGTCGCCGAAGGTGAGCCCGACCGGCGGGCAGTAGTCGATCGCGCGGATGCAGATGCCCAGGAACTGGCCGGCCAGCTTGCTCGCCTCGTCGGCGAGCAGTTGCTGCAGGTCGTGCGCGAGTTCGCCGGGTGAGAGAACGCCGCTGCCGTCGGTGGCGAGCCGCAGGTAGCGCTCCGACTTGCGCCGGTAGATCGTGACGAAAGCCTCGAACACGGCGCTCATCAGCACTGCGCCCAGCCGGTGCGCCTCGAGGTCTTCGTCGTAGAGCGTCGGATGCTCCGGGTCGTCGTCGACCGCGCTGCGCATCGGCCCCTGGCGGTCGGTCGTGTGGCCGAACTGCTGGGCGAGGCCGTTCAGCAGCGAGCGATGGGCCAGCTCTCCGCGACAGCGTCGGATCGCGTTCACGACGACCTCGCGATAGCTGAAGTGCTGGAAGAGCGCGACCAGATCGGCGAAGGCCTCGTGGAACGCGACGACGTCGGCGCCGCTGGGCTCGGCGAGCTTCGGACGCAGCCCGTCGAGCAGCGCGTGCGTCACTTCGTGCGCAACGATGTCGTGCGACAGGCAGGTGAAGACGACGCCGCGCGGCAGCGTGCGGTCGCTCGGTGCATCGGGCGCGGCGTAGTAGCCGAAGCACAGCACGCCATCGGCGCCGCGATTCTCGTACCAGGCGTTGCGTTCCTCGCCGCCGTGCGGCTGCAGGAGCAGCCTCGCCGGTTGCGGCGAAGCCGCGTCCCCGAAGCCCCATTCCGGGTTGCGGCCGAGTGCCTTGCGAAACGCCGCATACACGTTGCAGCACACCGCGTAGACCATCTGCTGGTGGAAGCGCGGGTCGGAGGGCGAAGGGGCATAGCCGTCGGCGATCAGCACGTTCGGGTGGTCGAGGTCCGCGCAGCGATAGACGGTGCCCAGTGCGACGTCATGGTCGTCGACGACGAACAGCCGGCCGGCCGGCCCGGGCTGCAGCGGTTCCCACGGAACGTCGATGGTGGCGACCGCGCCTTCGAGTCGCGACGCCGAAGGATCGATCGTGTAGATGCGCAGCGGGCGGTACAACGGTTCGTCGCGCCGGCGCTGGTACGGTTCCGGCGGAACGCGGTCGATCGCCGGCGAGATCGCGAACCGCGCAGTCTCGATCGGGAGCGCCACCTCGGGCGGTGCCGACGACTCCCTGTGCTGCGTCGTCGCGTCGCGGCTCTGCGCGGCCGCCGCCACGGCCTCGGTCGTCGTGGCGGCTGCGCAGTTCGGCTCGACGGCGGCCATGCCTCGACCTCGCTCAACGTGCCGACAGCTGCGTGACGAGCTTCTGCAGCGCCGCGAGCGTCGATTGCAGCAGGAGCGCCTCGTCGGAGGGGCCGTTCGGCTTCGCGGCCTGCACGGTCATCGCCGCACGCCCGGGCATCGTCCCGATCGTCGTGATCGGCGCGGCCGCTTCGGCAGCCGTTTCGGCAAGCGCTTCGGCAACTGCTGGGATCGGCTGCAGCAGCCGCTGTGCGAGCGCGTCTTCGGAGCAGTCGAGCATCGGGTGCTGGCGCGGGTTCTCGCCGAAGGCGTCGGTCACGCGGCGCGCGAACTGTTCGTTCGTCAGCGTGTCGGTGCCGTCGGCAAGCACCCGGGTCGCGCGCAGCGTGAACTCGCCGTGCCCGTCGCTCTCCCACGCGACTTCCCCGTCCAGGCACGCCGCGAACTTCACGTCGCGCATGCGGCTGCGCCCTCCGGTTCCGCCGGGCGTCGTCGAACGCATCGCGAAGCGCGACTGCCGGCGGAAGTGCCGGTGCGCGTCGATCAGCTCCAGCGTCGGGACGACGAAGCGCCTGCGCTCGTCGGACGCAGCGGCGCGGCGACGCGTGTCCGGCGCGCCGACCGCGAAGCGGGTGTTCGTGCCCGAGTGGCAGCAGTCCATGAAGAAGGTCAGGTTCACGCCGTCGGGCAGCCTGCCGAGCAGGCGAGCGATGTCGTCGTCGATGTAGAGGGCGCCCGTAGCGAAATCCACCGGGCAGATCGCCTCGTCCTCGCGGTCCTCCTCGTCGGCGTCGAGGTCCGGCAGATGGGTTCCGTGTCCCGAGTACTGGAAGACGAGGACGTCGCCAGCCCGGCTGGCCGTCACCAGGCGTTCGAGTTCATGGTCGATCGCCTCGCGCGTGGCCTGCGCGTCGGTAAGCATCGCCGTCTCGAATCCCAGGCCCGAGAGCGCCTCGGACCACATACGCGCGTCGGCAACGCAGCCGGCGAGTCGATGCTTCGGTTCGGGGTAGCGGTCGACGCCGATGCACAGCGCCGTACGTTGACCCTTGCGCGCGGCGCCGCTCGGCGGGATGCCGAGCGAGGTCGGCGTCGGGATCCCGCCGTTCGGGGTGATCGTCACGAGAGGCGCGGGTGCTTCGGGCGGCGCGACGACGGGCGCTGGCTCTACCGGCGAGGTGCCTGCCGTCGTGTCCGTCGTTTCGGCCTGGGGCGCCGGTGCCGGAGCGGACGGCGACCAGGTCGACGTGGCGATCGACGGCCACTCGTACGACGCGGCGGCCGGCCAGTCGATCTCTTCGAGCCACGAGCGCGGCGCACGAACGAGGTCCGGCGCGGTCGCGTAGTCGACGATCGCGTCCGCGTCGGCGCGTCCGAGCAGGCGGCGCGCGACGCTGTTCATCGTCGGAACGTCGTCGTCGAACGCGGCATGCGTTCGGGCGGTGCTGGCCGAAGCGCCGGTGTCGCCCATGCTCACCGCCCACACGACTTCGGCGCGCGTGGAAGGCGCACCGCCGAGTGCGAACAGCTGCTTCATCTGCGCGTCGGCACGCAGGCTCTCCTCGAGCCCGAGCAGCGGCGTGCCGCGTTCGGTCTCGAGGGCGTTCGACACCAGGTACAGCAGCGACTTGTGATAGATGCCCGCGCAGTCGTCCGCGCGTTCGTAGTCGCGCTGCATCGTGAACAGCGTGACGCGGCGCACGGCGCCGTCGTCGCCGATGCGGCCTGCGAGACGCGCCCGGAACGTGTCGAGACGCACTGCAGGCGCGAGGAACTGCGCCGACTCGAACGCGGGCACGCCGAGCGCGTGCGCGCAGGCGAGGAAATGCGAGTGGAAGATCGAGCCGGCGCTGTGCCCTGCCGCGTGCAGCTCGACGTCGCCGCGATGCACCTTGCAGAAGTCGGCGAGCCTGGCGGCGACGTACCGGGCGCCGCCGCCGAGCGGGTCGCCGGGCGTCGGCTCGGCCACAGCATGTTCGGCGCTCGCCTTCATTCCGGCCCAGATCCGCGCGCCCTGCAGCGCGCGCGCACCGACCTCGATCAGCGGATCGAGCGTGTGGTCCCAGAGATCGCGCGGAATCGCGCGCGCCACGCGTTGCTGTGTCCGGGCGAGCAACTGACCGATCGTCTCGAACAGCCCCGTTTCCCAGATGAAGTAGATCGGGTAGACATCGTTGCGCTTCCACCAGTCGATGTGCTTGGCGGCGATCTGCAGGCCGCTCGATTCCGAGACGAGCCCGCCGTGCGCGTAGAACAGCAGCCGCAGCCTGCGTCCCTGCGCTTTCGCCGTTTCCAGGGCACCCGGCAGCGACTGCTCGAAGATCGCGTCGACGTCTGCGGGTGTCGTCGAGATCTCGCCGCGCTCGGACAGCCGCCCCAGGCGCAGGTTGACGAGGTGCGGGCGCATCGACGCGAGCAGCGCGGCGTCGATCGTCGCGCCTCGTGCCTTCCCACCTGCACCGGCGCCGGTGGGTTCCACGCGCGCGTCGGAGCGGAGTTGCGCGTCGGTGACTTCGCCTTCCGCGTGCGCAAGCTCGGCGTCGCCCGGCTCCGGCGGTCCGCCGGGCGAACGGCTCAGTGCTTCGATTGCCTCGCGCACCACGAGGTCGGCTTCGTCGGGGAAGGGCTCGGTGGTCGAAGCTCGTTCCCGTTTCGTCGCGCGGCCGCGTGTCGCGGTCCGTCGCTCGACCTCGGCGAGGATCTGCGCCAGGTCGAGCGAGTTGCCCGGGCACGACTTCGGCGACATCGCGTTGTGGAAGACGAGAGAATCGGTGGGCAGGCCGAACCTCGCCTGCACCTGCGCGATGACCTCGACCGCGCTCTCGCGCTGCGCTCCGTCGAAGGGATCGCAGCCGCGGTCGAAGTCGCCGATCATCTCGAACATGAAGGGGCCGAAGCGCGCGTTGCCGTTGTGGCCCGCAGCGCTCACCGGGGGCAGGTTCCAGTTGCGCCCGAGCCAGACGAACCCTTCCGGATCGATCGTCACGTGCTGCGCGATGTCGCGCCAGCCCTGCTCCCGGGTGTGGAAACGCCACATGCCGAGGATCGTGTCGTGCCCGCGGAAGTCGCTGCGCCTCGGGCGCCAGGTGTGGTGCATGTGCACCGCGTTGATCCGGCGCGTGAACGGAAAGCGTTCGAGCAGTTGCGCGAACTGCTCGAGCGAGAGGCGCTTGAACACCGGCGTTGCCATGATCGTTTCCTCTTCATACGGCCGGCTGTACCGTTGCCGCCGCCGCAGTGGCCGGGCGCGGTGCGACCTTCTCGCGATACAGGTGCGGAACGAACCAGCCGATCGTCGCGCCGATGAGCAGCGACGTCGCGGCCATCGTCGGGACGCGCTCGATCATCCGGGCCGGGGCAGCGCCGATCGCGATCAGCAGCTCGACGATCATCCATTGCAGCAGCGCGAACGACAGCGCAAGCCCGATCGTTTCCGCGCGACGCAGCCACCGGGGCGCCCGCGCGGGGTCGTCGACGTAGTCGTCGGCCGTCCAGGCGATGGCCACCGTCGCGAAGAACACCATCAACAGCCACGGCCAGCGCTGGATCGTCACCGAGAACACGTCGCGAAAGCGACCGGGCGAGCCGAGCGCCTCGATCAGGTTGCCCGGGTACTCGAACACGTAGCGGAACAGCAGCGAGATCACGAAGGCCGCCCCCGCGGCGAGCGCGCCCGAGGCGGCGTAGCCTGCAACCGGCCGATAGCCGACGCGTCGGATGTCGGCGAAGGGCCAGACGGCCTTCGGATAGATCGCGAGCACGATCGCGATCGCATAGATCATCGGCACCATGATCAGCACGCGCAGGTTCGGCGCCAGCGGCTGCGGCGAGACGAAGCGGCGCGCGAGCAGCGTGATCAGCAGCATCCCGAAGAAGATCAGGCCCGCCACGAGGAACACTTCGTGCACGCTCAACACGGGGCGCGACTGCCCGATGCCGGGAAAGCCCAGGCGCGCCAGCGCCGCGTAGCGCTGGCGCGGCCCCAGCTCGACCTGCAGCACGCCACCGGCGACGAAGTCGCACAGGCCCTGCTCGAGTTCGTCGACCTCCTTCGGCACGCGCTTGCGCAGCGGTTGCCCGGCGAGCGAGCGCGGATCGGCATCGGCCGCACGCAGCGTCCTCTCGTCCAGCCCCGACAGCGCTTCGACGCGCTCCTGCAGCGCGGCGAAGCGTGCCTTCTGTTCCTCGACGTAGCGCGCGTAGCCGCTCGCCTGCGCCCATGGCCGGATCGACGCGTAGAGAACCGCGGTGCGGGCCCAGCGGTACAGGAGCGACGATTCGGGCGCGAGCAGCCAGCGTTCGTCGACCTGCAACTCGGAGAGGGTGGGACGCAGGCGCTCGATCGAGTCCGTATACAGCACCAGCTTGGTGTCGGCGATTCGCCCCGACAGCTCGCGCGCCTCGAAGGGGATGTTCCCGATGCGCTGGAACCAGTGCTTGACCGCGTCGTCGAGCTTGTTCAGGTACGGGAAATGCGGCAGCAGCGACGTGAGCACGAGCGCCGCGAAGAGCGGCCCCGGCATCTGCTCGACTTCGTCGGAGGCGCTGTCGATGCGCAGGAAGGTCCAGATCGCGTCGAGGTCGACGTCGGTGAACGCGCCACCGAGAACGAGGAACAGCACGAGCATCGAAAAGACATAGCCGACGCGGGCGAGCCAGTAGCGCAGGAAGGTGGTGGTGGGGCGTGTGGGTCCCGGTGTGTCGAAGCGGTCGAGCGCGTAGAGCCAGACGACCACGCCGCCGAGGATCCATTGCAGGAGAAGCGTCCGGTTCATGGCGGCTCCCCTCGCGGGCAGGAGGCCGCCCGCATGCGGGGACTTTCGCCGTGCGAACACGCCCGCGGCCGTGCCGCGGCGCTCGAGCCCACTGCGAAGACCACTGCGCGACTACGGTACCGCACGCTGCTCGCCCAGAATGACGCGGGCGTCGCCGGGCCGGATCGCCCCGGACGACGGTTCATCATAGGAGCGCTTTCGATCGGAATCGTGATGTGGTGCAGCAGGATCAAGGTCTTTCGTAGCGGCGCGTGCTCCTGCCGATGACCGGCGCAGGCAGTCCGGGTCGCGGTGGCGGCAGGCGCGACCCCCACCGGCGTCCTGTTGCCGCACGCGTGCCGCAAACCCGCATCGCGCGCCTCGCGAACGTCGCACTGGCGGCGGGCGAACTGGCGCTGGGCGGAGTCGGCGAGGGCCTCCGGCGCCTGTTCGTCGAGCGCGGGGAGGATGCGCTCGGCGGCGCCTGGATGTCGGTCGGCAACGCACGACGGCTCGCGGCGCGGCTCGCCCGCCTGCGCGGAGGCGCGATGAAGCTCGGTCAGATGATGTCGCTGCAGGGCGCCGATCTGCTGCCGCCCGAGTTTGCGCAGGCGCTGGCGATCCTGCGCTCCCAGGCCTCTCCGATGCCGGCCGCGCAGCTCCACGGCGTGCTCGGCCGCGAATACGGCAGGGGTTGGCGGCGGCGCTTCGAGCGCTTCGACGAGGAGCCGATCGCCGCGGCGTCGATCGGCCAGGTGCACCGTGCGCGAGCCGCCGACGGACGCGATCTCGCTCTGAAGATCCAGTATCCGGGCATCGCGCGCTCGATCCGCAGCGACATCGACAACGTCGTCGCGGTGCTGCGACTGGTGAAGCTGCTGCCGGCGCGGACCGATCTCGACGCACTGGCGGCCGAGGCCGCGCGCCAGCTGTCGCTCGAAGCCGACTACCTCGCCGAGGCCGCATCGCTCGCCCGCTTCGCGGCACTCGTCGCCGACGAACCGCGCCTGTGCGTTCCGCACGCACATGCCGACCTGACGACGGCACGCATCCTCGCCATGGACTTCATGGAAGGCGAGCCGCTCGAGACGCTGGCCACGCCGAACGCGCGGCAGTCGACACGCGATGCGGTCGGCGCGCTGCTCGAGCGGCTCGTGTTCCGCGAGTTGTTCGAGTTCGGCGAGATGCAGACCGATCCGAACTTCGCGAACTACCTGTGGCGACCCGGCACAGGGCAGGTGGTGCTGCTCGACTTCGGCGCCACCACGCGCTTCGACGACGACTTCGTCGCGGCATATGCGCGTATCACGCGCGCGGCGATCGGCGGCGACCGCCGTCAGATCGCGCGCCACGCCGTCGACATCGGCTATCTCGCTGCGGACGATCCCCGGGAGCGAATCGAAGCCACGGTCGACGTGATCCTGCTGGTCTGCGAGCCGCTGCGTCATCGCGGCCGCTACGACTTCGCCGCTTCGGACCTGCCGTCGCGTGCGCGGGCGCTCGGCTTCGACATCGGCATCCGCCAGGGACTGCTGCGCGTGCCGCCGGCGCAGACGATGTTCCTGCACCGCAAGCTGATCGGTTCGTTCCTCACGCTGGCGCACATCGGTGCCCGCGTCGACGTGCGCGCACTCATCTTCCCGCTTCTGGGGCGCGGGTGAAGCGCTCGCCCGCGTCGAGCGTACGCAGGAACGCGACCAGCGCGCGCTTCTCGTCGTCGTGCAGGCCGAGCGGATGCAGCAGGACGCTCTTGCCGGCGACGCTTCCGCCGCCGCGGTCGTAGAAGTCGATTACCGCCTCGAGCGTCGCGATCGAGCCGTCGTGCATGTACGGGGCGCTGCGCGCCACGTCGCGCAGCATCGGCGTGCGGAACGCGTCGCGGTCGGCGGGATCCCCGGTGACCGCGAAGCGGCCCGGGTCGGCCGGATCTTCGCCGCGCAGCGTCGCGACGTCGGCTTCGTCCAGCTCGGCGACCACGCCGGGGGCGAGCGGGACGACGATGCGCCTCGCCGACGCGGAGCGCGAGCCGGCGCCGGTGACGTGATACCCGCCATCGGTGAACAGCGCGAAACGCTCGTCGATCCGATGGCAGGAACTGCAGCGCGCCTTGCCGGTGAAGAGCGCGAAGCCGCGCTGCTCGAGCGCCGAAAGCGCACCCGTCTCTCGCGCGAAACGCCAGCGGTCGAAGCGCGAGCCGGCCGAGACGAGCGAGGCCTCGAAGGCGGCGAGCGCCTGGCCGACCGTGCTTCTCGTCGCACCGGTGCCCGTGAAAGCGCGCTCGAAGCGTCCTGCGTAGTCGGGGAGCGACCGGAGCCGCCCGAGCACGTCGTCGACCGATGCGTTCCCCATTTCGTCGGCGTGCAGCAGCGGCTGCCATGCCTGCGCGACCAGCGACGATTCGCGCCCGTCGTGGAAGAGCGCCGGCCGCCACGCGACGTCGAGCAGCGACGGCGCGTTGCGCGGCAGGCTGCGGCCGAACAGGCCGACCGCACGCTTCGAGGCGGTCGACGCGAAGGCCTGCTCGGGGACATGGCACATCGCGCACGACATCGTCCCGTTCGCCGACAGGCGCCGGTCGAAGAACAGCTTGCGGCCGAGCGCGATGCGCGCAGGATCGAGCACGACATCGCCGGGCAGGCGCAGGGACGGCAGCCCGAGCGGCGGCGCGTCCGTCGGCGTTGCCGCATCGGGCGCAGCGGACGCGAGCGGGGCATCCGCCGCGCGTGCCTTGGCCGGCACTTCGAGCGCGACGGTGCGGATGTCGTTGAAGACGACTTCGGGATGCAGGAACCCGACGCCGTAGATCTCGCGCACCTGTCCGTCCGGATCGACCAGGAACACCTTGAGCAGGTGCGTGATCGCGCGCGTGGGTGCGCCGGATGCGTCGCGTTCGACCTCGACGTCCTGACCCCATGCGTCGAGGATCGGCTTCAGGAACCGCATCGAATGCGTGGTGAGGAAATGCCAGCGCGGCTCGCGCTCGTGGGCCACGGCGGCGCCGAAGCGCTGCATCGCACCCGGCGTGTCGTGGGCGGGGTCGAAGGACAGCGAGACGAAGCGCACCTTCCCGCGCAGCGATGGGTCGGCGCGAACGCGCTCGCGCACGTCGACGAACACCGAATGCGCGAGCGGGCAGCCGACGGGATCCGTGCAGTAGGTGTAGACGAAGGACAGCAGCGTGACGGCGCCGTGCGTGTAGCGCGACAGGCGCCGCGGAAACCCGCTGCCTTCGAGCACCCATCCGTCGCCCGCCCGCTGGATCGCGGGCAGCGCATAGGTGCCGGGCGCATTCGCGACGAAGCGCTGCGCAGGCGGCACCGCGAACCGGTCGGTGGTCGCCTGTGCGAAGGCGGCGCCGGACAGGAGAGTGCCGGCGCCGGCGACCAGCAGTGCTGCGAGGCGGATCAACGCATCGCCGCGACGCGCTGCGGGCTGCCCTGCGGCGCCGACGCCGTAGCCGGCCGCGCCGAGAACTTCATGTGATGCGCGCGCCCCAGCCCCTCC
>DASWVL010000147.1:0-5765 GCA_036406255.1 Zeimonas sp.
CGCTTCGCCGGGCGTCGTGCGCGTGCTCGGTCCGAAGGACGTCACGCCCAAGCGCTACAACTCGTCGGTGCTCGACCTGATGGTGTCCGAGTCGATGCACGACATGCTCGGCGACATCGACGACCAGCCGATCTTCACCGATCACGTGAAATTCCAGGGCGATGCGATCTGCGGAATCATCGCGCGCACCGAGGAGGCGGCCGAGCGCGCCGCAGCGAAGGTCGTCGTCGAATACGAGCCGCTGCCGGTGTATCTGACCGCGGAAGCATCGCGCGCGCCGGGGGCGGTGCAATTCACGCCGGAAAAGCCCGGCAACCTCGCCTTCCAGTTGCCCGAGGCGATGTTCCCGAACCACGCGCTGGGCGGCGGCGATGTCGAGGCGGCGATGCGCGAGGCGGACGTTGTCGTCGAGGACGCGTTCTACGTGCCGAAACAGAAGCAGTGCCAGATGGAGCCGCACGCCTACGTCGCGAAAGTCGACAGCGGCGGGCGGCTCACCTGCTGGACCTCGTCGCAGATGCCGAAGCTCGTGCAGCGCAAGCTCTCGAAGCTCTTCGACCTGCCGATGAACCTCGTCAAGATCGTTCCGACGGTGATCGGTGGTGGCTTCGGCACGCGCCTCGGCATGATCTCGGAGCCGCAGGCCTGCGCGATGGCGCTGGCGGTGCCCGGGCATCCGGTGAAGCTGCAGACGCTGCGCGAAGAGGACTGGGTCATCTCGCCGAGCCGGCACCCGGGCAAGTACTGGATGAGGATCGGCTTCAAGCGCGACGGCTCGCCGCTCGCATGCGACGCGCGTTTCGAGAACTACAAGGGCGGCTACTACCTCGACGCTTCCGGCACGGCCTTCACCGCCGGCGCCTGGCTGGGCGGCATGTACCGCTTCCCGGCGCTGCGCTACCACGGCGAGTCCTACTTCACGAACCAGGGCCTGACCGGCGCATACCGCGGCTACGGCAATCCGCAGACTAACTTCGTGCTCGAGCAGCTGATCGACCGCGCGTGCGCCGAGTTCGGCGCGGACCCGGTCGAATGGCGCAAGAAATGGCACAAGGGCGTCGGGGACGACGGCTGGTGCCCCGGCGTCACCTATCCGTCGTGCGCGCTCGACGAATGCCTCGACCGCGGTGCGGCGGCGATCGGCTGGACCGAGAAGCGCCGCAAGTACGCGAAGCAGGACGGGCCGATCCGGCGCGGCGTCGGCGTCGCCGTCATGAACCACACCAGCGGCGCGATGCCGATGCTGCTCGAGCACACGGCGTGCACGGTGAAGCTCAACGAGGATGCGACCGCCGAGATCCTCTTCGCCTGCTCGGACATGGGCCAGGGTTCGCACACGGCCTTGAAGCAGATCGCCGCCGAGACGCTGGGCTTCCCGTTCGAGCATGTGCAGCTGTCACCCGGCACGTCGGATGTCGCCGGCTTCGACATCGGCGCGCACGCGAGCCGCACGATCTACGTCGGCGGCGCGGCGGTGAAGAAGGCCTGCGAGGAGGTCAAGCGGCAGCTCTTCGAGCGCGCATCGCTCCAGCTCGGGGTGCCCGCCGACCAGCTCGACATCCGTGACAAGCGGATCTTCGTCCAGGAGGATCCTGCGCGCGGCATCGACGCCGAGGCG
This sequence comes from Zeimonas sp., assembly GCA_036406255.1. Lineage (GTDB taxonomy): Bacteria > Pseudomonadota > Gammaproteobacteria > Burkholderiales > Burkholderiaceae_E > Zeimonas. Next base: position 1,619 of record DASWVL010000147.1, read on the forward strand.
ATCACGCGTGCCGGCGTCTATCACTTCATCGACCCCGCGACCGGCGAGCCCGGCGGCGTGCCGGGGCAGATCCAGGGCTACGTGAGCTTCTTCCCGCCGCACAACTCGCCGCCGTTCGGTGCGTCGTTTGCCGAGGTCGAGATCGACACCGAAACCGGCGAGGTGCGCGTCGTCGAGCTCGTCAATGCGCACGACATCGGCCGCGCGATCAACCCGGCGGCGGTCGAAGGGCAGCTCGAAGGCGGCATCCAGCAGGGGCTCGGCTTCGTGTTGAGCGAGGAGATCTATTACGACGCCGACGGCCGGGTGCAGAACAACAGCTTTACCGACTACAAGATGTTCGGGCCCGAGGATATGCCCAAGATCACGACGATCCTCGTCGAGGACGCCGACCCGATCGGCCCGTACGGCGCGAAGAGCGTTGGCGAGTCGGGGCTCGTGAGCCCGGTCGGTGCGGTTGCCAACGCGATCTTCCACGCGATCGGGATCCAGTTCACCGAGGCGCCGATCACGCCGGAGAAGGTATTGAAGGGCATTCTGGAGAAGGGGGTCCGGGATTACGCCACGATCCGTCGCAGCTAGAGCCTTGCACCTTGCCCGCGCGCGGCCGCCGTCGGGCGGCCGCTGCGTTTGTGCATCGCGCTGCGGCGATCCGCCGCGGGATGCACGCATGAAACGATCCGTAGTCCGCGGATAAGCGCCGCATTCCCCGGATAGCGGCAGACCCCCTGAAATCCTTACCTTTCTAACGTCGCGCGGCGTCGGGAATCCTGACCCCGATCACAGAGCCGGAACCGGAATCGGCCCAGTCGCACGACGGACATCCAACCCCAGCCTCAGATTTCGCCTTCCCCCCAGAAGGGGGAGCCATTGCAGATCGCAAGGGGATTTCATGACTGGGATTGACCGAATCCGTACCTGGGTCCTGCCGTTCGCGCTCGCGCAGTCCGGTCTGCTCGGCTGCAGCGCGTCGGCCAACCTCCAGGAGGTTGCCGCGATGCAGTCCGCGCCGGTGCTGCGCTCAGACCAGTTCCAGGCCGCCGTCGCGAATTCGAGCGTGCTCGTCGCGGTCGGGGGGAACGGCGTCGTGGTGTCGTCGGACGACGCCGGCAAGAGCTGGAGGCGCCAGGTCGTCGATGCCGGCGCGTCGCTGATCGGCGCCGCAGTGTGCCCGGACGGCGCCTTCGTCGCACTCGATTTCGGGCGCCGCGTGTGGATCGCCGACGCCGCGGCGAGCAGCTGGACGGCACGCCCGATCACGAGCGGGGCGACGCCGCTTGCGGTCACCTGCGACGTGAAGGGGCAGGTGTGGGTGGTCGGCAGCGAGAGCGCGATCCTGTCGAGCGCGGACCGCGGCGCGACGTGGCGCGACGCGTCGCTCGGCGAGGACCAGATGTTCACGACGGTGCAGTTCGTCGACGAGCGGCACGGCGTCATCACCGGCGAGTTCGGCAGCTTCCTGACGACGCAGGACGGTGGCACGAGCTGGCAGGCGGGCGCGCCGATCCCGAACGACTTCTATCCGTACGGCGCGCTCTTCACCGATTCGCGGACCGGCTGGGTCAGCGGGCTCGCCGGCACGATCCTGCACACCACCGACGGCGGCGCGAGCTGGCAGAAGCAGCCGAATCCGACCGGCGCGCCGATGTACGGACTCGCCCGGCACGAGGATCGCGTCTATGCGCTCGGCGCGAACGGGCTGGTGCTCGCACTCGCCGACGGGCAGTGGCGGCCGGTCGAGGGCCGTCCGGCGCCCTACCTGCGCAGCGGCTTCTCGCTCGCGGGGCGCGGCCTGCTCGTCGCGGGCGGCGCGGGCACGCTCGACATCGTTTTCCCGACCCCTGCAACGCCGAAGTAAGGAGAGGCCGTGCGACACCAATTCACCCACGCGCTGCACGAACTTGAACTGAAGATCTTCGCGTTCCCGCGCCTCGTGCTCGTCGCGATCCTTGCGGTCACGGCGTATTTCGCGCTGCAGATCCCGGCGCTGAAGATGCACACCGAATTCGGCGACCTGCTGCCTCAGCGCCATGCGTTCATCCGGCTGCACAACGAGATCCGCGACACCTTCGGCGGCGCAAACCAGGTCGTCGTCGCGGTCGAGGTCGAGGACGGCACGATCTTCACGAACGACACGCTCGCGCTGATCCACCGCGTCACGCAGGCCGTCGACAGCCTGTCGGGCGTGAATCACAACCTCGTCTCCAGCCTGACACACCGGACGTCGCGGAAGATCTGGCTGACCGAGGACGGCGAGATGCGCTCCCAGCCGTACTACGATCCGCAGCGTCCCGCGCTGTCGGTCGACGAACTCGATGCGCTTGGCAAGGAGGTCCGCGCGAACCCGCGCATCTACGGACTGCTCGTGTCGCCCGACGCGAAAGCCGCCCTCGTCAAGGCGCAGATGAACGAAGCCGGCGCGATCGACTACGAGAAGATCTTCGCCGAGCTGCAGGCGGCGCGCGCGAAGGAGCAGGCGGCCGGCACGAAGATCCACGCGACCGGCCAGCCGGTGCTGATCGGCTGGGTCTACACCTATCTGCCGCAGATCCTACAGATCTTCCTCTACACGCTGCTGCTGATGGTCGGGCTGCTGGTCGCGTATTTCCGCCGCTTCTACGGCGTCGCGCTGCCGCTCGTCGGCATCGCGCTGTCGTCGGTCTGGGGCCTTGGCTTCGTGTCGAAGATGGGCTGGAACCTCGATCCGCTGTCGCTCGTGATCCCGTTCCTGATCGCTGCGCGCGCGATGTCGCACAGCATCCAGCTCGTCGAGCGCTACTACGCCGAGCTCGAGACGAGTCGCGACGGCCGCGTCGCGGCGCGCGCGGCGTTCGAGGACTTGTTCCGGCCAGGGGCGCTGGCGATCTCGGTGGATGCGATCGGCATCGCCGTACTCGCGCTCGGCGCGGCGCCGATCAACACGAAGCTCGGCTACTACGCCGGTTTCTGGGCGTTCTCGGTGTTCTTCACGGTGCTGCTGGTCGTGCCGCTGCTGCTGTGGCTGCTGCCCGCGCCGCGCAATACCGAGAACCGCCGCGGCTGGGCGCATGCGGCGGTCGAGCGGGTGTTCGGTGCAGTGGCCGGCCGCCGCGCGGCGGCCTCAGTGTTGGCGGTCGCCGCGGTGCTGTTCGTCGTCGGCGGCGTGCTCGCCGCGCGGGTCATGATCGGCGAGGCCGAGGCCGGTTCACCGCTGCTGTATCCGGACCACGACTACAACGTGTCGTCGCGCGCGATCAACGCGCGCTTTCCCGGCTCCGAGGAGCTCTACATCGTCGCGCGCACCGAGGAGAAGGGCGGGCTGAAGCGGCCCGAGGTACTGCGCGCAATCGAGCAGTTCCAGCACCACATGCTGCTCGATCCGGCGCTCGGCGGCACCAAGGCGCTGCCCGGCCTGGTGCGCGCGGTCAACGGCCTGATCCACAACACCGACCCGCGCTGGAACCAGATTCCCGAGTCGGCCTCGGCGGTCGGCGGGCTGCTTTTCGCGTACATGGCGGCGAGCCCGATCCCCGGCGCGCTCGCCGAGTTCCTCGACGCCGACGAGCGCGACGCGAACCTCGTCTTCTACTACAAGGACAAGCAGGCCGACACGATCCGGCGCGCGGTGCATGTGGCCGAGCAGGGCATCGCCAAGGTCGGGGCGGTGGAGGGCTTCGAGCTGCGCCTGGGCGGCGGCGCGATCGGTGTCAATGCCGCGATCAACGACGCCGTCGACGACGACAACCGCCTGATCGTGCCGCTCGTGCTCGCGCTGGCGTTCGTCTTCGTGACGATGTCCTACGGCTCGCTCCATGCCGGCTGGCTGATGGTGCTGCCGATGCTGTTCGCCACGGTCATGACCTACGCGTACATGGGCGCCATGGGCATCGGCATCAACGTCAATACCGTGCCCGTCATCGCCGTCGGCATCGGCGTCGGCATCGACTACGCGATCTACATCATGAACCGCATCCGCGAGGAGACGGCCGCGTGCGGCGACCTCGGCCGGGCGGTGCGCATCGCGGCCGGGACGACGGGCTTCGCGGTGGTGTTCACCGCGGTGACCCTGATCGCGGGCGTGATCATGTGGGTCCTCCTGTCCGATCTGCGTTTCCAGGCGGATTCCGCGCTGCTGCTGACCCTGATGCTGGTGCTCAACGCGCTCGCC
>DASWVL010000148.1:0-7034 GCA_036406255.1 Zeimonas sp.
GCTCGCCCGGTGGACCGTGCATCTCGCGCCGCCGCCGCCCCGCGGAATCGACGACCCGCGAATCGGCGCGCTGATCGCCGCGGCGCGCCCCGCACTGCATCGCGCCCGCCGATCGACACCGGCCCGCTGGGTCCTTGCCGGAACGACCGGCGTCTACGGCGACGCCGGCGGATCGCGCTTCGACGAGACACGCCCGATCGCACCGGCGACCGACCGCGCCCGGCGACGCGCAGCGGCCGAGTTCCGGCTGCGCTCGCTCGCACGGTGCGGACTGGCGCAGGCGTCGATCCTGCGCGTGCCGGGACTGTACGCGCACGACCGCTGGCCGCTCGATCGCCTGCGACGCGGCGATCCGGTGCTGCACCGCGACGAGGACGTCTACACGAACCATCTGCACGCGGACGACCTCGCGCGCATCGCCTGGCGGGCGCTGTTCCGCGGCCGGCCCGGGCGCATCGTGCATGCGACCGACGACGCGCCGATGCAACTGGGTGATTGGCTCGATCGCATCGCCCTCGCCTTCGGCCTGGCGAAGCCGCCCCGCACCTCGCGCACGAGCATCGCGGCCGGGCAGGCAGCGGCGCTGCCGCAGGTGCTCGGCGAATCACGCCGGCTCGACAACCTTCGGCTGCGCCGCGAGCTGGGATACCGGCTGCGCTGGCCGACGGTCGACGCGGCGCTCGCCGCGATGCGGGAACGACGCGGAAAAGCGCTCTGATATAATCCCGTGTTCTTCTTCAGGCGCACAGCCCTCCTGACCGGGAGCCTGCCGGTGCAACGAGCCTCTTCGCGGGGCCGAGTGTCCGCTGCGCCTCGTGCTGGTGTAGCTCAGTTGGTAGAGCAACTGATTCGTAATCAGTAGGTCCGCAGTTCGAGTCTGCGCACCAGCACCAAACCTCGCAAGCGCCGTCCCTTCTCCATGCAGGACCCGGGCGCGGCGCCTGCTCCGACCCAGCGAGGTTTCGATCATGTGTGGATTCGCGGGCGAAGCGCGATTCGGGCCGACATCGGGGCCGACATCGGTCGGCAACTCCTCCTTTCCCCCCGCCGACGTCGGCGCCGTCGTCCGCATGGGCGAGACGATGCGGGCGCGCGGCCCGGACGGCGTCGGCACCTTCCAGCAGGGCAACGTCGCGCTCGCGCACCGACGGCTGCGCATCATCGACCTGTCCGAGCATGCGCAGCAGCCGATGAGCGACCCGTCGCTCGGCCTGACGATCGCGTTCAACGGCTGCCTGTACAACTATCGAGAGCTGCGCGACGAGCTGGCGGCCCAGGGCTACCGCTTCTTCTCCGACGGCGACACCGAAGTGGTGCTGAAGGCCTTCCACGCCTGGGGCACGCGCTGCGTGGAACGCTTCCAGGGCATGTTCTCGTTCGCGATCCACGAGCGCGACACGGGTCGGCTCACGCTCGCGCGCGACCGCCTGGGCATCAAGCCGCTCTACTACACCGAGAAGCGCGAACGCCTGCGCTTCGCGTCGACGCTGCCGGCGCTGCTCGCGGCGGGCGACGTCGACACGTCGATCGATCCGGTCGGGCTGCACCACTACCTTACGTGGCATGCGGTCGTGCCGCCGCCGCAGACGATCCTCGCCGGCGTGCGCAAACTCGCGCCGGCGACGATCGCCACCTGGGAGCGCGACGGCCGCTGCACTTCGCACCGCTACTGGCACCTGTCGGTGCACACCGACCCGCGACTCGCCGCGCTGCCCGGCGAGGAGCGCGAGCGCCTCGTCGAGGATGCGCTGCGCGACGCCGTGCGCCGGCGCATGGTCGCCGACGTTCCGGTCGGCGTGCTGCTGTCGGGCGGCGTCGACTCGAGCCTGATCGTCGCCCTGCTCGCCGAGCTGGGCGCGAGCGACCTGCGCACCTTCTCGATCGGCTTCGAAGCGGCGGGCGGCGAAGAGGGCGACGAGTTCCGCTACTCCGATCTCGTCGCGCAGCGATTCGGTACGCGCCACCAGCAGATCCGGATCCCGACCTCCGAGCTGATGGACGCTTTGCCGGGAACGATCGACGCGATGAGCGAGCCGATGGCGAGCTACGACAACGTCGCGTTCTGGCTGCTGTCGCGCGAGGTGGCGAAGTCGACGAAGGTCGTGCAGAGCGGCCAGGGCGCCGACGAAGTGTTCGCCGGCTACCACTGGTACCCGAAGCTCGCCGGCAGCGCCGACGCGGTGGGCGACTACGCGCGCGTGTTCTTCGACAGCGATCACGCAGGCTACCTGGACACGGTGACCGACGCCTTCGCGACCGGCGACGCGAGCCGCGCCTTCGTCGAGCGCGCATTCGCCGAGGACGCCTCGGCGGACGCGGTCGAGCGCGCACTGCAGCTCGACACGACCGTGATGCTCGCCGACGATCCGGTCAAGCGCGTCGACAACATGACGATGGCATGGGGACTCGAAGCGCGCGTGCCTTTTCTCGATCATGCGCTGGTCGAACTCGTCGGCCGGCTGCCGCTCGAGGACAAGCTCGGCGACGGAACGCCATCGTCGCCCTCGACGGGCAAGCGCGTGCTGAAGGCGATCGGTCGGCGGCTCCTCCCGGTGCAGGTGGTCGACCGGCCGAAGGGCTATTTCCCGGTGCCGATCCTCAAGCACATCGACGGTCCGGTGCTCGCGCTCGCGCGCGACGCGCTGACGAGTCGGCGCGCGCTCGACCGCGGGCTGTTCCGGCGCGAGACCGTCGAGCGGCTGCTCGCCGCGCCGTCGGAGCACCTCACGCCGCTGCGCGGCTCGCGGCTCTGGCAGGTCGCGCTGCTCGAGATGTGGCTCCAGGCGCGCGGACTGTGAGACGGCGCATGCGGCGAAACCGCAGCGCGAACGACACGGGAGGACAACGATGATGCCGGGCGAACGCATCGAACACGAAGACCCGATGGACCCGACGCGCGCGGCGTCGCTGCGCCACTGGGGCGCGCTGCCCGCGGAGATGAGCGAGCAGCTGCGCGACGAGGCATGGGTCGACTGCGGCTGGGGACGGCTGATCTTCGCGCACACCTACGCCTCGCCCGAACGCCTGGCCGCCGAGCTGCGCGACGAGGCACCGGGCCGGCGCGACGTCGCGCTGTACGTGCGCGATCCGCACGTCGTGATCGCGCAGGCGCCGCAGCACCTGTTCCTCGATCCGTCGCACACGTTCCGTCTCGCGCTGCAGAACGGAAATCCACGGCAGGTCGACGTGCCCGGCGTGTCGATCGTGGCCGCACGTCCGCGGGACGAGGCGGCGATCAACCGCATCTACCGCTCGCGCGGCATGGTGCCGGTGAACGACGGTTTCCTCGCCACGCTCGAGGGCGACGCCGCCGTCTCCGTGCTCGTGGCCGAGGACGCGGAGGGCGCGATCCTCGGCGTCGTCACCGGCGTCGACCACTTCGCCGCGTGCCACGATCCGGAGCGCGGATCGAGCCTGTGGTCGCTCGCGGTCGACCCGCAGTCGACGCTTCCGCGCGTCGGCGAGGCACTCGTGCGCGCCGTCGCCGACCGCTTCCGCGCGCTCGGCCGCCAGTACCTCGACCTGTCGGTGATGCACGACAACGCCGAGGCGATCGCGCTGTACGGCAAGCTCGGCTTCGAGCGGGTGCCCGTGTACTGCCTGAAGAACAAGAACCCGATCAACGAGAAGCTGTTCGTCGGTCCCGATCGCTATCCGGAGCTGAACGTCTACGCGCGCATCCTCGTCGACGAGGCGCGCCGGCGCGGCATCGGCGTCGAGGTGCTCGACGCCGAGCACGGCTACTTCCGGCTCACGCAGGGCGGTCGCTCGGTCACCTGCCGGGAGTCGCTCTCGGAGCTGACGTCGTCGATCGCGATGAGCCGCTGCGACGACAAGCGCGTCACGCGCAACGTCCTCACCGCTGCCGCGCTGCGGGTTCCCGACCAGATCGTCGCCGGCGGCGACGACGTGCTGCACGCATTCCTCGAGCGGCACGGCAGCGTCGTCGTCAAGCCGGTGCGCGGCGAGCAGGGCCTGGGCGTTCGTGTCGACCTGCGCGACCTCGCGGCGACCAGGAAGGCCATCGAGGACGCCAGGCGCTTCAGCGACGAAGTGATCGTGGAGGAGCGCGTGCCGGGTGTCGACCTGCGCATCGTCGTCATCGACTACCAGGTCGTCGCCGCCGCAACGCGCCAGCCGCCGCAGGTCACCGGCGACGGGCACAGCACGGTGCAGTCGCTGATCGCGCACCAGAGCCGCCGGCGCGAGGCGGCCACGCACGGCGAAAGCTCGATCCCGATCGACGCCGAGACCGAACGCTGCGTACGCGCCGCGGGCAGGCGCATGGACGAAGTGCTCGCCGCCGGCGAGACGATCGACGTGCGCAAGACCGCGAACCTGCACACCGGCGGAACGATCCACGACGTGACGTCGCGGCTGAATCCGGCGCTCGCCGAAGCCGCCGTACGCGCCGCGCGTGCGCTCGAGATCCCGGTGGTCGGGCTCGACTTCATGGTGCCCGACGTCGAAGGCGCCGACTACGCGATCATCGAGGCGAACGAACGCCCGGGGCTGGCCAACCACGAGCCGCAGCCCACGGCGGAACGCTTCGTCGACCTGCTCTTCCCGCAATCGCGGCTGCAGTGAATTGAGATCCTCGACGACCCCCGGTGAAACGACCGGCGAGACGTGCGCGATCGATCGCGCGTACCTGCTCGCGATGCTCGCGCGGCTGCTGGCGATCCCCAGTCCGTCCGGCATGACCGACGAGATCGTCGTGCACGTGACCCACGAGCTCGAGGCGCTCGGCATCCCCCACAGTCTCACGCGGCGCGGCGCGATCCGCGCCGACCTCGAAGGCGAGCACCACAGCCCCGACCGCGCGATCGTCGCGCATCTCGACACGCTCGGCGCGACGGTCAAGGCGCTCAAGCAGAACGGACGTCTCGAACTCGTTCCGATCGGCACCTGGTCGTCGCGCTTCGCCGAGGGCGCACGCGTCACCGTGCACGCCGACGGCAGCAGGCGCTTTCGCGGCACCATCGTTCCGTTGAAGGCTTCGGGGCACACCTACAACGAAGAGGTCGACACGCAGCCGAGCAGCTGGCAGCACGTCGAGCTGCGGCTCGATGAGCGCTGCGCGAGCTTCGACGACCTGCAGCAGCTCGGCGTGAACATCGGCGACACCGTCTCGGTGGATTCGCAGCCGGAGTTCGCCGACAACGGCTTCGTTGTCGCCCGGCACCTCGACGACAAGGCCGGGGTCGCGACGCGGCTCGCGGTCGCGACGGCGGGGCGCGAGTCGGGCGCGCGCCTGCCGGTCGACTGCCACCTGCTCTTCACGATCTCGGAGGAGATCGGTGTCGGCGCCTCGCACGTGCTGCACGGCGACGTCGCGGAACTGGTCTCGATCGACAACGGCACCATCGCACCCGGACAGAACACGAGCGAATACGGGGTGACGATCGCGATGCAGGACTCGACCGGTCCCTTCGACTGGCACCTCTCGCGCCACCTGATCGCACTGTGCCGCGAGCAGCGCATCGAGCACAGCCGCGACGTGTTCCGCTACTACCGCAGCGACGCCGCCGCGGCGCTCGCCGCCGGCAACGACATCCGCACCGCGCTGGTGTGCTTCGCGCTCGATGCCTCGCACGGCTACGAGCGCACGCACCTCGATTCGCTGCTCGAGCTTGGCCGGCTGCTGCACGCGTACATCCACAGCCCGCCGCTCTTCCAGCGCGACGCGATGAAGCTCGGGCCGCTGGCCGACTTCCCGCACCCGCCGCCGAGCCCCGATCCGCCCTCGGCGGAGCACGCGGTGACCTCTACGTCTTCAGTCGATATCCGGTCGCCAGCATCCAGCGGACCAGAAGAAGGAAGATGACGAGGAACGCGAGCGTCATCCCCAGGCTGAGCGCGACGCTGACGTCGCCCGTCCCGTAGAAGCTCCAGCGGAACCCGCTCACCAGGTACACGACCGGGTTCGCGAGCGTCACCGCGCGCCAGAACGGCGGCAGCATGTCGATCGAATAGAACGTCCCGCCGAGGAAGGTGAGCGGCGTGACGATCAGCAGCGGAATCAGCTGCAGCTTTTCGAAGCCGTCGGCCCAGATGCCGACGATGAATCCGAGCAGGCTGAAGGTGACCGACGTCAGCACGAGGAAGAGGAGCATCCAGGCCGGGTGCCGCACCTCGAGCGGCACGAACAGCGACGCCGTGGCGAGGATGACGAGCCCCAGGCCTATCGACTTCGTCGCCGCGGCACCGACATAGCCGACGACGATCTCGAGCTGCGACACCGGCGCCGACAGCAGCTCGTAGATCGTGCCGGTGAACTTCTGGAAGTAGATCGCGAACGATGCGTTCGAGATGCTCTGCGTGAGCAGCGACAGCATCACGAGGCCGGGCACGATGAACGCGCCGTAGCTCACGCCGCCGATGTCGGTGATCCGCGAACCGATCGCCGAGCCGAAGACGACGAAATACAGCGACGTCGAGACGACCGGCGAGACGACGCTCTGCAGCAGCGTGCGCCGCATTCGCGCCATCTCGAAGCGGTAGATCGCCGCGATCGCGTGGCGGTTCACGGATCGGCTCGCACGAGCTGCACGAAGATGTCCTCGAGCGAGCTCTGCTCGGTGCGCAGGTCGCGCAGCGCGATGCCCGCGGCGTCGAGAGCACCGAGCAGCGCTGCGATCCCGGTGTCGTCGCGGCGCGCGTCGTAGGTGTAGACGAGCTCGTCGCCGGCCGGCGCACGCTCGAGCGCCCACCGCGAAAGCGCCGCGGGAACGTCGGCGATCGGCTCGCGAAGCTGCAGCACGAGCTGCTTCTTGCCGAGCTTGCGCATCAGCTCGTCCTTCTCCTCGACGAGAACGAGCCGGCCGCGATGCAGCACGCCGATGCGATCGGCCATCTCCTCGGCCTCGTCGATGTAGTGCGTGGTCAGGATGACGGTCACGCCGCCGTCGCGCAGGCGCCGTACCAGCGACCACATCGACTTGCGCAGCTCGACGTCGACGCCCGCCGTCGGCTCGTCGAGGAAGAGCAGCGAGGGCTCGTGCGACAGCGCCTTGGCGATCAGCACGCGCCGC
>DASWVL010000149.1:0-6098 GCA_036406255.1 Zeimonas sp.
GCTGCGTGCGCCCGCGGCCGACGGCGACGACCCGCCGGCGGGTCGGAAGCGAGCGTGCGCTTTCGAGCGAGCCCGGGCGCGCTGGGAGAAGCAGCCCCGGGGCGAGCCGCCGGCTGGCGCGCGACCCGCGCCCCCGCTGAACGAAGCGCAGGATGCGGTGCTTGCCGCGCTGCGCGCGAGCAATGGCTTCGAAGTGCACCTGCTGCACGGCGTCACCGGCAGCGGAAAGACCGAGGTCTACCTGCACTGGCTTGCCGAGGTGCTCGCGCGCGATGCGCGGGCGCAGGTGCTCCTGCTCGTTCCCGAGATCGCGTTGACGCCACAGCTGCACGCGCAACTCGGCGCGCGGTTCCCGCTCGAACGCATTGCGCTGCTGCACAGCGAGATGGCCGACGGCGACCGCGCCGCGCACTGGCTGGCGGCAGCGGAAGGGCGTGCCCGCGTCGTGCTCGGAACGCGGCTCGCCGTTCTCGCGCCGCTGCCCGCGCTCGCCGCGATCGTCGTCGACGAGGAACACGACGCGTCGTACAAGCAGCAGGAAGGCGTGCGCTATTCGGCCCGCGATCTCGCGATCGCCGCGGCCTCGCAGCGCAGGATTCCGGTCGTCGTCGGCTCGGCGACGCCGTCGCTCGAAACCTGGCATGCCGCGCGCCGCGGACGCTATCGCTCGCACGCGCTGCACGAGCGCATCGGCGGCGCCGCGCTGCCGATCGTCGAATGCGTAGATCTCGCTCGCGAGAAACTGCGCCATTCGCTCGCGCCGCGTGTCCTCGCGGCGATCGAGGCCACGCTCGCGCGGGGCGAACAGGCGCTCGTCTTCGTCAACCGGCGCGGCTACGCGCCGGTGCTCGCGTGTGCGGCCTGCGGTTGGCTCAGCCGCTGCACGAACTGTTCGGCCTATCGTGTCCTGCACCGGATCGGAGCGGGCGACGCCTCGCGCGGACTCGCGTCGAAGAGGGTCTCGAACCCGTCGCGCTACCGGCTCGTCTGTCATCACTGCGCGGCCGAGCAGGCGGTTCCGCGCGCGTGTCCCGATTGCGGCAACGTCGACCTCGAGGCGCTCGGCCGAGGAACGCAGCGGCTCGAAGAGGCTCTCGTCGAACTGTTCCCCGGCCGGCGCGTCGCCCGGCTCGACCGCGACGTCGCACGTCGGCGCGGCGCGGCGCAGCGCGTGCTCGACGCCGCACACGCCGGTACGGTCGACCTGCTGGTCGGCACGCAGATGCTCGCGAAGGGCCACGACTTCCGACGGCTGACGCTCGTCGTCGCGCTCGACGTCGACGCCGGCCTGTACGCCGCGGACTTTCGCGCGCCCGAGCGGCTGTTCGCGACGCTGATGCAGGTGGCCGGACGCGCGGGCCGCAGCGGCAGCGCGAGTCGCATGCTCGTGCAGACCCGTTTCCCCGATCATCCGCTGTTCACGTTCCTTGCACGCCACGATTACGCGGGCTTCGCCGATCGCCAGCTGACCGAGCGGCGCGAGACGGGGCTGCCGCCGTACCGGCACCAGGCGATGCTGCGCGCCGAGGCGAAGCAGCTCGCCGATGCGGTCGCGTTCCTCGAGAGCGCACGAACGCTCGCGAGCGGGCTCGACGCCGGCGACGGCGTCACCGTCTTCGATGCGGTTCCGATGTCGATGAGCCGGCTGCAGGGGCGCGAGCGGGCGCAACTGCTGGTCGAGGCACGGCGACGGGCGACGCTGCATCGCTTCCTCGACGAGTGGATCGCGGCGCTGCGCGCGACGGCGCCGCGCGTCGCGTGGCAGCTCGACGTCGATCCGCTCGAGATCTGAGGCACGGCGCCTGCCGGGCGCACTGCTCAGCGCGCGCGTGCTCCCAGCGCGCGCATCTTCGCGAAGTTCTTCTCGTGCCGCCTGCGCCCGCCGCCGTCGACCATTCCGATCAGCGTCTGGCGCACCGGATGCAGGCCGCAGAACGCGAGCACGTTGCGCTCGAGCCCGCGAACGCCGTGCGCGAAGAAGTACCACTGGTAGATCGGCGCGGGCATGCCCATCGTGACGACGACGCGCGCCGAGCGCCCCCGCAACGCGCGTTTCCAATGCCCGTGCTCGCCCGCTTCGATCGCGAAGCCGGGCCTGAGCACCTGTTCGAGGAAGGCCTTCACGAGCGCGGGCATCGTGCCGAGCCACAAGGGAAAGAACAGCACGACGTGCTGCGACCAGGCGATCGCCTCCTGCGCCGACCTCAACGACGCGGGCAGCTCGCCAGAGGTCCACTCCTCCTTCGAGCGCAGCATCGGGAAGTCGAGCTTGCCGAGCTCGACGCGGCGCAGCGAGTGCCCGGCGTCGCGCGCACCCTGCGCGTAGGCTTCGGCGAGCGCGTGGCCGAGACGCGCCGGACTCGGGTCGGGATGCCCCTGCAGGAGCACGATGTTGCGCTTCGTCGCGTCGTTCATGATGCGGGCGCGGCGATCACGAGCTGCGTCTGCGTGACGACCGCGCACAGGCGGTCGTTCTCGCCGCGCACGAGCGTCTGCCAGACCATCGTCGTGCGCCCGCGATGAAAGGCGGTGCACTCGGCCTCGACGACGCTGCCCAGTGGCGCCGCGGCGAGGAACTTCGTGCTCGAGTCGATCGTCGTCGTGCGCGCGTCCTTCGGCAAGTTCACGAAAGTGCCCACCGCGCCGAGCGTGTCGGCCAGCGCCATCATCGCGCCTCCGTGCAGTACGTCGCCGGCGGTGCACAGTTCGCGGCGCACCGGCAGGCGCGCGCGCACGCGCTGCGCGTCGATCTCCAGCCACTCGATGCCGAGCGTGTCAGGGAACCGCCCGGCGAGCATGCGGCGAAGTGCTTCGGGCTCGAGCATCGTTCAGCGCTCCTGCAGCAGGTCTTCGCGCACGCGCTCGAGCAGAGTGCGCACCTCGGCGCCGACCTCGTGCACCGACGCATCGTCGACGAGGCCGAGCACGACCGCCGGATCCATGAAGCCGACGCTCGTGCGTCCGTCGGCCTCGCCGCGCACGATGACGTTGCAGGGCAGCAGCATGCCGATGTCGGGCTGCGCCTGGATCACCCGGTTCGCGAAGCCCGGGTTGCATGCACCGAGGATCCGGTACGGACCCCGCTCGACGCCGATCTTCGTCTTCAGCGTCTTCTGCACGTCGATGTCCGACAGCACGCCGAAGCCCTGCCTGGCGAGCGCTTCGACGACGCGCGCGACGGTGGCATCGAAGGGCTGCTCGAGGGTGATGGTGAATCCGTAGTGCGACATGGTCTGCTCCGGGTGGCTTCGCCCGCTGCAAGGGGCGCTTTCGAGGCTATGACGCACGGGCGTGCGGGTCAAATGATGCCGGACCGGACCGTCGCACGAGACCCCGACTCGCGCCTCGGGTCTTCGCTTTTCTGGCACGATCGTCCGCGCTGGCGCAAATGCCCGAGGGCCCTGTCGCACCGATCATGGCCGAACCCGAACCGCTCCGCTTCTACGTGCCCGAGCCGGCCGTGCGCCCCGGCGACCAGCCCGATTTCTCGAACGTGAAGATCGCCGAGGCGGGCTCGGTGGGCCGGCCTCCGATCGACGTCGAAGCCGAATCGATCCACGGACACGCGTACTCGATCATCCGCGTGCTCAACCGACAGGGCGAGGCGCTCGGTCCGTGGGCAGGGCTGCTCTCCGATGAACAGCTGCTCGAAGGGCTGCACGACATGCTCGTGCTGCGCGCCTTCGACGCGCGCATGCTGATGGCGCAGCGGCAGGGCAAGACGTCGTTCTACATGCAGCACATGGGCGAGGAGGCGGTGAGCTGCGCGTTCCGCAAGGCGCAGCGCAAGGGGGACATGAACTTCCCCACCTACCGGCAGGCGGGGCTGCTGATCGCCGACGGCTATCCGGTCTTCGACCTGATGTGCCAGATCTACTCGAACGAGCGCGACCCGTTGAAGGGTCGGCAGATGCCGGTGCTCTATTCGTCGCGCGAGCACGGCTTCTTCTCGCTGTCGGGCAACCTCGGCACGCAGTTCGTGCAGGCGGTCGGCTGGGCGATGGCGTCGGCGATCCGCCGCGACACGCGGATCGCTGCCGGCTGGATCGGCGATGGCGCCACCGCCGAGTCCGACTTCCACGCGGCGCTCGTCTTCGCGTCCACCTATCGTGCGCCCGTGGTACTGAACATCGTCAACAACCAGTGGGCGATCTCGACGTTCCAGGGCATCGCCCGCGGCGGCTCGGGCACCTTCGCTGCACGCGGCCTCGGCTTCGGCATCCCGGCGCTGCGCGTCGACGGCAACGACTACCTCGCCGTGTACGCGGCGGCGAGGTGGGCGATCGACCGTGCGCGCAGCAACCTCGGGCCCACCCTGATCGAGCACGTCACCTATCGCGTCGGCGCGCATTCCACGTCGGACGACCCGTCCGCGTACCGGCCGAAGACCGAATCCGATGCGTGGCCGCTCGGCGATCCCGTCATCCGGCTGAAGAATCACCTGATCCTGCGCGGCGTGTGGACCGAAGAGAAGCACCGCGAGCTGGAGGAGCGCGTGCTCGCCGACGTGATCGCGGCGCAGCGCGAGGCCGAGCGTCACGGTACGCTGCACGCGGGCGGCAAGCCGTCCACCCGCGACATGTTCGAGGGCGTCTACGAAGCGATGCCGCCGCACCTGCGGCGCCAGCGCCAGCAGGCGGGGGTGTAGTGACCATGCACTGGCGCGACAGGACACGGGCCGCATGGCGCGCATGACGATGATCGAGGCGTTGCGCGACGCGATCGACGTGTCGATGGCGCGCGACGACAAGGTGGTCGTCTTCGGCGAGGACGTCGGGTATTTCGGCGGCGTGTTCCGCGTCACCGCCGGGCTGCAGCAGAAGTACGGCCACGACCGCTGCTTCGACACGCCGATCAACGAGTCGGGCATCGTCGGCACCGCGATCGGCATGGCCGCGTACGGCCTGCGCCCGTGCGTCGAGGTGCAGTTCGCCGACTACGTCTATCCGGCCTACGACCAGATCGTCTCCGAGGCCGCGCGCCTGCGCTACCGCTCGGGCGGAGAGTTCACCGTGCCGATGGTGTTGCGCATGCCCACCGGCGGCGGCATCTTCGGCGGACAGACGCACAGCCAGAGCCCGGAGGCGCTGTTCACGCACGTCTCGGGACTGAAGACGGTCGTGCCGTCGAACCCGGTCGACGCCAAGGGGCTGCTCATCGCGTCGATCGAAGACCCCGACCCGGTCATCTTCCTCGAGCCCAAGCGCCTGTACAACGGGCCCTTCGAGGGGTATCCCGACCGGCCCGTCACGCCGTGGTCGAAGCACGCGCTCGGCGACGTGCCCACCGGGCACTACACGGTCCCGCTCGGACAGGCGGCCTTGCGCCGGCGCGGCGAGGCGGTCAGCGTGCTCGCCTATGGAACGATGGTCCATGTCGCGCTCGCCGCCGCCGAATCCACCGGCGTCGATGCCGAAGTGATCGACCTGCGCACGCTCGTCCCGCTCGACCTCGATGCCATCGTAGCCTCGGTGAACAAGACCGGGCGCTGCGTGGTCGTGCACGAAGCGACGCTCACCTCCGGCTTCGGCGCCGAGCTCGTCGCGCTCGTGCAGGAGCACTGCTTCCATCGCCTCGAGGCGCCGATCCGCCGTGTCGCCGGCTGGGACACGCCCTATCCGCACGCACAGGAGTGGGAGTACTTCCCGGGTCCGGCGCGGGTCGGGCGCGCGCTGCGCGAAACGCTGGAGGACTGAATGGCCGAGCGCGCGATCCGGCTCCCCGACGTAGGCGAAGGCGTCGCCGAGGCCGAGCTGGTCGAGTGGCTGGTGAAGGTCGGCGATCAGGTGCGTGAAGACCAGTCGCTCGCGATCGTCATGACCGACAAGGCGAGCGTCGAGGTTCCGTCGCCGGTTTCCGGCGAGGTGCTGTGGCTCGCGGCGCAGCCCGGCGAGAACATCGCGGTCGGCAGCGACCTCGTTCGGCTGAAGGTCGAAGGCGAGGGCGATGCACCGCGCGCCCCCTCGCATGCGCGCCCCGCGCCTGCCGAAGGCGTGCGCGACCGCGCGGCTTCTTCGGCGATGTCGGCGCCGCCTGCGACTCGTTCGGACGCGACCGGTTCCGGTTCGCCCGCGGTGGAGCCGACCGTGGGCGGCAGC
>DASWVL010000150.1:0-4022 GCA_036406255.1 Zeimonas sp.
TGCGCTCGCCCAGCGCACGCCGATCGACGCGCTCTCTGCGACGGCGCTCCAGTCGGCGGCGCACGCCTGCGCCATCGACGAGTCGGTCGCCAGCATGCGCGCCAGTCGACGCACGTTGCTCGCGTCGGCCTGCGCCGAGAACTCGAGCGCGTCCCCCGCCTCGAAGGTCGCACCGACGAGCACGCGATCTCCGGCCGGTGCCGCCCACGCCAGGCCGCTGACCGCCCGACGCAGCACCGGCAGGCAGGCGCGCGGAAGCCAGGTGCTCTGGCCGCGCATCGCGCGCAGCGCGATCGACTGCGTGCCGCCGAGCCGGAGCGCGTCGGCCGCGTTGGCGAGCACGACAATCGCCGCCCGGGTTACGCGTACGCCGGCGGCATCGAATGCACTCCAGCCGTGTTCGTCGTGCGCCAGGCGCTCGACGCGCGTTGCGGTACGCACCGTGATCGCGTCGGACGCGAGCCAGTCTTGCACCAGCACATGCGGATCCTCGACGTGCGCGCCGGGCAGCCACAACGCGCCGCGCGGCAGCGCGACGCCGGCCAGGTCGCTCGCCTCGCCGGCGTCGACGTGCCGCACGAACGCGGCAGGAAAATCGAGCGCGTCGAGCATCGCGATCCGGCTCTGCGACTGCCCGTCGTCGGAATCGAGCACGAGCTTGCCGGCCGGCGTTGCATCCTCGATCAACCCGTTGCGCGAGGCGAGCCCCGCGCGCGTCAGTCGCGCCAGCACGTTGTCGTCGATCGACAGATGCAGGTGATCGGCGGCGAGCGGCTGTCCGGAGCCGCCGCTGGCGATCTTCGACTGCGCTTCGAGCACCTGCACGTTCCAGCCGCGTCGCGCGAAGCCGGCGGCGGCTGCCGCGCCCGCCAGTCCCGCGCCGACGACGAGCACGTCGTTCGACGGCCACTGCGGGGGCGCCGCGGGGGCGGGGAAGCCGCGCCAGCGCGGCGCATAGCGTCCGGCCAGCCGGTGTCGCTTGCCGGCGTGACCGCCGGTGCGTTCGACCTCGAATCCCGCGGCCACCAGCGCGTCGCGCACGCCCGATGCGGCCGTCCACGTCGCGAACGGAGCGCCGGGACGCGCGAGCCGCGCGAGGGCGCGCATCGTCGTCTCGTTCCACATCGCCGGATTGCGCGCCGGAGTGAAGCCGTCGAGGAAAATCGCGTCGGCGGCCATGCGCAGTTTCGCGAGCATCCGGGCGGCGTCGCCCAGGCACAGGTTCAGCGCCGCACTGCCGCCGTCGAACTCGATCGAATGCATCCCGGGCAGCGCAAGCGGCCAGCGTGCGCGCAATCGCGTCGCGTCGGCGCCGTGAATGCCGAGCGCTTCGTGCACGCGCGCGAGGTCGTCGGGGGCGAGCGGATGCGCCTCGATCGAGACGAAATGCAGGCGCAGCCCCGGGGGTGCGGCGTTGCGCCACGCGGCGAGCGTCTCGAGAAAGTTCACGCCGGCACCGAAACCGAGTTCGAGCACGGAGAAGGGCAGCCCGACCGTTGCGCCGGGACGGCGCAGCGCGTGCCATCGCCCGGGCAGCGAGCATCCCTCGACGAACACCTCGCGCGCCTCGGCGCGCGCGCCGCTGCGACTGCGGAAGACATCGCCGTACAGCGCGCTCAGCGGCGCGCCGGTTTCGTCGAAGACGATCGGCGGATGCGGTTCGATCGGGTCCATGGGCCGGGCGCGCTACGCGGCGTCCGCAACGGTGCGGTCGGTTTCGGCGCGCGATCGACATGGTAATGTGCACGACTGCTTCGAGAGCCGCGGGACGGGGTCGATGATCAGGGCGCATTGGCAGGATCGCATCGAAGTGGCGCTCGGGCTGTGGCTCGTCGCGTCGCCTTTCGTGCTCGGCCTGGAGGGCACGCAATCGGCAGCCTGGGCGGCGATGATCGCCGGCGTGGCCATCGTCACCTTCGCGGTCGACGCCTTCTACTATCCCGAGATCGTCGAGGAGTGGGGAAACCTCGCGATCGGATTGCTGCTGCTCGCGTCGCCCTGGCTGCTCGGCTACTCGCCGGTCCGCATCGCGATGCTCAATGCCGTCGTCTGCGGTTTGGCCATCGCGGCGCTCTCGTTCTCGACGGTCGGCGACATCCGGCGCGAACGCCGCGCCCGAGCCCTGCGCCCCCGCTCCTGAAGAGCGCTTCGCCGATGCACGCTCCGGGTTCGTCTCCCCGCGGCGAACACCTGCTCGCCGCGCGCATCGGTGCCTGGTTCGACCGCAACGTGCTCGCGCTGGCGCGCGACATGCGGCTGTCGTACCTGCCGCCGCTGATGGTCTATCTCGCCGCCGGCATCTCCGGACTCACCGCGATCGTCGGCACTTTCTTCGTCAAGGAGTACCTCGGCCTGTCGGCCGAGTTCCTCGCCGCGCTCGGATTCTGGGCCGGGCTGCCGTGGGCGCTGAAGATGCCGCTCGGCCACCTGGTCGACCTCATCTGGCGATTCAAGGCGGGGCTCGTCTGGCTCGGCGCGTCGCTGATCGCCGCGAGCCTGCTCGTGATGATCGCGTTGCTCGCCGACCCGCAGCGGATGGGCGCGATCATGTCCGCCGAGTCGTGGTACGTGCTCGCCGCGCTGCTCGCGCCGATCGGCTACGTGACGCAGGACGTCGTCGCCGACGCGATGACGGTCGAGGCGGTCCCGCGCTTCGACGCGCGCGGCGAGCCGCTGCCCGAGGAGCGGGTGCGGGCGATGCACACGACGATGCAGACGCTCGGTCGCGTGGCGATCATCGGCGGGTCCGTTCTCGTCGCGCTCGCCAACGTCTTCCTGCTGCGCGACGCGAACACGCTGCCCGAGGCGCAGAAGATCGACGTCTACATCCGCGTGCATGTCTACGCGCTGGCGATTCCGCTGGTTTCGGTGGGGGGCGTTCTGTTCGCGTCGTGGCTGCACCGGCGCGAGTGGAGCCGGCTGCGCCGCCAGGGGCTGCCGAAGGACGAGATCCGCCGGCGTCTCGTCGTGCACGTCGGCCGTCCGCCGGTGAACTGGTGGGTGCTCGGCGGCGGGCTCGCCTTCGCCGTGCTGTCGCTCGGCGTCGGGCTCGGCGAGGTGCCGGCCGCGCAGGAGATCGTCTTCGCCGTCTCGATGGCGATCGTCGTCACGCTGATGTTCCGGCTCACGCGCGACCTGTCGCCCACGGGGCGCGAGACGCTGCTCGGCACTGCGCTCGTCATCTTCGTCTTCCGTGCGCTGCCTACGCCCGGCGCCGGACAGACGTGGTGGATGATCGACGTGCTCGGCTTCGACCAGCAGTTCCTGTCGGTGCTCGCCGTCATCGGCAGCGTGCTGACGCTCGTCGGGCTCTTCGTCTTCCGCCGTTTCATGGCCGAGCGCTCGATCTACTACATCGTCGGCGTGCTCACGGTCGTCGCCACGCTCCTGTCGTTGCCGATCGTGGGGATGTTCTACGGGCTGCATCACTGGACCGCGGCGCACACCGGAGGGATCGTCGATGCGCGTTTCATCGCGCTCGTCGACACGGCGATCGAGTCGCCGCTCGGACAGATCGCGATGGTGCCGATGCTCGCGTGGATCGCGAACTCGGCGCCCTCGCACCTGAAGGCGACGTACTTCGCCGTGATGGCGTCGTTCACCAATCTCGCGCTGTCGGCTTCGCAGCTCTTCACGAAGTACCTGAACGACCTGTATCTCGTCACGCGCGAGGTGCGCGACCCGGCGAGCGGCGCCGTGCAGGTGCCTGCCGACTACGGCCAGCTCGGCGAACTGATGCTCGTCGTCGTCGCGATCGGCTTCCTGGTTCCGATGGCGACGATCGTGCTCGCGCGCATCGCGCGGCTGCGCAGCGCATGAGCCGTACGCGGTTGTCCTTGCGCGCCGGCGCGATCGTGTTCGCGCTGCTGTCGATGACGCTGCACGCGCTTGTCTGGAACGCCGGGCGCAGCGCGCGAACGCGACAGGCCGACGTCGACACCGGGCCGCCGGTTCCGCTGCCGCTCGTCGCGCGCGTCGTGGCCGTAGCGCCCGTGCCGCCTGCCGCAGCCGCGGTCGCTGCC
>DASWVL010000151.1:0-3664 GCA_036406255.1 Zeimonas sp.
CGCCGTCGCCGGTCTTCGTCGACGCCGAAACGGCGCAGGAAGCGGAACGACGGCTGCGCGAGCAGCCCGTCGACTGCGTGCTCCTCGACTTCCAGCTGCCCGACATGGACGGCCTCGAGCTGCTCGGGCGGCTGAACGCAGTTGCGGTCGACCGCCGCGTTCCCGTCGTGATGCTCACCGGCGCCGACGACGTCTCGGTAGCCGTCGAGGCGATTCGCGGCGGGGCGAGCAACTATCTCGTCAAGGACACCGAGGGTCGCTACCAGCAGTTGATCCCGACGATCGTGCAGCGTGCGCTGCGCGATCGCGAGCTGCAGCTGGCGCGCTGGCACGACGAGCAGGCGCTCGCACGCTATCGCGGCGACCTGTCCGACCTCGCGCAGCGAATGATGGACACCGAGAAGGCGACGACGCGGCAGCTCGCGCAGATGCTGCACGACCAGCTCGGGCAGACGCTCACCGCGATCCGGCTCGGCTTCGACGCGGTCTTCGCGGCGTGCGAGACGACGACGGCTGCATCGACCCCCGCGCAGCAGCAGGCGAGCCGCGTGAGTGCGCTGATCGATCAGGCGGTGCGCGAGGTGCGGCAGGTGCTCGTCACGCTGCGTCCACCGCTGCTCGACGAGCAGGGCCTGCTCGCCGCGCTCGACAACGAACTGCGCGCGCACCCGCTGGGGCGCGAAGACGTCGAGCTTCGGCTCGAACCGAAGGCCGGAATCTTCCGCGTGCGATGGCCGTCCGACGTCGAATACGCCGCGTTCATGATTGCGAGAGAGGCGCTCGCGAACGCGTTGCGGCACGCGAACCCGCACCGTGTGGGGGTGTCGATCGACGGCGACGAGCACTCGCTGCGCCTGCGCATTGCCGACGACGGCAGCGGCATTCCCTTCGACACCTCGCGTCCTGGCCACCTGGGAATCGTCGGCATGCGCGAGCGGGCGCTGGCGATCGGAGCCTGTTTCGCGCTCGAATCGACGCCGGGAAAGGGAACGGCCGTTCGCCTCGAGTGGAGCCGGGCATGAGCCGCCTGTATCTGGTCGACGACCACGTCATCGTGCGCGAGGGCCTGCGCGCGGTGCTCGAAGCAGCGGGTCATCGCATCGTCGGCGAAGCCGCCGACCCGGGTGCGGCGCTCGCCGACCTGCTGCGCGACCCGCCCGACCTGCTGCTGCTCGACCTGAGCCTGGGCGAGCGCTCGGGGCTCGAGCTGCTCGCCGAACTGCAGCGCCGCGCGCTGCCCGTGCGCTGCGTCGTGCTGACCATGTCGGCGCAACCGCACCACGTCGGCGAAGCGCTGCGGCTGGGCGCGCTCTCCTACGTGCTGAAAGGCTCGCCGACGAGCGAACTGCTGCGCGCGATCGACGCGGCGCTGCAGGGCCGGCGCCATCTCGCCCCGGAGGCGGCGAACCTCGCCGTGCAGGCGCTCGCCGGGGACGCTGACGACGACGGCTTCGCGCTGCTGTCCCCCCGAGAGCGGCAGATCGTCGCGATGGTCGTGCGCGGCCACAGCAGCGCGGCGATCGGCCAGGCGCTGCACCTGTCGCCGAAGACGGTCGACACGTACCGCAGCCGCCTGATGAACAAGCTCGGCGTCGGCGACCTTCCCGCGCTCGTTCGGCTGGCGATCCGCCACGGGCTGATCGAGGTCTGAAACCGCCGTTCGGGCAACGGTCGTCGGCGCCTCACGCGAGGTGTCCAGACCTCCCTACAGACCACCGCCCCCTGCGACCTTACAGTCGCTGCTAGCGGATCCGCCGTGGCGGCGCGACTCGCGGGAGGGGAGGTCAGTCGATGAAGCCCGGTCGTTCCTGCGGCGGATCCGCGCGCCATGGCACGCCGCGCCGCGTCGCGTCTTCGGCAGCCGCCGGTCCGTCGCCCGAGGTCGTCGGGCGGCATCCGGTCGCGCGCGCGGCGCGGCGCGGAAACGGCGAGTTGGCGCTGGACGCCCTGCGCAACGAGCTTTCGGCGCTCCGGGCGCAACTGGCCGACTCGCTCGTACGCGAAGCGCAGGCGCGCACGCTCGCGCGCACCGACTCGCTGACCCGGCTGGGCAATCGAAGCGCGTTCCTCGAGCAGCTGCAGAAAGCGGTCGCGAACTGCGATCCCCCTTCGCGGCGACTGGCGGTGCTCTTCATCGACCTCGACGGGTTCAAGGCGATCAACGACCTGCACGGGCATCGGGTCGGGGACGAACTGCTGCGAATCGCCGGAGAACGGCTGTCCACCAGCGTCCGGGCGAGCGACATCGTCGCGCGACTCGGGAACGACGAGTTCGCCTGCCTCATCCGGCGCTCGGGCCCGCGCGAACGCATGGCGCAGATCGCCGGCAAGCTTTTCGATTCACTGTCCGAGCCGTACCAGATCGGCCCGCTGCGCGTGCACGTGCAGGCGAGCATCGGCATCGCCACGTCGCCGCAGGACGGCACTGCCCCCGAGACGCTGCTCGAGCACGCCGACGCTGCGATGTACAGCGCGAAGCGCCGTCGCACGGGTTGCGAGTTCTTCACGCCGCAGCACGCGGGCCCGGCGACGGGCGCATCTGCGCTCGAGGCGCGGTGGATCTTCGGCGCGGAAGGCTGCCTGCCATGACGAACCGCAGCCCAACCGTGTTCGTGTTACCCGGCGTCGCCGCATCGGCCCCGCAGCCACGTGCGGGCCTGCCGGACGCGCAACAGATGGCGCCCTACTCGCGCTGGCTCGGAATCGTCGCGCACGAACTGCGCAGGCCGCTCTCGCCGATCACGATCGCCGCGTCGTTGCTGCACCAGTCCGCCGGCGACGAGCAGAAGCTCGCCCGGCTGCAATCGGTCATCGAGCGGCAGGTCGAGCAGCTCTCTCGCGTCATCGCCGACCTCACCGACGCTACACGTGCCTGCACCGGGCGGCTGTCGATCGAGCGGCGCACGATCGTCTCGACGGCGTTCGTCGAGCAGGCCGTCGAAGCGTGCAGAGCCTCGATCGCCTCGCGCGAACAACGCCTGGTACTCCGCCTGCCGCGGCGGCCGTTCCGGCTGCACGCCGATCCTGGCCGACTCACCCAGATCCTCGTGAACCTGATCGACAACGCGTCGAAGTTCAGCGCCAGGAGAACGACCATCGTCGTGTCGCTCGCGGTGCGCCGCGAGCAGGCGCAGATTGCCGTGGCCGACGAAGGCATCGGCATCGCCCCCGCAGCGCTGCCTACGCTCTTCGATCCGGCATTCCAGCAGGGCCGCGCCGTGCGCCCAACGGGCGCCGGCCTCGGCCTGGGGCTGTCGATCGTGCGCGAGCTCGCGGAGGGGCACGGCGGCTGCGTTCGCGCAATGAGCGCGGGCGAAGGGCGAGGAGCGCGCCTGGTGGTGTGGTTGCCGAACGATGCGCAGGCAGCGAGCGACGGCACCGCCACGCACGCGCCGAGCACCGCCCGGCCAGCGCGACGCAACACCCACACCCCCGGCTCCCTGGAAGCGGCATAGAAGCCCTCGCAAGGTCCCGCGAAAGCCACCCCTTCTCCCGTCCCCCTTCTCCCTTCTCTTCCCCGGCTACACGTCGATGTTCCGCGCCACCAGCGCGTTCTCGGCGATGAACGCGCGCCTCGGCTCGACGTCGTCGCCCATCAGCGTGGTGAAGATGCGATCGGCGGCAATGGCGTCGTCGATGCGAACGCGCAGCAGGCGCCGCGCGG
>DASWVL010000152.1:0-11916 GCA_036406255.1 Zeimonas sp.
GCGCCAGATAGGCGCGCGTTGCGGACACCAGGTTCGGGATGAGGTCGTATCGACGCTTGAGCTGCACGTCGATCTGCGCATACGCGTTCTGCCATCGATTGCGCAGCTCGACGAAGCGATTGAAGACCGACACGCCCCAGACGAGCGCGACGACGAGCACCGCCACTGCAGCGATCAACGCGTTGGTCATGCCATCACCGGATGCCGGCTCCGCGAAACGATGCCGAATTGTCCGACGTTTCGCGCGATACGCCTTCGCCGGACCGAACCGCTCGTCGGATGCGCGGGCGCATCCGTCCGTCGTCGAGCGGTGCGCGTCCTGCCCGCCGCGACACGCTCGCGTTCGTCGCCGGCGCATGCACGTTCATCGCCGGCGCTCGGGCGCCACGCTCGCGCTCCCGCGCGTTCGTTGCGACGGCGCGCGTTCGCTCCGCTAGCGCGACTGCGGCTTCGCGCGCGCCACTTCCTCTTCGGTGATGTACTCGAACACGGTGACGACGCGCTGCACGCCGGCGACGCGGCTGGCGACCTGCGCCGCACGACCGGCCTCGCGTCGCGAGACGAGGCCCATCAGGTAGACCGTGCCCGCCTCCGTGACGACCTTGATCGTGTTCGCCTGCAGGTCGGTCGCGTCGACGAAAGCGGCCTTCACGCGCGCGGTGATCGCGGCATCGGCGGCACTCGTGCTCAGCGACGGGACGCCCGAGACCTGCAGCTCGTTGTGGATCGAGCGCACGTTGGACAGCTCCGCGACGATCGCCTCGGCGGTGCGCTTGTCGGCCTCGTTCGCGACCTGGCCGGTCAGCAGCACCTTCCGGTTGTAGCTGGTCACGCTCACGCCGCTGCCGATCCGCTCGCGGATCTGCATCGCGGCCTTCAGCTCGATCGCCTGGTCCTCGGTCTGCGCGCCGACCGTGCGCCGGTCGAGTGCGGCGAGCGTTCCGACCGCCGCGCCGGTGGCGACCACCGGAATGCAGCCCGATGCCCCGAGGGACGTCGCGAGCACTGCAGCGACGAGCAGCGAACGGCGCAGGCGCGCGTTCTTCGAGATCGTGTCGTTCATCCGGTTCCTCCCCGAGCGCCGGTCAATCGTCGCCGAGCAACGACGAGTCGATCCCGTCGCACAGGCAATGAAGGATCAGCAGGTGCACTTCCTGGATGCGCGCCGTGCGATCGTGCGGCACGCAAAGGTGGACGTCTTCCTCGCCGAGCATCGTTCCGATGCGCCCGCCGTCGCGTCCAGTGAGCGCGACCACCACGAGATCGCGCTCGCGCGCGACCTCGACGGCCGCGACGACGTTCGGCGAATTCCCGCTCGTCGAGAGCGCGACCAGCACGTCGCCTTCGCGCCCGAGCGCACGCACCTGTCGCGCGAAGACCTGCTCGAACGCATAGTCGTTGGCGACCGCGGTGAGGATCGACGTGTCGGTCGTGAGCGCGATCGCGGCCAGCTCGGGACGTTCGCGCTCGTAGCGACCGACCAGCTCGGCGGCCAGATGCTGGCTGTCGGCGGCCGATCCGCCGTTGCCGCAGACGAGGATCTTGCGGTCGGCGGCGAGCGCGGAAGTGATGCGCTCGACGGCGGTCGCGATCGGCGCCACGAGGACCGCGACCGCGTCGCGCTTGAGCTGGGCGCTGTCTTCGAACTGCTGTCGGATGCGATCGGTGAGGCTCATGCGCGGCCCGCGATACCCGCCGCGACGCACGACGCGCAGGTGGGCGGTGAAGGTCGCGGCGATTATACGGTGCCACGTGCGCGAGGCCGGCGCGCGCCCGGCTCAGAAGGCGCCGCGGATCCAGTCGATGTGCGAGCCTTCGAAGGCACAGACATCGAAACGGCACGGCGGCCATCGATCGCCGAAGCGGCGGATCATCCAGCGCTGTGCCTCGCGTTGCAGGCGCCTGCGCTTTCCCGCGTTGACCGACGCCGCCGCACCCCCGAAGTCGCTGCGCGAACGGCTTCGCACCTCGACGAAGACGATTCCGCCCGCGTCGCGCATGACGAGGTCGATCTCGCCGAGACGGCTGGCGACGTTGCGCTCGACGAGCGACAGACCCTCGCCGACGAGGAAGGCGAGCGCGCGTTCCTCGGCGACGTCGCCGCGCGCCTGGGTGGGCGAACGGCGCGTCACGGCGGCGTGATCGGAACGAGGACCCCGTCGCGGTATTCGGCGAGCACGCCTTCGCGCTGGATCATCGTGCCGTCGGCCGACAGGCGAAGACGCCCGGTGACGCCGTCGAGATCGATGGCGGGCGCGCGATCGACGAGCAGGCGCGCCACGCGGAATGCATCGATGCCCAGCGCGTAGAGCTTCTGCAACTCGAGATTCATGTCGGCCGGGCGCGGATACGCCATCACCGCAGGTGCGTCGGGCTGCACGCGCCACGGCAGGTCGATCAGGCGAACGCCGTCGAGCTCGGGCGAGCGCACCGCCAGCGGCGTGCCGGCACCCGGTGCGGTGAGCACCGCGCCGGTGTTCAGCCGCGAAGTGCCGTAGATCGGCGCCCGCGTGCCGAGCGCGACGCGCACCGCCTGCGCGAGGACGGGTTGGCCGGCGACGAAATGCACGTCTGCGCGCAGCGGAGCGAGCCGCGCTCGCATGCGTGCCGAACTGGCGCTCGTGATCTCGATCGGATCGAAGACGTCGCCGCCGCGCTGTCGCCAGCGCTCGGCGAATGCCGCGGCGCTGCGGGCCCCGAGCGGTGTGTCGTCCTGCACGAGCGCCGCGCGCGGGCGCGGCGCGACGAGCGCTGCTTCCTCGTATGCGATCGAGGCCGCCTGGCGCGCCTCGGCTTCGATCGACAGGCCCAGCGAGAGCATGTTCGGCGGAAGCGTGTGCCCCTCGCTCTGGTTCAGCGCGAGCGTGAAGAGCGGAGGCGCGCCGGCGTCCGCGATCAGCGCAACCGCGTCGCGCGTGAGCGGACCGATGACCATCGAGAAGCCGCGCTGCTGCAACTCGTCGTACAGGCCGCGCAACGCGATGAGGTCGTCGTCGATCTCGATGACCTCCACCGTCGTGCCGACGCCGTCGCGCAGATGCGCGGCGCGTACGCCTTCGGCGAGCGCGTTCGTGGCCCGCTGGTAGACGCCCGTGGACGGCGGGACGAACAGCGCGATGCCGATCGGGCCGGCGCCGAAGCGGCTGCGTTCGCGCGACGCGATTCCGCGGCCTTCGACTTCCGCACCGCTTGTATCGCCCTGCGCGAGCGCAGAGAATGCGGGCGCGGCGAGTGCGGCACTGCCGAGCAGTGCGCGCAACAGCGAGCGACGGGAAGATCGAGGGCAAGTCGACGTGTCGGGCATCAGCGCAGCGATTCGATGAGCGGTTCGACAGGCGTCGTCGAGCCTGGCTCATTATATGTAGTGGCCACTCCGATCGGACATCTGTCGGATATCGGAGGCCGTGCGGCCGAAGTGTTGCGCGCGGTCGATCTGGTGGCCGCCGAAGACACGCGGACGACGCGCGTGCTGCTCGATCACATCGGCGCGCGTGCGCGAACGCTCGCAGCGCATCGGCACAACGAGCGCGAGGCCGCGCGCACGATCGTCGCCGCCCTCGCAGAAGGACGTGCGGTGGCCCTCGTCAGCGATGCGGGCACCCCGGCGGTGAGCGACCCCGGCGCGCGGATCGTCGACGACGTCCGCACGGCGGGGCACCGCGTCGTCCCGGTGCCCGGGCCTTCGGCACCGCTCGCGCTGATCTCCGCCAGCGGACTGGTCGAGGGGGCGTTTCACTTCGAAGGTTTTCTTCCCGCCCGTGCGAAGGCGCGCGATGCGCGTCTTGCCGAACTCACGCGCGTCCCGCACCCGTTCGTCCTGTTCGAGGCACCGCACCGGATCGGCGAGACGCTCGATGCAATCGCGCGCATCGTGGGCGCCGATCGACGCATCGCGATCGGCCGCGAGCTGACCAAGCGCTTCGAGGAGATCCACGTCTGCCCGGCCGGCGATGCACCGGGTTGGTTCGCGGCCGACCCGAACCGATCGCGCGGCGAGTACGTGCTCGTCGTGGCGGCGCAGCAAGCGAAGCCGGTCGGCGAAGAAGAGACGAGCGCCCGGGCACGGACCGCGCAGGTCGAGGTGGACGCCCTCGTGTCGGAGCTGCTCGCGGCGATGCCGCTCAGCCAGGCGGTGCGCGTCGCGGAGCGCCTGACCGGGTTGCCGCGGCGCAAGCTCTACGCAATGGCGCTGGCGACGACCCGGCAGGCCGATCCCGATTGATGCGAGCCCCGACCGCCGGCCCTGCAAGCCCTCTGCCTCGATCGGCGCATCTGCGCGACGCCCGCCGGTCGATAAAACTTACACGGCCTACAGACAACACGGCACAGAATCAGCCAAGTAGTTGATTCGGGTTGACTTCCGTTCTCCGGCTCGAAACTTGCTTCCGATCCTGGGCAACTCGATACGGGGAGGAGACAATGACAAGGACGACGACGCGGAATCGAACCGCAGGCCTGATCGCGGCGGCACTCGTGCTGATGACGGGTCTCGTGCTCTCCGGGCTTGCCCGGGCGGCCGCCCACCTCACCGACTCGGCGGTGTTCTCTGCCAATGAAGCCGGCGAGAACTGGAACGGCTGGATCTGGAACACGCAGGCACCGCCCGCCGATGCCGCGAATCGGTGGAACCTCTACTACTCGAGCTCGACGGATCCCGCCAATCCGGTCTTCCTGAACTCGAGGAACGATGCGTCGACCAACCTCAGCATCGAGATGACGCCGGGCGTTCACCGGTTCCTGGTCTACGGAGAGAGCGTCACGACCAACCTCGACCCTGCGCAGCACTTCGTGCTGAACCTGTATTTCGACGGCAATCAGGGGGCGCCCGACGTATCGGGCCTGTTCGGCGATGCCTGCCCGAGCGTCTGCGCCGCGTCGCACGCGAACGGATTCGACCTGTTCGGCAACTCGGGGCTCGGAGGCAACACCGATGCGCAGGAGGCGGGCACGCTGGTGTACCTCGGCGGGGGCCGGCGCGTCGAACTGACGAGCTTCACTTGGCACGTCGACGAGCAGGTCGACGCGGTCTGGCCGTTGTGGGACGACACGCTTCCGTACTCGGAGGGGAGCGGCCAGCCCGATTTCGTCGGCGAGGTCTGGCTGAGGGTTGCCACCGTGCCCGTGCCGGACAGCCTTGCGCTGACGGCGGCCGGACTCGTGGCACTCCTCGCCGCTGCCGGCGGCGTCCGGCGCTCGCGAAGGACCGAAGGCAGCGCTCAGCGATAGACGGCGAAGGGCTCGAACACGGTCGCCCGCCGGATGCGCCCGGCGGCTTCGAGGGCATGATCGCGGGCGGGCCACGGACCCGCCTGCACCTTGTACAACGCGCCTTCCACGCGCAGCTGGAAGCGCGCCCCGAGCCACGAGAGTTCGCGGCGGAACCGCTCGAGCGCCGAGCGCGCGCTGTCCGCCGAAGCGAAGGCGCCAAACTGCAGCCAGAAGCCCGGTGAATTCTCGCCTTGCCCCGGCGGGGCGGGCAGCGGCGCGGCTGCCATCGGCGTCGCCGAAACCGGTTCGGGCGTCGCCGGGGGGGAAGCGCTCGCTTCTGCCGACGTCGGCGACCCGCCGAGCGGCGCTGCGGAGTCCGCGAAGCTCGTTTCGACGACGAGGCGCGATGGCGCAGCCTCCGGCGCAGGGGTCGCGACGGTCGAAACGATAGCTCCGGAAGGCGGCGCGCCGATCGGCGCGGAAGGCGGCGCGTCGGCCGGCGCCGCTCGAACCGCTCGCGCCCTCGTCCCGTCGGCCGGCTCGGCTCGAACCGCTTGCGCCATCGGCGCGTCGGCCGACTGCGACCGGGCGACCAGCACCGGGGCATCGAAGCGGGTGATCGCCTCGACCTCGACCTCGGCGCTGCCGGCCTCGACGAAACCGAGCTTCGCGGCCGCCGTGTACGAGAGATCGATCAGCCGGTTCTGCAGGAACGGTCCACGATCGTTCACCCGCACGACGACGCTCCGGCCGTTCGACACGCGGGTCACGCGCACGTAGCTGGGGATCGGCAGCGTCGGGTGCGCAGCCGTCATCGCGTACATGTCGTAGGGCTCGCCGCTCGAGGTCGGCTTGCCGTGGTAGCGACGGCCGTACCACGACGCCATCCCCCGTTCGCGATACGGCACCAGCGCGTTCATCGGTGTGTACGTGCGGCCGAACACCGTGTACGGACGCGCGGTACGCGCGAGTACCGGTTCGGCCCGCGGCACGGCGTCGGGAATCGCCGCGACGTCCGCCGGCGAAAGATGCCCGGGGCCATCGTCGAGGTAGTAGCCGCCGCCGGACGCCTTGCGACCGGCGATCGAATCGTCGGCGCCCGTCGAGGGGCCGCGTACGCCCTTCGACGTCGAGCATGCGCCGAGGGCGAACAGCAACGGCACGACGGCCGCCCACGCCGCGACCCGCACGAGCCTCATCGCCTTTCCTCCCCGTTTGCGTCCGCGGCATCGAGCGCTCGATCGAGCGCGTCGCGGTACCCCAGCAGGTAGTGCAGCCCGTCGATCGCGCGCGTTCCGTACCACGACGTCATCTCGCCGTCGATGGTCGCAAAGAGCGCCGCGCCCCGCGCACCGGCCGCCCGCTGCAGTGCGGCCCGATGCCGCTCCACGAAGCGGTACGGCTCCGACGACAGCAGCACGACGCGCGCAGCGCGTGCGTCGACCGACGGATCCTCCACCACGGGATAGCGCGGCTGCGCGTCGGCGACGACCGAACGCAACGCCACCGTCGCGAGCATGTGCGCGATGAAGGTCTCGCGCCCGATGCTCATCCACGGGTCCTTCCAGATCAGGTAGAGCACGTCGACCGGCGTGAAGCGCCGGGTGCGCAGCCGGTGCATCGCCTCGCGCTGCCGATCGGCGATGCGCTGCGCGAGCTCGGGCACCGAGAAGCGTTCGCCGAAGGACTCGATCAGCGCGAGGTTGTCGTCGACGGTGATCGGATGCGTGACGACGATCTCGGGGACGAACGCGGCGAGGCGATCGACGACCGGCTTCTCGTTCTCGTCGACGTTGACGACGACGTGCGTGGGTCGGAGCGCGCGCACGCGCTCGATGTCGACGTCCTTCGTACCGCCGACCTTCGGCACGTCGCGCACCGCGTCGCGCGGATGGATGCAGAACCCGGTACGTCCGACGAGACGCTCGCGAAGACCCAGCTGGCACAGCAGTTCGGTCAGGCTCGGCACGAGCGACACGATGCGCATCGCGCCTTCACCCGTCCCCGCGCGATCGGGCACGGCCGCTACCTGCCCGTCTGGCGCTCCTTCTGCACCAGCCAGTCAATGACGCGCAGTGCGCCCGCATTCGAGCCGACCAGGCTCGGCGCGGTGTAGTACTTGCCGGCGACGGCCATCGCGGGAACGCCGTCGACGCCGTAGACCTGCGTGAGCTGCGTGCCGCGCGACATCTTCGTGCGCACGGTGAACGACTTCCAGGTGTCGAGGAACCTGTCCTTGTCGACGCCGTGCTTCGAGAGCACGTCGACCATCTTCTCGGGCGTGTCGAGCCGGTTGCCGTCGACGTGGATCGCGCGGAAGACGACGTCGTTCAGCTTCTCGGCCACCCCCATCGACTCGAGCGTGTAGTACAGCTGCTGGTGTCGACGATCGCCGAACGGAACGTGCACGCGCCGGAAGACGACGTCGGCCGGAAGCTTCGACACCCACTCCTTCAGCAGCGGCTCGAGCGAGTTGCAGTGCGGGCAGCCGTACCAGAAGAATTCGATGACCTCGACCTTGCCCGACGGCGCTTCGGTGGGCTGCGCCGGCTTGACCAGCCGGTAGTCGCGGCCCTCCACTGGGGTGGACTGCGCCCGCGCGGCAGGCACCGCCGTGGCGCCGGCCAACGCCGCGCCGGCGGCGATCAGGGTTCGTCTGCGAGCATCGATCATGGGAGGTTCCGAAAGGTTCGCGTGGCGCACGAAGGCGCCGGCCCGCGAAGGTTTCATCGCTGGCGGACCACCGAGGCTTCGATCCCGTTCTCGGCCAGGCGCGCACGCGCGCGGTTCATCGAATCGAGCTGTGCGTAAGGTCCGACGCGGACACGATACAGCGTCTGGCCGTTGACCTGCGCATCGAGCACGCGCGCTTCGAATCCGATCAGCGCGAGCCTCGCCTTCATGCTGTCCGCCTCCGACGAGGAGCGGAACGCCCCCGCCTGCAGCAGATAGCTGGCGTCGGCCTGCGCGTCGCCGGCCGCCGGCGGCGCCGTACCCGGTCCGATGGACGACGGCGCGGAGGCGACGATCGGTGCGGAAGGCGACGTCGAGGGCGGCACGACGGGGGTCGACGCAGGCCCGGAAGGGGTGGCGGCCGTACTCGACGCATCGCCCGAACCGCCGGCGGCCGGTCGCACCCGGGCGTGCAGCGGAACGTTGGGGTCGGGTGCCTCCGACAGCGACTTCGGTTCGAGAACCGGTTCGGCATTGCGATTGCCCTTGTCGACGAAGGGCACCGGCGCGCGGGTGACGAACATCGCGACGACGACCGCGATCGACAGCCCGGCCACGAGTCCGACGAGAAAACCAAGCAACGTGCCGCCGCGCATCCGGCGGCGGAAGGTCGAGCGAGCGAGGCGATCCAACATTTACATCCTCTCGGGAGCCGATACGCCGAGCAGCGCGAGGCCGTTGCGAAACACCTGCCGTACGGCGAGCAACAGCGCAAGACGCGCGAGCCGCGTCGCTTCGTCGTCGACGAGCACCCGCTCGGCATTATAGTAAGAGTGAAGTTCCGCCGCTAAGTCCTTGAGATAGAAAGCGATGGCGTGCGGCGCCAATTCGTCGACGGCGGCCTGCAGCGTCTGCGCAAACGACGCGATCCGTGCACACAGCGCGAACTCGCGGGCGCTGCGCAACGCATCGAGCGCGACGTCTGCGGCGGCGATCGAGCGCGCGAGCGCGGCGTCGTCGCCGCCCCACTGGGCGAGCACCGAGCAGATGCGCGCGTGCGCGTACTGGATGTAGTAGACAGGGTTCTCGTCGGTGCGCGCGAGCGCGAGATCGACGTCGAAGACGAACTCGCTGTCGGCCTTGCGCGAGATCAGGAAGAAGCGAACCGCATCGCGGCCGCGCTGCTCGTCGACACGCACGCTGCCGTCCTCCTGCGCGAGCTCGCCGGTCCACAGGATCAGGTCGCGCAGCGTCACGTAGGAGCCGGCACGCTTGGAGATCTTCACCTCCTCGCCGCCGCGCATCACCGTGACCATCTTGTGCAGCACGTAGTCGGGGTATCCGGCGGGGATGCCGATGTCGAGCGCCTGCAGGCCGGCGCGCACCCGCGCGATCGTCCCATGATGATCCGAGCCCTGCACGTTGATCGCTCGCGCGAAGCCGCGCTCCCACTTCAGGACGTGATAGGCGACGTCGGGCACGAAGTACGTGTAGCCGCCGTCGGACTTGCGCATCACGCGGTCCTTGTCGTCGCCGAAGCCGGTCGTGCGCAGCCACAGCGCACCGCCGTCCTCGTACGTGTGGCCGGCGCGACGCAGCGCGTCGACCGTCGCCTCGACGCGCCCGTCGGCGTACAGCGATGATTCGAGGAAATAGTTGTCGAAGCGCACGCCGAACGCGCGCAGGTCGATGTCCTGCTCGTGGCGCAGATAGGCGACGGCGAAGCGGCGAATCGCATCGAGATCGTCGGGATCGCCGGCGCCGCGAACCGGCTCCACCTGTTCGGCCGAGACGCTCGCTCCACCGAGGTAGTCGGCGGCGATGTCGCGGATGTATTCGCCGCGATAGCCGTCGACCGGGAATCGCGGATCGTCGGGCTCGATGCCGCGCGCGCGTGCCTGCACCGAACGCGCAAGGTTCTCGATCTGCGCGCCGGCGTCGTTGTAGTAGAACTCGCGCGTCACGCGCCAGCCGTCGGCTTCGAGCAGCGCCGAGAGCGCGTCGCCGAGCGCACCCTGGCGTCCGTGCCCGACGTGCAGCGGTCCGGTCGGGTTCGCCGAGACGAACTCCACGAGCACCTCGCGTCCGGCGCCGCGATCGCCTCGACCGAAGGCAGCGGCGTCGGTGATCGCTCGCACGATCGCAGCCCGCTTGGCGTCGTCGCGCAGCCGCAGGTTCAGGAAACCGGGCCCGGCGATCTCGATCGCGTCGACGAGCGGGCCGCCCTCGGCATCCGGCCGTTCGCGATCGAGCACTTCGAGCGCATCCTTCAGCTGTGCGGCGATCGCACGAGGATTCGACTTCAGCGGCCGGGCGAGCTGCAGCGCGAGATTCGAAGCGAGGTCGCCATGCCCGGCCTGCTTGGGGCGCTCGAGCTCGATCGCCGGGACGTCGATGTCGATGCCTGCGTGCGCGATGACGCGTTGCGCGGCAATCCGCAGCGATTCGGCGATGCGCGATTTCTGCTCGGGTAACATGGAGCGCGATTGTACTGGTCGACTGTCCATGTCACTGAAGCTCGAAGCCGATGTCGAGCTCGACCACCTGGTCGTCGCGTGCGAGACGCTGGAGCAGGGCGACGCGTGGTGGCGCAGGCTCGCCGGCGTCGCCGCTTCGCCGGGAGGCAGCCACCCGGGATGGGGCACCCACAACCTCGTCCTGCGGCTCGATGCGCGCACCTACCTCGAGCTGATCGCCGCCGATCCCGCGCAGCCTGCGCCCGCGCTGCCGCGTCCGTTCGGACTCGACGATCCGGCACTGCGCGCGCAACTCGCCGAGCGGCCGCGTCTCGTGCATTTCGTCTGCCGTGTCGCGTCGCTCCTGGAGCCGGCAGCCGAAGGCATGCGCATCGAGGCAAAGACGCGAGGAGCGCTTTCGTGGCACATCGAGATGCCGGCCGACGCGATCACCGCTGCTCGCCGGTGGGCGGATCCGCAGCGACTGCTTCCGACGCGGATCGAATGGACCGGAGGGGCGGCTCCGGTACGCCATCCACTCGATTCGCTGGAGAACCGGGGCGTGGCGCTGCGAAGCCTGCGCATCGGCGCGCCCGATGACGTCGCGCTACCCGCATCGCTGCTCGACGACCCGCGCATCGTCGTACACCGCTGCGGCGAACCGACGCTCGTAGCCGATCTCCGGACGCCGCTGGGTTCGCGTTCGATCGACTGAGACGCGGACGCCGGTGTCGGGTCTGCGCAAGCGGCGCCGGCGATCACGCGGGCCGTCACGTGCTTCGCGCACGGGTCGTCGGCCGTATCGCATCCTGGAAGGTTCCGGCTCCCGGCTCCAGGCTCCCGGCTTTTGCTTTCCCGCTGCGCCTTCCTCGGCTTGCGGGCGAGGCGCAGGCAGAAATGCGCATCGCGCGAGCTTTCGAGGGCGACGACCCGGCAACGTCCGTCCGATCGCTCGTTCTTCGCACATTTCCTTCCGTGCGCCCACTCGCACGGACGGATTCGCACGAAGATCGTGCGTTTCTCTCCGCGTCAATCGCAGACCCGCCAAATTCGCACGTTTCCCGATCGATTCATGGCGCCTCGCGCGCGACTTGCCTGTCGGGCAGTGGGTAATCCCAAGGACATAGGTGTCAATACCTGCTGGCCCCGCGCATTGCTCCAGGCGCAGGGTTATCCCACCGCGGCGACAGCCGCCAGAGCGGCACCCCTCCCGTCTCGCGAACCGCGTGCCGTTGTCCGAGCGGATGACTCGCGGCAGGCTCGCGCTTTCGCGGTGCTTGTGCATGTCGGCGTAGGTCGGCGCTCCCACTGCACCTCAGCCGAGGACCGTTCCCCCTTCCCCTTTGTGCAAGCGGGCCACACCGGTAACACTTTTCCAAGGACATAGGTAACGCTCTTTCGGGTGCTTGCGGCGTCGCCTCGAAGTCCCTCGCAGGCAGGGTCATCCACCGGCGGCGTGGCGCATGCCACGCCAGGGCCGCCGGTGGGTAACCCGTCCCAGCGCCTCGTTCATCTTCGGCTCCTTTCAGTGCAGGCTCGGCACGACGACGAAGGTGTCGATCGGTTCGATGCGTGCATT
>DASWVL010000153.1:0-5611 GCA_036406255.1 Zeimonas sp.
CCAGGTGTAGAGCGGCGGCTGGGTGCCGTAGCCGAGCGCGAGCTCGCGCGCTGCGAGCGTCTGCTCGGCCTCGTCGAGCTCGAGCGAGTCCGAGACGAGCACGCGCAGCACCACCTGCGCGGCGAACCAGCCGAGCATCAGCGTGATCGGGAAACGCAGGTCGTCGCCGGCAAGGCGCGACGCCGCGGGGCGGGGAACGGGGCTCGACACGGCCGGGGCGTTGCGTGAGGCGTGCATCATTGCACGCTGCGCGCGGCGCGAGACAATCGAGGCAATGAACGAACCGCTTCCCTCCTACCGGTCCGCCGGGCAGCCCCTCGAGAAAGGGGCCGAGCGCGCCGCGGAGCGCGCGCTCGTCGCCGAGCCGGTGCCTGCCCGCGCCGCGGTGCAGTCGCTCGCCCGCCCGGTCGACGTCTCGGTCGTCATCCCGATGTTCAACGAAGTCGAGAACCTGCGCGAGCTGGTCCAACGCGTCGGCGCCGCGCTCGCCCCCGCCGGATGGCGCTTCGAGCTGATCCTCGTCGACGACGGCTCGCGCGACGGCTCGGCGGCTCTGCTTCGCGAACTCGCCGCGGACACCGAATGGCTGCGCCCGGTGCTGCTCGCACGCAACTACGGCCAGTCGATCGCGCTGCAGGCGGGCTTCGACCGCGCGCAGGGTCGCTACGTCGTCACGCTCGACGCCGACCTGCAGAACGACCCGGCCGACATCCCGGCGCTCGTCGAACGGCTCGAGCGGGAGCCGGATATCGACGTCATCTCCGGATGGCGGCAGAACCGCCAGGACAAGGCGCTGTCGCGCCGGCTTCCGTCGATGCTCGCCAACCGCCTGATCTCGCGCACCACCGGCGTGCACCTGCACGACTACGGCTGCGCGCTGAAGGCATACCGCCGCGAGATCATCGAGCGCATCCACCTGTACGGCGAGTTGCACCGCTTCATCCCGTCGCTGGCGAGCGAGGCGGGAGCGCGCATCGTCGAGGTGCCGGTGCGCCATCACGCGCGCACGCGCGGCAAGTCGAAATACGGGATCGATCGCGCGTTCCGCGTCGTGCTCGACCTCGTCCTGGTCGTCTTCTTCCTGCGCTACCGGCAGCGGCCGCTGCACGCGTTCGGCGGGCTGGGGCTGTGGCTGCTCACGCCCGGCGCCGCGATCCTCGCGTACCTGTTCGCGCTGAAGCTTCTCGGCGAGGCGATCGGCGGGCGACCGCTGCTGCTCGTCGGCGTGATGCTCGTGCTGATCGGCATCCAGCTGATCGTCGCCGGGCTCGGCGGCGAGTTGCTGATCCGCGTGTACCACGAGGGAGGCCGACGGCCGCAGTACCACACGCGCGAGCCGATCGACGGCGACGATCGGCGATGAAGCGACGCGTGCTGCGCTGGCTGCGCGTCGCGGCGGCCTTCGGCCTGCTCGGCGCCGTCGTCGCACTGGCCGGCCCTGCCCGGGTGCTCGAAGCGCTGCGCGGCGCCGACCCCGGCTGGCTCGCGCTCGGGCTCGCCTCGAACGTGGTCGCCAACACCTTCTCGGCGCTGCGCTGGCGCGAGCTGGCCCGCTGGTTCGGCATGACGGCGCCGCGCCTGTGGGCGGTCGCAACGTATTTCCACGGCGTCGCCGTCAACGCGCTGCTGCCCGGCGCCGTGGTCGGCGGCGACATGCTGCGCGCCTATGCGCTGCAGCGGCTCGGCCATCCGGGGCTCGACGCGGGAATGAGCGTGCTGCTCGACCGCCTGAGCGGACTGTGGATGCTGTGCGTCCTGGGCCTCGTCGCGATCGCCTGGGGCGCCGACAGCGAATCGGCGCGCGCGCTCGCCGCGCACTGGCCCGCGCTCGCCGGCTCGCCGCTGGCGCAGACCGCACTGTTGCTCGCGCTCGCAGCGCTCGTCGGCCCCTGGATCGGCCTGATGGTGCTGCGCCGCTGGCTTCCGAAGCGCGACAGCCCGCGCCTCGCCCGGCTGCGCACCGCGCTGCGCGGCGGTCACGCGGCACCGCACTATCTCGCGCAGATCGTGCTGTCGACGATCGTCCAGGTGCTCGCGATCGCCTCGCTGGTGTGCCCGGCTCGCGCGCTCGGCATCGACATCCCGTTCTGGGCGATGGCCGCCTCGGCGGTGCCGATCTTCGTGTTCGCGACGCTGCCGGTGAGCTTCGGCGGCTGGGGCACGC
This sequence comes from Zeimonas sp., assembly GCA_036406255.1. GTDB lineage: Bacteria > Pseudomonadota > Gammaproteobacteria > Burkholderiales > Burkholderiaceae_E > Zeimonas. Next base: position 2,165 of record DASWVL010000153.1, read on the forward strand.
GCGAGGCCGCGGCGGTGCTCGCGCTCGGTGCGTTCGGCATCTCCGCCGCGACGGCAGTGACGATCTCGATGATCTACGGGCTGTACGCGCTGGTGCAGGCGCTCGGCGGGCTCGTGCCGGTGCCGCGCGTGCCGCAGGTGCCGGCCGGGCCGCGCACGCCGAGCGCTTCGCTATCGGAACGCGCGCCGCACTGGTAGTCTTCGCCTCCGCGCCCCCGTTCCGGGCGCCCCCCAGGAGCCTCTCCGTTGCATCCCGATCCCGGCGCCCCGGTCGCGCTCGCCGGCGCGCGCGCGAGCCTCGATGCCTCGCGCACCCGACGCATTCCCTTCGAGCTACTCGCCGCGATCACGATCGTCGGCGTGGCCGCCGCCGGTCACTTCGCGGCGGCGGCGCTCGTCGCTGCCGTCGTCGCTTCGGGCCACGTCGCCGCAGCGCGTTGGCCCGCGGCGTGGCGTGCGCGGCCGCGCGCTTCGCAGGACGACGACGGCCGCGAAACGAGCCTGCCGGCGCCTGCGACAGCGCCGCGCTGGTCGCTCGTCGAGCGCGCGCTGACGATGCTCTCCGCGTGGTTCATGCCGCTGGCGATCGCGCTCTCCGCCGCCGTGCTGATGCGCACCGGCGACGTCGCCTTCGCGCTCACGCTGCTGCTCGTCGCCTCGCCGCAGGCCCTGCTCGCGTTGCCCACGTCGTCGCGCATCGAATGGCGCGCGCTCGCCGCGCTCGCCGCAGCGGCGTTGCTCGCCGCGACGCTCGCCGGCTTCGTCGGCCTCGTCGCGGCAGCGTTGCTGCAGCAGGCGTCGATGCTCGTCGCGCGAGTGGTGGACGGCGACCGGCGGGCCGCCGCATGACGCGGCGTGACTCGGGTCGCGCGATACGAGGCGCGTGACCCGGCGTTGGTACGCCGGCGCGCGCGATCAGCGCCCTGCGTACTCCGCGAAGCGCTCCGCGAGTGCGGCGCCGGTCAGTCCGCTTCGCAGCAGCAGCGACAGCAGGATGCGCGCGCGCAGGCCGCCGAGCCATCCGCCGGGCAGCACGCCGCGCCCGAGCAGGTCGATCTCCGAACCGGCGAAACCGTAGGTCTTCGTGAAGGCCGGCCCGGCGGGCACTCGCACGGCGAGCACGACCGGCATGTGCCGGACGAGATCGCCGACGAGTGGCGCGACGCCCGCCGCGACGTGGCCGGCGCCCATCGCCTCGATCACCGCGCCGCGATAGCCGAGCCCCGGGAGCGCCCCGAGCACGCGGCCGTCGTCGCCGAGCGCCATGCGCACCAGCGCGACCGGCGCCTCCTGCGTCGACGCCGCCAGGTCGACATGCGGCGTACGCGCCAGATGAACGTGCCGACGGAAACGCCCCTCGGCGACGAAACCGACCGGCCCCGCCGACGGCGACGCGAAGGCCGAAGGCAGCGCAGTGTGCGACTTCTGCACGAAGCGCGCCGCGTGCACTTCGTCGTTCAGCACGGCGAGCGCGCCCAGTCCGCGTGCCTCCTCGCTCGCGGCGACGATCGTCGAAGCCAGCAGGTTCGCCGGCCCGTCGGCGCCCGGCATCTGCGGGCCGCGCATCGCCCCGGTGACGACGACCGGGGCGTCGCTCGCGACGAGCAGGTCGAGGAACCAGGCGGTCTCCTCGATCGTGTCGGTGCCCTGGATGACGACCGCGCCGTCGATGCCGCCGGCGAAGCGCGCCTCGAGCAGCGCTGCGAGGTGAATCAGGTCGTCGAAGCCGAGCGACGCGCCGGGCACGCGCAGCGCCGAATGCGCGACGACCTCGGCGACGTCGGCGAGCCCGGGGACCGCTTCGACCAGTTCGGCGGCGCCGAGCGTGGGCACGACGCCGCTGCCGGTCGCTTCGCGCGTCATCGTGATCGTGCCGCCGAGCGACACGAGGAGCACGCGCGGACGACGTGCCGGATCGGAGGGAGTGGAAAGTGCCATCGCGTTCAGTGCACGCCAAGATAGCGCATCAGCGACTCGGGCGCCGCGCGCACGTCGTCGGCCGGCGCCTCGTGCACGATGCGGCCGGTCTCCATGACGTAGACGCGATCGGCCGCGGCCAGCGCACTGTAGAAGTTCTGCTCGACGAGCAGGATCGTCAGGCCGGCGCGCTTCAGTTCGAGGATGATCCCCTCGAGCGCCTGCACCATCACCGGCGCCAGCCCCTCGGAGGGCTCGTCCATCAGGATCAGCTGCGGATCGATCACCAGCGCACGCGCGATCGCGAGCATCTGGCGCTCGCCGCCGGAGAGTTGCCCGCCGCGGTGGCCCTTGCGTTCGGCCAGCCGCGGAAAGAGCATGAAGAGACGCTCGACGCTCCAGCCGCCCGACGCGTCGCCGCGCGGCGGCCGCAGCATGGTCAGGTGCTCGAGCACGGTGAGCGACGGGAACAGGCGCCGCCCCTGCGGGACGAGCGCGATGCGTCGGCGCGCGACCTCGTGCGGTGCCAGTCCGATCAGCTCCTCGTCGCGCCAGCGGATCGACCCCTCGCGCACGCCCGGTTGCGCGAGCCGCATCACCGAGCGGATCAAGGTCGTCTTGCCCATCCCGTTGCGCCCGAGCAGCGCGACCACCTCGCCGTCGGGCACGGTGAGCGACGCACCGTGCAGCACGTGCGCCTCGCCGTAGTAGCTGTGCAGGTCACGAATCTCGAGCATCGCGCCTTGCCTTGCCGAGATAGACGTCCTGCACCGCCTGGTTCGCGCGGATCTCGTCGGGCGCGCCCTCGGCGAGCAGCTTGCCGTTGTCGAGGCAGGTGACCCAGTCGACGAGGTTCAGCACGAGGTCCATGTCGTGCTCGATCAGCATCACCGTGAGATCGCGCGACAGCGAGCGGATGATCTCGACGACGATCACGCGCTCGGCGGGCGACAGCCCGGCCGCCGGCTCGTCGAGCAGCAGCAGCCGCGGCTCGGCGGCGAGCGCCATCGCCATCTCGAGCTGGCGCTGCTCGCCGTACGACAGCTCGCTCACGACGGTGTCGCTGCGCTCGGCGAGCCGCGAGACGTGCAGCGCGTGCGCCGCGCGCTCGCGCTCGGCGGCGCTCAGCTGCGGCGAGCCGAACATCGAGAAGCGCCTCGGCGACAGCCCGCGCAGCGCGAGCTGCATGTTCTCGCCGACGGTGAGCTGCAGGAACAGGTTCGTGATCTGGAACGTGCGGCTCATGCCGCGATGCGCGCGCAGGTGCGGCGCCAGGCGCGTCACGTTGCGCCCGTCGAAGAGGATCTTCCCCGTCGACGGCGGACGGATCCCGGTGATCGCGTTGAACAGCGTCGTCTTGCCGGCGCCGTTCGGGCCGATGACCGCGCGCCGCTCGCCGCGCTTCACCGAGATCGAGACGTCGTCGACGGCCTTCAGGCCGCCGAAGCGCACGCCCACCTGCTGCAGCTCGAGCACGTCGTCGTCAGCCCTTGCGGATGCCCTGGAAGTCGCGCGAGTACGGCGGCTGCTT
>DASWVL010000154.1:0-15446 GCA_036406255.1 Zeimonas sp.
ACGGGGCGCAGCCCGCCCCCCGCGCGCTCATTGTCGCGTCCCCGGCGCCGCCGCGGCGCGGCCGCCGGCGCAGCCCCAACGCTGCCACCTGCCGCTCGCGCGCAAAGCTCACACTACCGGATCGGCGGCGCGTACATCAGCCCGCCGTCCTTCCACTGCGCGTTCATCCCGCGCTCGATCCCGATCGGCCCGATGTTGCGCTCGTACATTTCGCCGTAGTTGCCCACCGCCTTGATCGCGCGTACGAGCCAGTCGTTGTCCACGCCCAGCCCCTTGCCGATGTCGCCCGAGGTGCCGACCAGCCGCTGGACCGGCGGCTCCTTGCTCTCGGCCTTCAGCTTGTCGACGTTCGACGAGCGGACGCCGTATTCCTCGGCTTCGATCAGTCCGAACAGCGTCCACTTCACGATCGTGAAGTACTCCCAGTCGCCGCGACGCACGAGCGGCCCGAGCGGCTCCTTCGAGATCGCCTCGGGCAGGATCACGTAGTCGTCCTTGTTCGCCGCCTTCAGCCGCGTCGCCGCCAGCCCGGAGATGTCGGTCGTGAAGACGTCGCAGCGACCCGAGAAGAACGCCTGCTCGACCTGCTGCAGTTCGTTGACGACGACCGGGCGGAAGTTCATCTTCTTCGTGCGGAAGTAGTCGCTCAGGTTCAGTTCGGTAGTGGTGCCGGGCTGCACGCACACGGTGGCGCCGTTCAACTGCGTGGCGCTCGTCACCTTCGCATCCCTGCGCACCATGAAGCCCTGGCCGTCGTAGAAGATCGTTCCGGCGAAGACGGCGCCGAGCGTCGCGTCGCGGCTCGCCGTCCACGTCGTGTTGCGCGAGAGGATGTCCACTTCGCCCGACTGCAGCACCGTGAAGCGGTTCTGCGTGTTCGTCGGGACGAACTGCACCTTGTTCGCGTCGCCGAGGATCACCGCGGCGACGGCGCGGCAGAAGTCCGCGTCGATTCCGTTCCAGCGGCCCTGGCTGTCGGGCGCCGAGAATCCGATCAGCCCCGTGTTCACGCCGCAGCGCAGGACATCCTTCTGCTTGATCGAGTCGAGCGTGGGCCCTGCAAAGGCCAGAGCGGGGGCAAGCAACGCCGCCGCGGCGATCGCCCGGGCGGCTGGATGGAATCTGCGCATTTCCGTCTCCTCGTTGTGCTGCTCGTGGGATTGCCGGGCGCTCGGTGACCCGCCGCAGCGGATCGAAGTTTGGCCCCGGTCCGGCCTCGGCACAACTTCAGCGCCGGTAGCGCTTCGGTACGAAGGGCAGCGCGACGCGCTCGATCGGCAGACGGCGCTCGCGCACCACGGCAAACAGCTGCGACTTCGGACCGGTTTCGAGCGCGGCGCTCTCGACGCGCCCGAGCAGGATCGGATGCCCGAGCGTGGGCGAGACCGTTCCGCTGGTGACCTCGCCGACCTTGCGCCCGTTCTCGTCGACGATCGCAGCGTGCGCGCGAATCGGAACGCCGGCATGCGAAGCGAATCCGGCCAGCTTTCGTGCCGGCCCCTCGGTGAACTGACGCAGCACGTTCGCGGCGCCGGGGAACGCGCCGGCCTTCGCTCCGCCGGCACGGCGCGACTTCGGGATGGCGAAGGCGAGCCCCGACTCGAGCGGCGTCGTCGCCGCATCGATGTCGCTGCCGTGCAGCGGCAGGCCGGCTTCCAGGCGCAGCGTGTCGCGCGCGCCCAGGCCGGCGAGCCGCACGCGAGGGTCTGCGAGCAGTCGTTCGACGATCGCGCGCGCGCGCTCCAGCGGCAGCGAGATCTCGAACCCGTCCTCGCCGGTGTAGCCCGATCGTGTCGCGAAGCAGGGAGCGCCGAGCAGCGTGAGCGGGCGCGACTGCAGGAAGCGCATCGCCGTGCACGACGGATCGAGCGCGGCGAGAGCCGATTCGGCCTGCGGCCCCTGCAGCGCGACCAGCGCCGCGTCGATCTCCTCGATCGCGAGCGCCGGGCACAGCGCACGCAGCCGCGCGACATCGGCGTGGCGATTGCCTGCGTTGGCGACGATACGCACCTCGGCACGCTCGCCTTCGACCCGATGCACGAGCATCAGGTCGTCGTCGATGCCGCCCGCGTCGTTGAGCAGCAGCGAATAGCGCTGCTGGCCGTCGCCCCAGTCGGCGAAGTCGACCGGCAACGCCGCCTCGAGCTGCGCGTAGAGCGTCTCGCGCCGGTCGTCGCGCGCGAGCACGCGCAGCTGTCCCATGTGGGAGACGTCGAACAGGCTGGCCGCGGCGCGCGTGTGCAGGTGCTCCGCGCGCAGCCCGTCCGGGTACTGGATCGGCATCCGGAAGCCGGCGAAGGCGCCGAAGCGTGCGCCGTGCTCGCCGTGCAGCGCCTGCAGCGGAATGTCGCGCAACGCGCTCGCGTCGCCGCTCATGCCCGGTCCTCTTCGCCGGCCGCGTAGTCGGAAAGCGGCGGGCAGGTGCAGACCAGCTGGCGATCGCCGGCGGCATTGTCGATGCGCGCGACGCTGGGCCAGAACTTCGCTTCTCGAACCCACGGCAGCGGATACGCGGCCTCCTCGCGCGTGTAGCGGTGCGTCCATTCGCCGGCGATCGCCTCGGCGGTGTGCGGTGCGCCGCGCAGCGGGTTGTCGTCGCGGTCGAGTTCGCCGCGCGCGATGCGCTGCAGCTCGCCGTGGATCGCGATCATCGCTTCGCAGAAGCGGTCGAGCTCGTCTTTCGGCTCCGATTCGGTCGGCTCGATCATCAGCGTGTCGGCCACCGGGAACGAGACGGTCGGTGCGTGGAAGCCGTAGTCCATCAGTCGCTTCGCGACGTCCTCGGCGGTGACGCCGCAGCTCGCCTTCAGCGGTCGAAGATCGACGATGCACTCGTGCGCGACGAGTCCGTTCGCGGCGCGGAACAGCACCGGGAAATACGCGTCGAGGCGTCGCGCGAGGTAGTTGGCCGACAGCATCGCGGTTTCGGTCGCCCGGCGAATCCCGCTCGCGCCCATCATCCGGATGTACATCCACGAGATCGTCGTGATCAGCGCGCTGCCGAATGCGGACGCCGAGACCGCGGTCTGCGTCTGCGACGACGTGAAGGGGTCGGTCGGCAGGAAAGGCGCCAGGTGCGCGGCGACGGCGATCGGCCCCATGCCCGGGCCGCCGCCGCCGTGCGGGATGCAGAAGGTCTTGTGCAGGTTCATGTGGCAGACGTCGGCGCCGACGAGCGCCGGCTTCGTCAGCCCGGCCTGCGCGTTCAGGTTCGCGCCGTCGAGGTAGACCTGCCCGCCGGCCTCGTGCACGAGGCGGCAGATGTCGATGATCCGTGGTTCGAACACGCCGTGCGTCGACGGCCACGTGATCATCAGCGCGGCGATCGACGCGCGGTGCTCGTCGATCCTGCGAGCGAGGTCGCCGAGGTCGACGTTGCCCTGTGCGTCGCAGCCGACGACGACGATGCGCATCCCCATCACCTGCGCGCTCGCCGGGTTCGTGCCGTGCGCCGACGCGGGGATCAGGCAGACGTCGCGTGCGCCTTCGCCTTTCGCTTCGAGGTAGCGGCGGATGGCGAGCAGTCCCGCGTATTCGCCCTGCGCCCCCGAGTTCGGCTGGAACGAGACCGCAGGAAAGCCGGTGATCTCGCCGAGCCAGTCGCCGAGTTGCCCGAGCATCGCGCGATAGCCGAGCGCCTGCCCGGGCGGTACATGCGGATGCAGGTTCGCGAACTCGGGCCAGCCGATCGGCGCCATTTCGGCGGCGGCGTTGAGCTTCATCGTGCACGAGCCGAGCGGGATCATCGAATGCACGAGCGACAGGTCGCGGTTCTCGAGCTTCTTCAGGTAGCGCACGAAGGCCGCTTCGCTGCGGTAGCGCTCGAAGACCGGGTGCGTGAGGATCGCATCGCTGCGTCGCAGGCCGGCCGCGATCGTCTCGCCGTGAAGCGGGAACGTGCCGGCGAGCGTGTCGAGTTCGCCGGGCGCGACGCGGTGCCCGGTGAGCACCCAGGCGAGATCGCCGACGTCGACGAGCGTGGTCGTTTCGTCCAGGCTCACGCCGAAGCGACCTTCCGTGCCCGCTTCCGCGCCGTGGTCGCGCAGGTTGATGCGCTGTTGGCGGGCGCGCTCCCGCACCGCGGCCGCCGCGCCCACGTCGTAGACGAGCGTGTCGAAGAAGGCGTCGTGCAGCGGGGTTTGGGCGCCCTGCGATGCGCTCGCCACCAGGCTCGCGAGCAGTCGCGCGAACCCGTGCACGCGCCTCGCGATCGTGCGCAGGCCCTCGGCACCGTGCCAGACCGCGTAGAACGATGCGAGGTTGGCGAGCAGCGCCTGCGCGGTGCAGATGTTGCTCGTGGCCTTCTCGCGGCGGATGTGCTGCTCGCGCGTCTGCAACGCCATGCGCAGTGCGGCGCGCCCGCCTGCGTCGCGCGAGACGCCGATGATGCGCCCGGGAATCGTGCGCAGCAGGCCTTCGCGCGCGGCGAGAAATGCGGCGTGCGGGCCGCCGTAGCCGAGCGGCACGCCGAAGCGCTGCGCGGAGCCGATCGCGATGTCGGCGCCCATCTGCCCGGGCGGCTTGAGCAGCACCAGCGCGAGCGGATCGCAACCGACGGTGACGCGCGCGCCCGTGCGGCGCAGCGCGGCGATCTCGCCGGTGAAGTCGCGGACGAGGCCGTTCGTGTCGGGTGTCTGCAGGTGTGCGCCGAAGTACGAGGCGTCGTCGTGCAGCGTTCGCGCGTCGTCGACGACGAGTTCGATGCCCATGCGCGCGGCTCGAGTGCGCAGCACCGCCCTGACCTGCGGGTGCGTGCCGCGCTCGACGAAGTAGCGCAACGCCTTCGATTTCGACGCGCGGCGCGCCATCGCCATCGCTTCGGCAGCGGCGGTGGCCTCGTCGAGCAGCGACGCGTTGGCGATCGGCAGCGCGGTGAGGTCGACCACCATCTGCTGGAAGTTCAGCAGCGCCTCGAGCCTGCCCTGCGCGATCTCGGCCTGGTAGGGCGTGTACGCGGTGTACCAGCCCGGGTTCTCGAGCACGTTCCGGCGGATCGCCTCGGGCAGGACCGTGCCGTGGTAGCCCGCGCCGAGAAAGCTGCGCCACAACTCGTTGCGCGCGCCCAGCGCACGCAACTCGGCGAGTGCCTGCGTCTCGTCCATGGGTGGTGGGAGCGCGAGCGGGGCATCGAGCAGGACCTGCGGCGGCACCGCCGCACGAACGAAGTCGGCGCGCGACGCATAGCCGAGGCTGTCGAGCATCTCGCGCTCCTGCGCGGGGCTCGGACCGATGTGACGCGTGACGAAGTCGTCACGGGTGGACAGCGCGTGAAGGGTCGCGCCGAGGGATTCGGGAGCGTTCATCGACTGGGATCCCGGCATCGGGAAGGTAGGGACGGTCAGGACGCGGCGCGCATCGGCGCGCGCCGGGCATCACTCCGCGCCGGGGCCCGCCGTGTATTGGGCCGCGTCGAGCAGTGCGTCGAGCTGCGACGGATCGCTCGGCCGCATGCGGAACAGCCAACCCGCGCCGAAGGGCTCGGAGTTGACGGTTTCCGGTGCATCGGCGAGCGCGCCGTTCGTCTCGACGACTTCGCCGTCGACCGGTGCGTAGACGTCGGAGGCCGCCTTCGTCGATTCGACGACGACGCAGGCTTCGCCCTGCTTCAGTGCGCGGCCCGCTTCGGGCAACTCGACGTAGACGAGTTCGCCGAGCGCGTCCTGCGCGTGGAAGGTGATGCCGACGGTCAGCGTGCCGTCGGTCTCGCGGCGCACCCATTCGTGCGTCGACGTGTAGCGGAGTTCGGTGGGGTTGTCCAAGGCGGGGCTCCGGAGGCTGCACGCGCTCTCGATGCGCGTGACGAATCGATTCGGAACCCCCTCTGTCCGTTTGCCTGAGACATTCGACGGCGCAGGCGCCGTCTGTTTCCTTCGGCGAGGCCGGCACCCGATGCGGTGCTGCCTACTCTCCAGAGAGCCGGGTGGGCCGCGACGGCCGATCCGCTGCCGGAAGGCCGTCACGGTGCACGGGCCGCTGAAGTCCTTTTGCCTGAGAGTTTACGGGGCGATACACCTTCGGCGCCGCGCGCCTCCCGCCGTTTCGGCGGACTGCGCGCGGTCTCTCCCACAGCGGCTGACCGGCTGCGCGCCAGAATGCCTAGACCACCTGCGGCTGTCAAATGAAACGTGCGTTCAGCGACGGATGTTCGGTGGCGCGGGCGAATCGTCCGCGCCTGTCGCGGGCGTTCCCTGCGCATGCGTCGAGCCCGGTCCGGTCGGCGACGCGCCTTCCGGTCGCATCGGCTTCGTCGAAGCAGCGGCTGCGCTGTCGGTCTCGTCGAGCTTCCGCACCTCGACGTCGCTGTGGCGAACGGTGTCGCGCACCGTTTCCTGGCGCTCGTGCTTCTCCTTGCCGATCTCGACCTCGCCGACGACGCGCGCCTCCTTCGTGACCATCGGCTCCTCGCTTCGCTCGGTCACTTCGATCGACTTGCCCTGCGCGGCGCGATAGTCGCTGTCGGTGGCTGGGCGATCGGCGTCGCGGCGTTCGACGTGCACGCGCTCCTCGGTGAGCCGGACGTTCTCCTCGACCGGTTCCTCGACCATCCGCGTATACACGCGCAGGCGACGGCGACCGACGATGCGCTTGCCCACGCGCAACTGTTCCTCGATGACGGGAATCGTCCGCGATTCCCCGGCGCGCATGTCCTCGCCGGCCCGCGCCTCCGACGCGCGTTCTGTCGTCGGCGTGTCCATCGAGCGTGCCGCGGCCGCGTCGGGCTCGCCGACGTCGCGCCCCGACGCGGCACCCATCGCGCCCGCGCTCGCCGCGGTCGCACCGAGTGGTGCCGACGGTGTCGCCGACGATCCGCCGATCGACGCGTCGCCGACGCCAGACGGCCGTGCCCAGCCCTGCAATTGCCACTCGTTCGCCTTCTCGTCGATGTCGATCGATCCGCAGGCCTCGAGGATGTCGCTCGCGCGATCGACGCGGTCCTCGTCCGCGGTATTCACGGTGACGACGCTTTCGCCTCGCCGCACCGCCTCGGTGTAGATGCCGACGTCCTGGTCGTCGTCCATGCCGAAGAGCGAGCGGAACCAGTCCGCGACCGTCTCGCCGATCGACGCCTGTGTTTCGTCGTCGTAGGCGCTGCGGTCCGCTGCGGCGAGACGAGAATCGTCCGAGTCGCGCCACGCGCGATCGTCGGTGCCGGTTCGCAGGTCCACCTCGTCGTCGGCGAAGCCGGCGCGAAGCAGTTCGTCGCGCGCGCGCTCGGCGGCATGACGGTTCTCGAAAACTCCGACCAATGTACTGCGCATGCTCTGGTCCTTTCGGGTGATACGTTTGCTCCTCGACGGAGCGATCGGCGCGGATGCGCCTGGCGGACGGGATCGAGCAATGCCCGTACCCGTACGCGGTGTCCGTGATCGGTCGAAAGCAATCGAGGAGAAGTGCATATGCGTGTCGTTCTGGCTTCGGTGCTGGTGCCCCTGTTCCTGTTCGGATGCGGCGAGGAGGAAACCGCACCGACGAGCGCAGTCGATGCGGCTGCACCCGCGAGTGCCGTGGCAAAGACCGATCCCGTACCAGGCGAGTCGGGCGACCGGTCGGCGCCATCCGATTCCGCTGCGGCCACTGCCGGCGGTGTTTCGTCTTCGGCAGCGGACGGCGCTGCGCCGCTGTCGAGCAGTCAGTCTTCGCCGCGCGTCAGCGAAGGGCCGGCGTCCGCGGCACCACCCGAGGCACCCGCGGCACAGGCGAACGACGAAGCGCAGGCAAGGGCAGGCAGCGCGCGGACGGGCCGCGACGCGGCGCAGGCGCGGGCGACTGCGAAAGACGACGCGAACGCTGCGAGCACGTTGCAGCGCGCGGGCGGCGAGTACACGATCGAGCAGGGCGACACGCTCGTCGCGATCGCAAGGGCGCACGATGTCGACGCGAAGGACCTGGCGAGATGGAACGGGATCGACGATCCGCGACGCTTGCAGATCGGTCAGAAGATCCGCCTGTCACCGCCCGGCGGTTAGGCTGCGGTCTCCAGCCATGCCGGCACCGGCAGTCCGCGTTCGTGCAGGAAGGCCGGATCGAACAGCTTCGACCGATATCGGTTGCCCGAATCGCAGAGCACGGTGACGACGGTGTGGCCGGGGCCGAGGTCGCGCGCGAGGCGGATCGCGCCGGCCACGTTCACGCCGCTCGAGCCGCCTACGCACAGCCCCTCGTCGTGCAGCAGTTCGAACACGATCTCGAGCGCTTCCGCATCCTCGATGCGGTACGCGTCGTCGATCGGCGCGCCGTCGATGTTGGCCGTGACGCGGCCGAGCCCGATGCCCTCGGTGACCGAGCTGCCCGCCGCTTCCAGGCGACCTTGCTTGATCCACGAATACATCGCCGCGCCCACCGGATCGGCCGCCGCGGTGCGGATCGCGGGATGCACCGACTTGAGGTACGTCGACACGCCGGCCAGGGTTCCGCCGGTGCCGATCGCGCAGACGAATCCGTCGACGCGCCCGTCCGTCTGCCGCCAGATCTCGGGTCCCGTGGTGTTGCGGTGGCCTTCGCGGTTGGCGACGTTCTCCCACTGGTTTGCGTAGAACGCGCCGTTCGCTTCGCGCTCGGCCAGCTCGTCCGCGAGCCGTTGCGCGACGTGCACGTAGTTCGCGGGGTCGCGAAACGGCGCGGCCGGCACCTCGCGCACCTCGGCGCCGTACAGCCGCAGCAGATCCTTCTTCTCGCGGCTCTGCGTCTCGGGGATCACGATGATCGTCCGGTAGCCGCGCGCGTTCGCGACGAGCGTCAGTCCGATCCCGGTGTTGCCGGCCGTTCCCTCGACGACGAAGCCGCCCGGTCGCAGCAGACCGCGCCGCTCTCCGTCGTCGATCAGGAACAGCGCGGTGCGATCCTTCACGGATCCGCCCGGCTCGAGGAATTCGGCCTTCGCCAGAATGCGGCATCCCGTCCGCTCGGACGCCTTGCGCAGCCGGATCAGCGGCGTGTTGCCGATGGCACCGACGAAACCGTCGACGATCGCGTTCATCGCATCCTTCCCTCCCCGAGGTTCTCGCCGCGCAGGGCTGCGCTTTGCGTCCACCATACAATGCCGAGATGAACCCGATCGACGACGCGGTCGAAATCGAGACCGGTCCGCGGCCCGACGCGGCGGTGATCTGGCTGCACGGGCTGGGCGCCGACGCACACGATTTCGAGCCGATCGTTCCCGAACTGCGACTGCCGGCGCGGCTTGCCGTTCGCTTCGTGTTTCCGAACGCGCCGATTCGTCCGGTGACGCTCAACGGCGCAATGCCGATGCGTGCGTGGTACGACATCGTCGAACTCGGCGGCACGCAGCAGGACGAAGCGGGCATTCGCGCTTCGGCGCAAAGGGTGAAGCAGTTGATCGAACGCGAGAACGAGCGGGGGATCGAAGCGTCGCGCATCGTGCTCGCCGGTTTCTCGCAGGGCGGTGCGATCGCGCTGCAGGCCGGGCTGCGGCACGAAGAGCGCCTCGCCGGCCTTCTCGCGCTGTCGACGTGGCTGCCGCTGCACACGACGCTTGCCTCCGAACGCAGTCCTGCGAACGTGCAGGTGCCCATCCTCTATGCACACGGCGTGCACGACGAGATGGTCGGCATCGAGCGCGCGCGCGCTTCGCGCTCGATCCTCGAAGCCCTTGGCTATCCGGTGCAGTGGCACGAGTATCCGATGGGGCACGCCGTCTGTCCGCAGGAGATCGTCGACATCGGCGCCTGGCTCGAGTCGGTGCTCTGAACTTCGGCTCACTGCGAGCGCTGCCGCGCGGGCGGCGCCACGAAGAGCGTCGCGAGCCAGCCGACGAACGCGGCGATCGCGAGGAAGACCAGCCATTCGCCCGTTTCGCGCTGGTCCCCCACCGGGTACGCGTTGCAGGCGCGCAGCGGCGAGGATCGATACAGCCAGCCGAGCACGGCGAGCATGCTCGCCAGGTTCGTCCAGACGAAGCCCCGGCCGGGCACGCCGAGCCGCGGCCAGGCGAGCGCCAGCGGCGCTCCGACGAGCAGCGGCAGCGTGACGAACTTGGCGGCCTCGACGGTGTTCTCCGCGAGTGCGAGATCGAGCGCTCGCGGGATCATCCAGAACGTCGACGCGAGCGATGCGGCGAGCAGGCACGGCACCACGCCGCCGACGCCGTCGGCGATCGCGTTCCGCCACCGGGTGGGCAGCGCTGCCGCGCCCAGGCAACCGGCGGCAACGAGCATCGGCATCTGCACGAGCATGTGCAGCGGCATCGACGATTCGAGCCAGTCACGCATCCAGGGAACGGCGAGCAGGATGGGCAGCGCGATCGCGACGGACACTCCCGATCCTGCCGGGACGCGGACGAGTCGGCCCGGACCGCGCCTCCGGCCCCGCGATCGGTTCACGGCGAAGCGACGCTCAGGTGGTGCCGCCGGCGAGTCGGGCGCGCGGTGCGTCGATCGACGCGGTCGGCAGGCGCATCAGGAAACGGACGGCGAAGACGGTGACCGCGGCCACGACGAGCACGGCGAACACCGCGGCCACGCGGTCGTAGGGCACCCATTCGGGCAGATGCGCCGCGTAGCGTCGCGCCACGCCAGCCCGCCCCGAGTACAGGAAGCTCAACGTGAAGCCGAGGGTGGCGAGCACGAACACGGCGAAGGCCGAGCGATCGAGCAAGCCCTCGCGCGCGTCGCGCGAACCCTTGCCGAGGTAGTAGAGGAACCCGAACACCATCGTCATCATGCCGAGCAGCAGGTACGTGTGGAAGTGACCGGGCACCCACAGCGTGTTGTGCATCACGTAGTTCACGCGGATCGTTCCGTCGATGAACGCGGGCATCGCGCCGCCCGCCCAGCCGAACAGCGACACGAACAGCAGCCCCGAGGCCATGTCCCAGCGGATGCCGGAACGGTAGACGAGCATCAGGCCGCCGTAGGCCGTGACGACCAGGATCGGAAAGGTGTTCAGGTACCCGACGACGTGCCCCATGACCAGCATCCACCTCGGCATCGCGAAATCCATCAGCAGGTGATGCGGATAGATGAACAGCACCATCAGCGTCGAGGCGGTCCACGACGCGAGGAATACGCGGTTCGCCTTCCACGGGCGCTGGGTGTAGCGGGGCAGAAGCTCGTAGACGGCGATCACCGACATGTAGATCGTTGCGTTGATGAACACGTGGCCGAAGAAGTAGATCAGGTTCTTCGCGAGCAGCGCATCGATGCCGAAAGCCGGGAAATAAAGGTTCACGAGCATCATCGACAGGATCGCCGCGCCCGCGACGATTCCGATGAGGTTCACGATCGTCGCCATCGTCGATGCAACGATCGTCGGCGACGGTGGCGGGCCGTCGTTCCGCCCGAAGAGCTGCGGCCAGCCGAGCGCGCGTCCGAAGCCGCCCTCGCGCGCGAGGATCGCGCGGGCGATGTCGAGGTGCAGGATCAGGAAGCCGGTGCCGATGACCAGCATGCCGCCGAGGAAGAGCGCCGCGGCGTCCGCGCTCCACGTGCCCATCGATTTCGACGGCAGCGGGTGCAGGAAGGTCCAGCCGGCGTGGAAGTGCCCGCCGAGCACGGCGACCAGGATCATCGCGACACCGACGACGAAGAGCACGAGATTGGCGACGAACACCCGCGACGACAGGCGCACGTACTGACCCAGGAAATGCCAGAGGATGGCGATGCCCGCGACCCCCGCAACGCCGACCATCCCGGCGCCGTGCAGCGTCATGAGCTGGTAGAACCACATCGGTCCCATCTCGATGAACGTGGCCTGCTCCATGCGCATCAGCGCGCCGAACACCATCAGCAGCAGCAGTACGAGCATCGCCGTCGCCAGGTACGCGAGCACGGCGGGGTGCGCACCGCGGTCGATCGTCGTTTCGGGGGTCGGCATCGCTTCACTCCTTCGTTCCGGCGCTCGCCGCCATCACCTCGATCTCGGCGACCATGTTGTGATGCACGAGACCGCAGTACTCCATGCACAGCACGCGGTACCTGCCGGGCTCGCGGAAGGTGTGGCGCAGAACGTTCGTGTAGCCCGGCATCGCCTGCGTCTGTGCGACGAGCCGCAGCGACGGGTCGTAGATGCCGAAGCCGTGATTCACGTCGGCGCTCGTCACGCGGAACAGCACCGGTCGTCTGGCCCGGACTTCGTTCGCGCTGAGCTGCCAGTACCACTGGTGACCCACTGCGTCGATCACCTGTGCGTCGCGGTCGCGCGAGTCGGCGGCCGCGTAGGGCAGGTCGACCAGGTTGTAGAGCATCGCCGGCCCGAGCGTGAGCACCAGCAGCCAGAACAGGCGTGCGCGCAGCCGGTAGGCGCGCTTCTGCAGCGGGGTGAAGTCCTCCTCGCGCACCCCGGACTGCGACCAGACGAATACGAAGACCGCGAGCAGCAGCCCCATCAGCGCGAGGGAAACGAACCAGGCGGTGTCCTGCATGGCGGTGGACTTCTCCGTGCGAGTGAACGGGCGGCGTGCCCGCAGTCGTCGATGAAAGCCAGTGCCGTGCCAGTTCGCGCAAATCGCTGATTCGACGGGGAGGGCGGGTAAAAAGCGATCGTAAACATCGCTTTAACGGATATCATTGCGGCGTTCACCTGAACGTTCATCTGGACGACGAAGACACCGTGGTCGCGCTCGCAACGCTCGAAGTGCTGCTCGACAACCTCGAAGAGGGAGTGCTGTTTCTCGACGAACAGCGCCGCATCGTCCAGATCAACGCGGCGGCCCGGCGCCTGCTCGGCAACGAAGGCCGGCAGATGGTGCGCGAGCTGTGTCCGACGCTGTTCGAGGAGCTGCCGTGCGCGGGCGATTGCCCTCGCGACGATCGCTGCTCGCTGTCCACCGCGCAGGGCGAGACGCGCAGGACGCGCGACCTCATCCTGCGACGCGCCGACGGGCGCGAGATCGTGCTGCGCATGTGGGCGATGCTGCTGCCGGCGAACGACTCGCACCTGCACTGTTCGATCGTCCTGCGCGATCGCTCGCGCGAGATCGCGCTCGAGAACGCGGCGAGCGAGCGCTGGGGACTTGGCGGCCTGGTCGGACGCACGCCGGCGATGCAGGCGCTGTACGCGCAGATCCTGCGCGCGGCGGCGAGCGATGCGCACGCGCTGGTCACGGGAGAGAGCGGCACCGGCAAGGAACTCGTCGCGCGTGCGCTGCACGACAACTCGCCGCGCGCGCGAGGGCCTTTCGTGCCGCTCGACTGTACGGCGCTCCCCGAGGCGCTGCTCGAATCCGAGCTGTTCGGCCACGCGAAGGGCGCCTTCTCCGGGGCGACGCACGTCCGCATGGGACGCTTCGAGGCCGCCAATGGGGGGACGCTGCTGCTCGACGAGATCGGCGAGCTCTCGGCCTGCATGCAGACGAAGTTGCTGCGCGTGCTGCAGGAGCGCGAGATCGTGCGCCTCGGCGAGAATCACCCGCGCAAGGTCGACGTGCGTGTCGTCGCGGCCACGCACCGCGACCTCGCGCAGATGGTGCGCGACGGAAGCTTCCGCGAAGACCTGTACTACCGGCTGCGCGTGCTGCCGGTGCACGTTCCGCCGCTTCGCGAGCGCGTCGCCGACCTTGCGCTGCTGGCGAGCAAGATGCTCGCCGAACTGGGCGAGCGCTATCGGCGAGGGCCGATGCAGCTCACGCCCGAGGCGCTCGCGGCGATCGAGGCGTATCACTGGCCGGGCAACGTCCGGCAGCTGTCCAACGCGCTCGAGTTCGCGATCGTGCACGCCGAAGGCTCGACGATCGAGCGACGGCATCTGCTGCCGGAAGTCGGTCTCGCCCCCGCGGCGCGCAGCGAGGCGTCCACATTCCGGCCCGGAGTCGGAGAGGCGGGGTCGTTTCGTCCGGCGGACGATGCCGGGCGGGCCTTCAGCGCGCGCGTCTCGCCGCAGGCGACGCGCTACTACCGTTCGCCGCTCGCCCCCGACGACGAGGCGCGCCACATTCTGGAAGTGCTCTCGCAATCCGGGGGCAATCGCGCCGAGGCGGCCCGCCGGCTCGGCATGTCGCGCACCACGCTGTGGAAGCACCTGAAGCGGGTTCCCCGCACCGGAGAGCAGCGGTGAACGAAGCGCTGCGCGACCTGCGCCACGCGGACCCGTTCGCCGAACCCGATACCGGGCGGCGGCGCTCGATCGTCGAGCGGCTCGCTTCGCTGCTGCCCGCGCACTGCCTGCTGCACCGGACCGAGGACACCCGCCCCTACGAGTGCGATGGGCTCAGCGCGTACCGGCAACTGCCGGTGGCGGTCGCGCTGCCCGAGAACGAGCAGCAGGTGCGGGCCGTGCTCGAGGCGTGCAGCGCGCTCGACGTGCCGGTCGTCGCCCGCGGTTCCGGTACGAGCCTGTCGGGCGGATCGATGCCGCACGCCGCCGGTGTCGTGCTGTCGATGGCGAAGTTCGACCGCATCGTGGCGATCGACCCGCTCGCGCGCACCGCCCGCGTGCAGCCTGGCGTTCGCAATCTCGCGATCTCCGAGGCGGCGGCGGCGTACGGGCTCTATTACGCGCCCGATCCGTCTTCGCAGATCGCGTGCTCGATCGGGGGCAACGTAGGCGAGAACTCCGGCGGCGTGCATTGCCTGAAGTACGGCCTCACCGTGCACAACGTCATGCGCGTTCGTGGGTTCACCAGCGACGGCGAGCCGATCGAGTTCGGTTCGGAGGCGCTCGATACGCCGGGCCTCGACCTGCTCGCGCTGGCGATCGGATCGGAAGGAATGCTCGCCGTCGTCACCGAGGTCACGGTGAAGCTGGTGCCGACGCCGCAGCTTGCACGCGTGCTGATGGCGTCGTTCGACGACGTGGTCACCGCCGGCGACGCGGTGGCGGCGATCATCGCCGCCGGCATCATCCCGGCAGGGCTCGAGATGATGGACCGCAAGGCGACGATCGCCGTCGAGCAGTTCGTCAATGCCGGATACGACCTGGAAGCCGCAGCGATCCTGCTCGCCGAATCGGACGGCACGCCCGAGGAGGTCGCCGACGAGATCGAGCGCATGGAGCGCGTGCTGCGCGAGGCGGGCGCCACCGCAATCCGTGTATCGGGTTCGGAGGCCGAGCGGCTGTTGTTCTGGTCGGGGCGCAAGAACGCGTTCCCGGCGGCCGGGCGCCTGTCTCCCGACTACTACTGCATGGACGGGACGATTCCGCGTCGGACCATCGGTCGCATGCTCGAGGCGATCACGCAGATGGAGGATCGCTACTCGCTTCGCTGCATCAACGTCTTTCACGCCGGCGACGGCAATCTGCATCCGCTGATCCTGTTCGATGCGAACGACGCGGACCAGTGGCAGCGCGCCGAGCGTTTCGGCACCGAGATCCTCGAGCTGTGCGTCGAACTGGGCGGCACGGTCACCGGTGAGCACGGCGTCGGCATCGAGAAGATCAACTCGATGTGCGTGCAGTTCACCCCCGAGGAGCGCGAGGCGTTCTTCGCGGTCAAGCGCGCCTTCGATCCGGCCGGCATCCTGAATCCCGGCAAGGCGATCCCGACGCTCGCG
>DASWVL010000155.1:0-1571 GCA_036406255.1 Zeimonas sp.
CAGGTGCACGAACAGCCACGGCATCGCCAGATACCAGGCGATGGTATAGAGCCAGCGTGCCATGTCGCGTGAGAGTCGCAGGTTTCCTTCAACGTGTCGCGGGCCATTCTAGGGCCTGAACGCAGCGCGATCGCCGCGGCGAGCACCAGGCGAACGAAGGCAGCCGCCCGCGTCGTCAGTTCTCGAGGAACGGATCTGCGATCCGGAGCCCGTCGAACTCCTGGCCGTTCTGCAGGTCTTCCGTGTAGAGGATCGACGCGCCCCCCCGTTGAGCGGCGCGAATGATCAAGGAGTCCCAGAACGAAAGACTGTTTCGGATGCCGAGGCTGATCGCGCTGAGAATCAGATCCGGATCGACCTGCACGACCGAGAGGTCCGCCAGGCGCCGTACCGCACGCTGCGCGTCGTCTGGTGCGAGGGGCACCGCGAGTTTTCGCGTGACCGCGACGAAGAACTCCTGCAGAACCTGGGTGCTCAGGATCGCGCGCCCGGCACTCGCTTCGCGCGCGAGCAGCTTGCGCGCCGTCGACTGCTTCCCGGGCGCATCTGCGTCGAACAGATACACGAGTACGTTCGTGTCGAAGAACGTGCGCATCAACGGCGCTCGTGCAATTCCTCCCGCGTCCAGCGGCTCCTGCCGCGACGCGACCGGCTCTTCTTCGACAGCACGATCAGCTCGTCGACGGCGGCCGACTGGGAATCGCCCACCCCGGCGTACGCCTCGAGCAGTTCACGCAGTACCGCGTTCACGGACGATCCCTGCTCCAGCGCTCGAATGCGCGCCTTCCTGAGCACTTCTTCGTCGACGGTGATCGTGAGATTGCTCATCCGAAGGCGCCCCGTGCTACACAAATCAAGTGTAGCACGGGTCGTCCTCGCGTCACCCGCCCGTGCGCCGCCACCGCGGTTATATTCTCGCCGCATGATCCTCGTCACCGGCGGCTGCGGCTTCATCGGGACGCGATTCGTCGCAGACTGGCTCGAGAGCAGCGACGAAGCGCTGGTGAACCTCGATGCGCTCACCTATGCGGCGCGGCCCGCGACGCTCGCTCGGTTCGCCACCGACGCGCGCTACCGTTTCGTGCACGGCGACGTCTGCGACGCATCGCTCGTCGCCGCGCTGCTCGCCGAGCACCGCCCACGCGCCGTCGTGCATCTCGCCGCCGAAACCCACGTCGACCGCGCCATCGTCGATGCCACCGTCTTCGGGCGCAGCAACGCGCTCGGAACACTCGTGCTGCTGCAGGCCGCACAGGCTCACCTCGCACGCCTCGAGCCCGACGAGGCCGCGCGCTTCCGCTTCCTGCACTGCTCCACCGACGAGGTGTTCGGCTCGCTCGCGCCCGACGAGGCGCCGTGCGACGAGAACGCGCCGTACCGCCCGCGCAACCCCTACGCGGCCTCCAAGGCCGCCGCCGATCACTTCGTCGCCGCCTTCCACGCGACGCACGGGGTGCCGACGCTCGTCACGCGCGGCTCGAACACCTACGGGCCCGGACAGCATCCGGAGAAACTCGTCGCGCTGGCGATCGACCGCCTGCTCGCGGGCGAAGCCGTGCCGCTGTACGGCG
>DASWVL010000156.1:0-4688 GCA_036406255.1 Zeimonas sp.
GGGCGCTGCCGCCCCCGGCACGGCAGGCGCCAGCCAGGCCGCGGGCGGCGCTCCCGTCACCGAGAACGAGCGCGCGACGAGCGCCGGCCGCGGCTCGCTGTCGATCCTGCGCGCACTGTGGCCGTTCATGGCGCCCTATCGCGCTCGCGTGGCGGTCGCGGCGGCCGCGCTGCTCGTCGCAGCGGCTGCCACGCTCGTCATTCCGCTTGCGTTCCGGCGCATGATCGACGTGGGCTTCGCGTCGTCGACCGGCCTCGCCAATGGGGCGCTCCCCGCCGACGTGAACACGTGGTTCGTCGCGCTCTTCGGCGTGGCCGTCGTGCTCGCGCTGGGCACGGCACTGCGCTACTACAGCGTGTCGTGGCTGGGCGAGCGCGTCACCGCCGACCTGCGCCGCGCCGTCTATCGGCAGGTGCTGCGCCAGGACGCGCGCTTCTTCGAGACGCTGAAGACCGGCGAGGTGCTCTCGCGCCTGAACACCGACACGACGCTGATCCAGACGCTGGTCGGCACGAGCGTCTCGCTCGGGCTGCGCAACGCGCTGCTGTTCGTCGGTGGACTCGCGATGCTGATCGCCACGAGTCCGGGCCTGGCGTCGATCATCGTCGGCCTGCTGCTCGTCGTCGTGCTGCCGATCCTCGTCTTCGGCCGTCGCGTGCGCCGCCTGTCGCGCGCGAGCCAGGATGCGCTGGCCGACACGAGCGCGCTCGCCGGCGAGACCCTCGGCGCGATCCAGATCGTGCAGGCCTATGCGCGCGAGCCGCTCGAGGCGCAGCGCTTCGGCAGCGCGACCGAGTCGGCATTCGACAGCGCGATCCGTCGCACGCGTGCGCGGGCGCTGCTCACCGCACTGGCGATCGTGCTCGTCTTTGGCGCGATCGTCTTCGTGCTGTGGCTCGGCGCACGCGCGGTGCTCGAGGAACGTCTCACCGCGGGGCTGCTCACGCAGTTCATCCTGTACGCGGCGCTGGTGGCGGGCGCCACGGGTGCGATCGCAGAGGTGCTCGGAGACGTGCAGCGTGCGGTCGGCGCCACCGAGCGCCTTCTCGAGCTGCTCGAGGCGCAGCCCTCGATCGTCTCGCCCCGCGACGCGCAGCCGCTGCCGCAGCGCACGGCCGGTGCAGGCGTGCGCTTCGAGGCGGTGGGCTTCCGCTATCCGTCGCGTCCGAACGAGCTTGCGCTCGAGGCGATCACGCTCGATGTCGCCGCCGGCGAGACGGTTGCGCTGGTCGGACCGTCGGGCGCCGGCAAGACGACGATGTTCCAGCTGCTGCTGCGCTTCCACGACCCGCAGCTCGGCCGCATCCGCTTCGACGGCGTCGACCTGCGCGCACTCGATCTCGCC
Source organism: Zeimonas sp. (assembly GCA_036406255.1). Classification (GTDB taxonomy): domain Bacteria; phylum Pseudomonadota; class Gammaproteobacteria; order Burkholderiales; family Burkholderiaceae_E; genus Zeimonas. Next base: position 1,346 of record DASWVL010000156.1, read on the forward strand.
GACCTGCGCGGCGCGATCGGGCTCGTCTCGCAGGACAGCGTCGTCTTCTCCGCCGACGCGATGGAGAACATCCGCTACGGCCGGCTCGAGGCGACCGACGCCGAAGTGATCGACGCGGCCCGGGCGGCGAATGCGGACGAGTTCATCGAGCGGCTTCCCGACGGCTACCGCACCTTCCTCGGTGAGCGCGGGGTGCGGCTGTCGGGCGGGCAGCGACAGCGCATCGCGATCGCGCGCGCCTTGCTGCGCAATCCGCCTTTGCTGCTGCTCGACGAGGCGACGAGCGCGCTCGACGCCGAGAGCGAACGCGCGGTCCAGGCCGCGCTCGAGCGGGCGATGCAGGCACGTACGACGATCGTCATCGCGCATCGCCTGTCGACGATCGTGGGCGCCGACCGCATCGTAGTGCTCGATCGCGGGCGTGTCGTCGAGACCGGTACGCATGCCGAGCTCGCCGAGCGCGGGGGACTGTACGCGCGGCTTGCCGCAATGCAGTTCGAGACGTAACAGGCGCGTTCGCGGCAGGCAGCGGCGGGCCGGTGCGCGCGCGAAGCGCGCGTCATCTTCATTCTCGCCGCACCCGTCCGAGCGGAGCGAGCGAAGCTCGCGCAGCGAGTTGTGCGGCGCCAGCCGGCGCTGCGAGCATCGCAGAGAACCCCCGCGAAGCGGGGGCTGCGCATCGGCACGGCCGCCGCAAACCGCCCATGCCTTTGCACGCGCTGACCCGACGTGATGCGCGCGCCGACGCGTCAGCGCCCCGCCGTCCCGGCAGCCGCCTGCGCGCCGAACAGCCCCGCGCCGAGCCGCACCGACCACGTCGCCGATTGCACCTGCACGACATAGGCGACTGCGATCAGCAGCGCCGCATCGACGCCGCCCGCGCCGAACGCGTTCATCGCGAGCGCCAGCGCGATCGACAGATTGCGCATCACCGTTCCGTAGACCAGCGCGATCGAATCTCCGCGCGGCAGCGCGAGCCGACCCACGAGGAGGCTCAGCACATAGTTGAACGCATACAGCGCGACCAGCGGCACCAGCACGTCGAGCAGCAGCGCGGGACGCGCGACGAGATCACCGCCCTTGAGCGCGAGCGCGACGAAGACGATGCCGAGCACGCCGAGCGTCGACAACGGCGGAAAGCGCGGTGCCCATTCCTGCCGGAAGCGCTCGCGTCCGTGGCGCCGCACGAGCCACTCGCGCGTTACCTGGCCGAGGACCATCGGCAGCAGCACGACGAGCGCGATCTGCAGGAAGACTGCCGCGAGGTCGACCGGAACCACCGCGCCCATCAGCCATTGCAGGTAGAACGGCGTGGCGAGCGCACCGAGGATGAGGCCGACGACGGTCATCTTGATCGCCGCCGGGACGTTTCCCTGCGCGAAACCGGTCCACGCGATCGTCATGCCGCTGGTCGGCAGCAGCGCGGCCAGCAGAAGGCCGAGCGCGAAGAACGGCTGCTCGGGGAACCACAGCCGCCCGATCGCGAGCGCCGCGAACGGGATCACGCCGAAGTTGATCGCCTGCGCGATCCACTGCGCACGCAGGTCTCCGCCCTCGAGCAGCTGGCGCAGTTGCAGGCCGACCATCATCGGGTAGACCATCAGCAGCGTCAGCGGGACGATGAGCACGCGCAGCCACGCGGACGGAGCGACGAGCCCGTAGACCAGGCCGAGCAGCATCACGACCGGAATCGCGACTGCGAGGTTCTTCGTCAGGCGAGCGAGCAGCTTCATGTCGCGACCCTCCGGCCCGGCGGCGGTTGCGGCTCACCGTCCCAGGCGGTGCAGGCGCGCGCGCAGCGCGTCGATCTCGTCGATCAGGTCGAGCGCCAGCGCGACGCCCGGCGGATTGACTTCGAGATCGCGCGCCAGGCTCATCGCCAGGCGCGCACGGCGAAGCGCCGAGCCGCTGAAGCGCCATTGTGCGCGCGTCGCGACCAGCGTCGACGGATTCGTTCGCCGACCGCGGTGCGCCTCGATCGCTTCGGCCGGTGCGATCGGCTCGATCGCCCCTTCGACGATCAGCGCCGTGATCTGCTCCTCGTCGGCGCCGCACGCGCGCGACAGCTCGACGAGCGTGAACTCGATCTGCTCCTCGACGACGGGCCCCTGGACCGGGGTGCGGGATTCGTCGCTCATCGGATTCACCTTCCTGCTCTCGGGTCGAAGGCGAAGGCCTTCGCGATCGTGCGCCAGGCCTCCTTCTGTGCGTCGGTGCTCGCCGGCGGCAGCGCGATTGAGACGACGGCGTACAGGTCGCCCGGCGGCTGCGACGGGATTCCCTTGCCGCGCAGACGAAGCTTGCGTCCCGCCTGCGAATTCGGCGGCACCGTCAGTTCGACGCTGCCCTCCGGCGTTCGCACCGGAACGCTCGCGCCGAGCGCCGCCTCCCACGGTGCGAGCGGAAGATCGACGTAGACGTCGCGACCGTCGACGCGCCAGCGCGGGTTCTCGCGGAACTCGATCTCGAGGTAGAGATCGCCGGGCGGGCCGTTGCCGATGCCCGGACCGCCCTGGCCGGCGAGACGCAGATGCTGTCCTGCGCGGATTCCGCGCGGAATGTTCACGTCCAGCTCGCGCTCCTGCGCGACCAGGTGCCCGCTCGCATCGATCGTCGGCATCGCCAGGCGGATCGTGCGTCGTGCGCCGTGATAGGCGTCTTCGAGGTCGATCAGCACCTTCGCGTGATGATCCTGCCCCTGGCGCGGCATCGACTGTGCACGTCGCTGCTGCGCGTGCGCTTGGCGCATCCTCGAGCCGAACAGCGCTTCGAAGAAGTCGCTGTAGTCGCCCGCCTGGCCGTCGAAGTCGCCGCCGCTGAACTCGAAGCCGGCGTCCCAGTTCGGTGGCGGCTGGAAGTCCTGCCCGGCGCGCCAGTTCTCGCCCATGCGGTCGTAGGCCGCCCGCTTCTCCGGGTCGCGCAGCACCTCGTGCGCCTCGCCCACTTCCTTGAAGCGTGCTTCGGCGTCGGGCTCCTTGCTCACGTCGGGGTGGTACTTGCGCGCGAGCTTGCGGTACGCGCGCTTGATCTCGTCCTGTGTCGCATTGCGCTCCACGCCGAGGATCTCGTAGTAGTCGCGAAATTTCATTTTCTAGGAGCCTGTCGGAGTTGAATCGAGCCCGCGCCGCCGCCAGGCGGGCTGCAGGCAAGGCGCCGGCGACGCCGGTGGTGGTTCCACCGAAGGAGCCGGCAACGCGGCATGCAGCCCGCCTGGCGACGGCCCTTCGGGTGAGCCCCTTTCCGGGGCGCACACCGCGTTGCAAATGCTCGCCGTGGCCCCGCCACGGCTGCGCTTTGCGCCTTGTTTGCGCCCCGGAAAGGGACTCACGCGGGCTCGATTCAA
>DASWVL010000157.1:0-2068 GCA_036406255.1 Zeimonas sp.
CGAACAGCACCTTGCCGATCAGCATCTGCGGCAACACCATGTCGTTGATGTAGCGCGTCTTGCCGGTTGCCTTCTCGGGCGCGTCGGGCTTGCGCACGCGCGTGCCGATCAGGGTGTTCTTCACCACGGGTGAAGCGCCAGCGGTCTTTTCCATGGCTTGACTCCGCTTCGAATGTTGCAATCCGGGTGCAGGAAGGCCGCGCGCTCAGGAGCGGCCGCGGCGAACTTCCGAGCCGGCGAGGCCCGCCTCCGAGCCGCCGCGGCGAGCCTCCGAGCCGTCACGGCGAGTCTCCGAGCCGTCACGGCGAGCCTCTGTCGCGGCGACGGCTTCCACCGCATCCAGCACCTTCGTGTAGCCGGTGCAGCGGCACAGGTTCCCCTCGAGGCCCCGTTGCGCTTCCTCGCGCGTCAGCCCGGGGTTGTTCTCGACCAGGTTCTGCGCCTGCATGATCATGCCCGGCATGCAGAAACCGCACTGCACGGCGCCGTGGTCGACGAAGGCCTGCTGCATCGGGTGCAGGCCTTCCGGCGTGCGCAGACCCTCGATGGTCAGCACTTCGCGCCCGTCGCAGTCGACGGCGTACATCAGGCAGCTGTTGACGGTCTTGCCGTCGACCTGGACCGTGCAGGCGCCGCACTCGCCTTCACCGCACGCGTACTTGGTTCCGGTCAGGCCGAGCACGTCGCGCAGCATGGAGAGCGTCTTCATCGCGGCCGGTATCTTCACCGACACGTCGCGGCCATTGAGCCGGAAGCGGATTTCAGTCTCGACGGAGTTCACTCAACACCTCCTCGACGAACACTTTGACGAGATGGCCGCGATACCAGGCGCTGGCACGCACGTCATCGATGGGTTTCGCATCTTCCGCCGCCGCGTCGACCGCCGCCGCGACGGTCGCGGCGTCGAGCGGCCTGCCTTCGAGCGCCGCCTCGACGTGGCGCGCGCGCAGCGGCGTCGGCGCGACCGAACCCATCGCGACGCGCACGTTGCCGAGCCTGCCGTTGGCGACGCGCGCCCCGACCGCCACCGAGACGGTCGAGATCTCGAGCGCGGGACGCGGGCCCGACTTGCGGAAGCGGGCGACGAAGTCGTTCGCGGGCCGAGGGAAGAAGACGGCGGTGAGCAGTTCTTCCGGCCGCTTGACGGTCCTGCCCGGACGCACGAAGAACTCTTCGAGCGGCATGCGCCGCGTCCGGACGGCACCGTCGCGCCAGCACGCCAGTTCGACCGAGGCGCCCAGCACGAGCAGCGGCGGGATCGTGTCGCCGGCCGGCGAGGCGTTGCAGAGATTGCCGCCGACCGATGCCGCATTGCGGATCTGCTCGCTGGCGAAATGCTCGGCCGCCTCGATCAGCACCGGCGCGACCTCGGCGAGCACCGCGCTGCGGCGGATGTCGCTGACCGTGGTCGTCGCGCCGATGCGCACCTCGGCGCCGGTGGCGTCGATGCCCCCCAGCGCTTCGATGCGGCGGATGTTCAGCAGCGTGTTTTCGTACTGGCGCAAGCCCGATTCCGTCTGCGGCGCGAGGTCGGTACCGCCGCACAGCACGGTCGCGCTGCCGTCGGCCATCGCCTGCAATGCCTCGTCGAGGCTCCGCGGCGCCAGGTAACTGGAGATCTCCTGCATTTTCATGCCTTTCAGAAGCGGATCGGTTCGCGATAGCGCCCGAACACCTGGACCATCTCGCGCGTGATCTCGCCGACGCTCGCGTAGGCCTTCACCGCCTCGACGATCGCCGGCATCAGGTTCGTACCCGCCTGCGCGTCGGCCCGCACGCGCCCGAGCGCGCGCGTCACCTGCGCCTCGTCGCGCTCGGCGCGCACGCGGTTCAGCGACTCGACCTGCAGCCGCGTGTCTTCGTCCTTGTACGGATGGAACTCGACCGGGTGGTCCTCTTCCTTCTCGTTGCGGTAGCAGTTCACGCCCACCTTCGGGAACGCGCCCGACTCGATGTCGCGCTGCATCCGGTACGCCTGCTCGGAGACCTTCGACTGGATCGTTCCGTCGGCGATCAGCTTGACGATGCCGCCCTGCGCGTCGACGTCGGCGATGATCTCCTTCATCAG
>DASWVL010000158.1:0-10440 GCA_036406255.1 Zeimonas sp.
TGGTTCGGCGCCGGCACGTACGCCGGCGGCATCGACAAGCTCGGGCACGCCTTCTCGTTCTACGCGGCGACGCGGCTCGGCACGCGTGCGCTGGCTTCGGTGGGCGCCTCGCAGGATGAAGCGCTCCGACTCGCGGCGGGCGTGGCGTTCGGATTCGGCGTCGGCGTCGAGGTGCTCGACGGGCTGTCGCGTTCCGGCAGCTACGGCTTCAGCTGGGAAGACCTGGCGATGAACGCCGTCGGAATCGGCCTCGGTATCGCGATGGAGTCCGACCCTCGGCTCGACCGGCGTTTCGCGTTTCGCTGGATGTATTCGCCCGCGGGTCGCGACGACAGCTGGTATGACCACCACGTGTATCTCGTCGCGCTGCGCCTGTCGGGCTTCCCGTCGCTCGACCGAGCGAGTCCGGTGCGGTACCTCGAGTTCGTCGTCGGATACGGTGCGCGCGGGTTCCGCAGCGACTTCGACTTCGGTGCCGGCGACCTGCGTCGTCGCAGGCTGTACGCGGGAGTCGCGCTCGACGTCACCGAACTGCTCGATCGGACCGTCTTTCGCGGCGCCGCGCGGGGCGGTCGCGCGCACCGCTGGACGAACGAGACGTTGCGCTACGTGCAGCCGCCCGGTGTCGCGCTGGCGTTTCGCAGGAGCTGGCGCCCCTGAGGATGCGTCGGGCGCGTTGCTTGCTTTGCGTGGGTCCGCGGGTGCACGGGTCGCGCCTGCGCGACGCGAGGGGAGGGCATGCAGAAGCGAGTCGTCGAGCGAAGGCCGCCGCGCACCGTGCGGTCGATGCTCGGCCGCAGCGTTACCGCGGTGCTCGGTTCCCTCGTCGGCGTGTTGCTCGTTGCGATCGCCGTCTGCGAATGGCTCGGCTGGCCGTTCCTGCGCGCTCCCATCGAGAGCGCCATGGAGAAGCGCGTGCAGCGCGAGGTTTCGTTCGGCGACGACTTTCGTCTCAGCCTCTTCGGGGGCCTGCGGCTGAGCTCGGACCGTTTTTCGATCGGCCCCCCGCCGCAGCGCGCTCCCGGCATGCCCGACGAGTTCGTGCAGGCGCACGACGTCGAGTTGCGCCTGCCCTACGCCACGCTGGTCGGACCGCTGCGCGGTTCGACCGAGCCGCTTCGCGTCACGTCGCTCACGGTCGCGCAACTGAGCGCGAACCTGTGGCGCGGCGAGGACGGCAACGCGAACTGGCTGTTCGGCAGCGGCGAGGCCAGCGGCGAACCCGTGGTGCTCCCTCGATTCGATCGGCTCGTCGTTCGGGAAGGCCGCATCCGCATCGACGACGCGCCGTCGTCGGTGCACGCGGTGGCCGACCTGAGAACCGAAGAGGGGACCATGGTCGGCGACGAGGGCGGACTGAAGGTCTCGGCACGCGGCACCTACCAGGGCCGGCCGCTGCGGGCGCAGCTCGCGTCTTCGGGGCTGCTGCCGCTGGCGCAGGCGAACGCCGACGAGCCCCTCCCGGTCACGCTGAAGGCCGAGGCGGGTGGCGCGACCTTCGATTTCGAAGGCCAGGCAGCCGACCTCCTGAAGCTGGAATCGCTGAAGGGCGACTTCGCGCTGTCGGGACCGACGCTCGCCGCCGTCGGCGATGTCGTCGGCCTGACGCTGCCGAACACGCCGGCCTTCGACATGCAGGGCCAGGTGCGCCGGTCCGGGCTGGTGTGGGAGGCTGACGTCGACACGTTCACGGTCGGCGACAGCTCGCTGCACGGATCGTTCACCTACGATCCGCAGAAGTCGCCGCCGCTGCTCTCGGGCGCACTGCGGGGCGATCGCCTCGTGCTCGCCGATCTCGCGCCTGCGGTCGGCGCACCGCCGAACGTCGACCGAAAGGGCGAGAAGGCAGGGAAGGACGCGCGGCGATCGGCGGACTCGAGGGGTGCAAGAGTCGCCCGGGGCGGCAAGGACACGAAGAGGGAGCAGGGCGCGAAGAACGCGCAGGGCGGCGAGGCCGCGGTGCTGCCGGAACGTTCGTTCAACATCCCGTCGCTCAAGGCGATGAACGCGTCGGTCGAGATCGACCTGAAGCGGCTCGACCTCCCGAGCGACGTGTTGCGCTCGGTTGCACCGCTGCACGCGCAGCTCACGCTCGACGACGGGCTGCTGAAGATCGACCGGCTGTCGGCGAGGACCGCCGAGGGGCAGGTGCGCGGCGCGCTGTCGCTCGATGCGAACCGACAGCCGCCGCTGTGGACGGCGGACGTCGGCTGGTCGGCGGTGAACCTGGCGAAATGGATCACCGCTCGCAACGAGGCCACGAAGCGGGCCGGCCCGGAGCCGTACATCACGGGAATGCTGTCGGGCCAGGCCAAGGTCGCCGGCAGCGGCCGCTCGACGGCCGCGATCCTCGGTTCGCTCGACGGGCAGATCTACGCCTGGGTGCGCGACGGCACGCTGTCGCACCTCGTCGTCGAGGCGCTGGGGCTGGACATCGCGCAGGGGCTCGGTCTGCTCGCCGTCGGCGACGACCCGTTGCCGCTGTACTGCGCGGTAGCGCAACTGAAGGCCGAAGGCGGCATGGTGCAGACGCAGCTCGTGTTGCTCGATACGCCCGACAGCACGGTGCTCGTCGACGGCAGCGTCTCGCTGGCGAAGGAGCAACTGAAGCTCACGCTCACCGCCCGACCGAAGGACTTCTCGCCGCTGACCGTGCGGGCGCCGGTGCACATCACCGGCTCGTTCGCCGATCCCGATGTCGCGCCCGACGCGAAGACGCTCGGCGTGAAGGCTGCGGCCGCGGCGCTGCTCGCCGCGATCAATCCGCTGGCGGCGCTGATCCCGCTGATGGACCCCGCCGACCCTGCTGCACGCCAGTGTGCGGACGTCGTCGCGGGCGCACGCGAAGCGCAGGCGAACACGAGAACGAACCCGAACCCGAAACCGAAGGCCGCACGCGGCAAGCGCCAGTAGCCATCCCTGCGGTACGAGCCGGTTTTCCCCTTCTCCCTTCTCCCTTCCCTTCCCTTCCCTTCAGCGCTCCGGGTCGAGTGCGCGCGCGATGAGCAGGCGCTGGATGTCGCTGGTTCCTTCGTAGATCTGGCAGACGCGCGCGTCGCGCCAGATGCGCTCGACCGGGAAATCGGACACGTAGCCGTAGCCGCCGTGGATCTGGATCGCATCCGAGCAGACGCGCTCGGCGATCGTCGACGCGAACAGCTTGCCCATCGCTGCTTCCTTCAGGCACGGGCGGCCGGCGTCCTTCATCGCCGCCGCGTGTCGCACGAGCTGGCGAGCGGCTTCGACCTGCGTCGCCATGTCGGCCAGCCGGAAGGACACCGCCTGGTGCTCGAAGATCGGCACGCCGAAGGCCTCGCGCTCGTGCGAATAGCGCAGCGCCGCGTCGAAGGCCGCGCGCGCCATGCCGACCGACTGCGAGGCGATGCCGATGCGCCCGCCCTCGAGCCCGGAGAGCGCGATGCGATAGCCCTGGCCCTCGTCGCCGATGCGGTTCGCATCGGGCACCCGGCAGCCTTCGAAGGCGATCTGCGCGGTATCGGAGGCGTGCTGCCCGGCCTTCTCCTCGAGCCGGGCGACGCGGTAGCCGGGCGTGTCGGTGGGAACGACGAACGCGCTGATGCCGCGCTTGCCGGCATGCCGGTCGGTGACCGCGAACACGATCGCGACGTCGGCGGTCTTGCCCGACGTGATGAACTGCTTGACGCCGTCGATCACCCATTCGTCGCCGTCGCGGACGGCGACCGTGCGAAGCCCCGATGCGTCGGAGCCGACCTGCGGCTCGGTCAGGCAGAACGCGCCGAGCCGGCTTCCCGATGCGAGCGGGCGCAGCCAGCGCTCCTTCTGCTCGTCGGTGCCCCAGGCGAGGAGGATCGAGCACACGAGCGAGTTGACCGAGACGATGGTCGACGTGGCGCCGTCGCCGGCGGCGATCTCCTCGATCACCACCGAGAACGAAACGTAGTCGAGTCCGGCGCCGCCCCATCGTTCCGGAACGACGATCCCGTAGCAGCCGAGCGTTGCGAGCCCGGCGAGCGCTTCCCGGGGAAAGGTGGATTCGCGATCCCATCGCGCCGCGTTCGGGGCGATCTCGCCGCGCACGAACTCGCGCACGGCATCGCGAATCATCGTCTGTTCTTCGTTCAGCAGCATTGCGGTGACCGGCAGGCTCGGACAGTGGCGAACGACTTTACAGCACGCACTCGGCCAGGCCGCTCACCAGGCGAGCGCTTCGCCCTTGTAGTCGAAGAAGCAGCCGCCCGGGTACGAGAGGGCGTCGGCGAGCACCCGGCGCATTCCGCGCACGCTCTCCTCGAGCCCGACCTCGGCGTTCGGCCCGCCCATGTCGGTACGCACCCAGCCGGGATGCAGCGCGAGCACGCGAACGCCGCACGGCGAAAGCTCGACGTGCGCCGCCTTCGCGAGCATGTTCTCCGCTGCCTTCGAGACGCGGTAGAGCAGGCTGTTCGGCGTGCTCGCGGCCGACACCGAGCCCATGCGGCTGGTGACGAGCGCGAGCGTGCCCTTCGTCGCTTCGAGCGGGCGTGCGAGCACGGCGAGCAGGCGCATCGGCCCGAGCACGTTCGTGTGCATCACCGCATCGAAATCGGTCACCGACGGCGGGTGGTCGATGCGGACCTGGCGAGGCCCGTGGATGCCGGCGTTGACGATCGCCAGGTCGAGCGCGCCGGCGCGGGCCGCTTCGTCCGAAACGGCTTCGGCCTGCGTAGCGGTGCGTGCATCGCCGGACACCGCGGCGAGCGCGGCGGCGAGGGCCGTCGGCGCGCCGGGGTCGAGCACGTCGAGCGCCAGCGGCTGCACGCCGATCTCGCGCAACCGCTCGGCATCGGCCGGCGCGCGGTGCGTCGCCAGCACCGTCCATCCGTCGGCGGCGTACTGCTTCGCGAACTCCAGCCCGAGGCCGCGCGACGCGCCGAGGATCAGCGCGCGCGGCACTTCAGAGCATCTCGATCGCGAGCGCCGTCGCTTCGCCGCCTCCGATGCACAGCGAGGCGACGCCGCGCTTGCCACCGGTCTTGCGCAGGGCGCCGATCAGCGTGACGACGAGCCGCGCACCGGAGGCGCCGATCGGGTGCCCCAGGGCGACCGCACCGCCGTGGACGTTGACCTTGTCGTGCGGCAGCCCGTGCTCCTTCATCGCTGCCATCGTGACGACGGCGAAGGCCTCGTTGATCTCGTACAGGTCGACCGACTTCGAGTTCCAGCCCGTCTTCTCGTACAGACGCGCGATAGCCCCGACCGGCGCCGTCGTGAACCATTCGGGCTCCTGCGAATGCGTGGTGTGCGCAACGATGCGCGCGAGCGGCGTGGCGCCGACGCGCTGCGCGGTGGACTGGCGCATCAGCACGAGCGCTGCAGCGCCGTCGGAGATCGACGACGAGGTGGCGGCGGTGACCGAGCCCTCCTTGCGGAATGCCGGCTTCAGCGACGGGATCTTCTCGGGGTTCGCCTTGAAGGGCATTTCGTCCTTCGCGATCTTCGTCTCGCCCTTGCGTCCGGCGACCGTGACGGGCGCGATCTCCCAATCGAAGCTGCCGTCGGTGTTCGCGGCGACCGCACGCCGCGTCGATTCGATCGCGTATTCGTCCTGCTCGGCGCGCGAGAAGCTGTACTTGGTGACGCACTCCTCGGCGTAGTGGCCCATCGACCTGCCGCCGCCGGCGGGCGTCTTGTCGTAGGCGTCTTCGAGCCCGTCGAGCGCCATGTGGTCGAACACGGTGCCGTGCCCGTAGCGGTAGCCGCCGCGACCCTTGAGCAGCAGGTACGGCGCATTGCTCATGCTTTCCATGCCGCCGGCGACGACGATGTCCTGGCTGCCGGCGACGAGAAGGTCGTGACCGAGCATCGCGGCCTTCATCCCCGAGCCGCAGACCTTGTTGATCGTCGTGGCGCCGGTGGACACCGGCAGGCCTGCGCCGATCGTCGCCTGGCGCGCGGGCGCCTGGCCCTGTCCGGCCGGCAGCACGCAACCCATGATGACTTCCTGCACCTGTTCCGGCTTCAGGCCGGCGCGCTCGACCGCGGCGCGGATGGCGATCGAGCCGAGCTGGTGCCCGGCGAGGCTGGACAGCTCGCCCATCATCGCGCCGATCGGCGTGCGGGCTGCGGAAACGATGACGACGGGGTCGTTCATTCGGGATCTCCTTCGAAGGCGGGCGGGCGCGGGGAAGGCGCCCCATACCCTAATGGTACTCAGGCGTCGAGGGCCGCGCTTTGCGTGCGAGCAGGGTGCGGCGCCGCCAGCCGATGGCGCAGCCGGACGCCGTCGGGATACGGGAAAACGTCGTCGAGCTTGCCCTCGCGGATGCGGCGCTGGCGCACCTGCCAGTACTCCGGTCCGAGCAGTTCGGCGTGGTGCTTCAGGAACGCGCGCCGGATGCGGGGGTCGCCGAGCAGGAAGGTGCCGAACTCCTCGGGGAAGACGTCGTGCGGGCCGATCGAGTACCACGGCTCGGCCGACATCTCGTCCTCGGGCGTGCGCGGTGCGGGGATGCGCCGGAAATTGCAGTCGGTGAGGTAGGCGACCTCGTCGTAGTCGTAGAAGACGACGCGTCCGTGGCGGGTGACGCCGAAGTTCTTGTACAGCATGTCGCCGGGGAAGATGTTGGCGGCGACCATGTCCTTGATCGCATCGCCGTACTCGGCGATGGCCGCCTCGAGCTGTGCATCGTCGGCGCTCTCGAGGTACAGGTTCAGCGGAACCATCCGTCGCTCGATGTACAGGTGCCGGATCAGCACCGAGTCGCCTTCCTCCTCGAGCAGCGACGGGATGTACTTGCGCAGTTCGGACAGCAGATGCGGGTCGACGCGGTCGCGCGGGAACGGCACGCCCGAGTATTCCCAGGTGTCGGCCATGCGCCCGACGCGGTCGTGCGACTTCACCAGCTGGTACTGCGAGCGGATGAACTCGGCGGAAACCTCCTTGTAGCGCAGATCGCGGATCACCTTGAACACGTACGGAAACGACGGCAGCGTGAACACGAGCATCACCAGACCCTTGATGCCGGGCGCGATCACGAAGTTGTCATGCGAGTGCTTCAGGTGGTGCAGCAGGTCGCGATAGAACAGTGTCTTGCCCTGCTTGTGGAAGCCGAGCATCGTGTACAGCTCCGACTCCGGCTTCGTCGGCATCAGCGTCGAGAGGAACTGCACGTACGCGCTCGGCACCGGCATGTCGACCATGAAGTAGGCGCGCGCGAAGTTGAACAGCGGCTCGATGCGCTCGCCGCCGAAGAGGATCGCGTCGAGATACAGCCGCCCCTTCGAGTCGCGCAGGATCGGCACGGCGAACGGCAGCAGCTCGCCGTCGTTGACGAAGCGTCCGATCAGGTACGCGCCCTTGTTGCGGAAGAAGAGCGAGCGCAGCACCTGCAGCTGGCAGTCGCTCGCCGGAACGAAGTGCGGACCGAGCTGCTCGCGCGCAGCGAGCGAGATCAGCGAGAGATCGCGCTCGATGTCGACGAAGGGGCACGCGAGGCCGAGGTCGACGATCATGCGCCGCGCGGCGTTGCGCCATCCTTCGCTGAGCGGGTAGTAGACGCGGTAGCTGGTCGGCTCGCTCTCGAGATAGCCGGTGGAGACCGCCGGGCGCACGAAGATGAAGTCGTTGTGGAAGTACGAACGGTGCAGGATCTTGCAGCACACCGAGTTGAAGAAGGTCTCGGCAAGCTCGGGCTGGAAGTGCCCGGCGAGCAGTCCGACGTACTCGCGCTTGACGTTCTGCCAGAGCCGGTCGTCGGTGAGCCGCTTGCCGCTGCCGCCCAGGCCGAATTCGTTGCGGATCTGCTCGACCGCCTCGCGCACGCGCGTGTCGTAGAACTCGATGCGCTCGCGCGCGAGCTTGCGGATCCCGTGCCAGTCGCCGCGCTCGAAGCGCGCCTTCGCCTGCTGCGCGATGTAGCGCGACAGTGCGTAGTGGCGATCGAAGCCGGCGAGCATCGTCTGCGCGATCGCCGCCGGGCGCTCGATTCCCGGGTTGTCCGCGCGCGGGGCGGGCTCGGCGTTCGCGGCGTTTCCCGCGGGCGCAGCGTCTTCCGCGCGCGCGGCGTTCCCCGGGTGCGCGGCGTTCCCGGCGAGCGCAACGTTCTCCGCGTGCGCGGTGCGGTCAGGATTTGCTGCGCTCAGGATCCGCCCTCACGGTTGAAGTGTCCGAGCTTCGACGCGCGCGTCGGGGGCTCACTGCGCCTTTCGCTCACGTGCATCGGGCGTCTCGTTTCGCTCACGCGGTCTCGGCGAACAGCTCGCGGCCGATCAGCATGCGGCGGATCTCCGAGGTTCCGGCGCCGATCTCGTAGAGCTTGGCGTCGCGCCACAGGCGGCCGGTGGCGTATTCGTTGACGTAGCCGTTGCCGCCCAGGCACTGGATCGCCTCGCCCGCCATCCAGGTCGCCTTCTCGGCGGAGAACAGGATCGCGCCGGCCGCGTCCTTGCGCAGGCTGCGCACGTCGACCTCGCCCGCCCTCGAGCGGTCGCATTGCCGGCCGACCTCGTAGACGTAGGCGCGCGTGGCCATCATCGTCGTGTACATGTCGGCGAGCTTGCCCTGCATCAACTGGAACTCGCCGATCGGCTGGCCGAACTGCTTGCGCTCGTGCACGTAGGGAACGACGACGTCCATGCACGCGCTCATGATGCCCAGCGGCCCGCCCGAGAGCACCGCGCGCTCGAAGTCGAGCCCGCTCATCAGCACCTGGGCGCCGCGCCCCAGCCCGCCGAGCACGTTCTCGGCCGGCACTTCGCAGTTCTCGAAGACCAGCTCGCCGGTGTGGCTGCCGCGCATGCCGAGCTTGTCGAGCTTCTGCGCGACCGAGAAGCCGGGGAAGCCCTTCTCGACGAGGAACGCGGTCATGCCGCGCGGGCCGGCCTCGATGTCGTTCTTCGCGTAGACGACGAGCACGTCGGCGTCCGGGCCGTTGGTGATCCACATCTTCGTGCCGTTGAGCACCCAGCGGTCGCCGCGGAACTCGGCGCGCAGCTTCATCGACACGACGTCGGAGCCGGCGTTCGGCTCGGACATCGCCAGCGCGCCCACCCACTCGCCCGAGACGAGCTTCGGCAGGTACTTGCGCTTCTGCTCCTCGCTGCCGTTGCGATGGATCTGGTTCACGCACAGGTTCGAGTGCGCGCCGTAGGACAGGCCGACCGACGCGGAGCCGCGCGAGATCTCCTCCATCGCGACGATGTGCGCGAGATACCCGAGATCGGAGCCGCCGTAGTCCTCCGACACCGTCATGCCGAGCACGCCGAGATCGCCGAACTTGCGCCACAGGTCCATCGGAAACTGGTCGCTGCGGTCGATCTCCGCGGCGCGCGGGGTGATCTCCTTCGCGGTGAACTGCTCGAGCGAGTCGCGCAGCATCGCGACGTCTTCGCCGAGGTCGAATCGCAGGCCGGGGATGGTCGCCATCGTGAATCTCATTTTGTCGATCGTGGACCCGGAACGCGTTCCGGGGTGTGCCGCCCGATTGTCGCTCAGTCGACGACCCCTTCGCGGCCGTGGATCGCCATCAGGGTGGCGGTCATCGTCGAAACCAGCTTCTCGCGACCGTCGTTCGCCACGCCGATCGCGTCGCCTTCGGCGACGACGATCGTGCGGCCCGCCTTCCGGACACGTCCGACGAGGCGAAAGCGCTCGCCGGCGGCCGGGGCCAGGCAGTTCAGCTTGAACTCGATCGTCAGCACGCCGGCGCCGACCGGCATCGTGCTCAGGGCGGCGTAGCCGCACGCGGAATCGAGCACCGCGCCGAGGATGCCGGCATGCACGAAACCGTGCTGCTGGGCGATCTCGGGGCGGAACGGCAGGAAGATCTCGACTTCGCCGGCGTCGACCCGGAGGAGATCCGCGCCGATGAGCCGCATGGCCGGCTGGCGCGCGAAGCTCTCGCGCACGCGCTGCGCGAAACCGGGGGCGGGGGTCATCGGTGGATGGTCGTTCAGGCGGAGTGAGGGCGTCAACCGGGGGTGGGGGGTTGGGCTGGATTCGTCCGTACGCCCTATGTGCAATTTTCAGCCGGCGTTGACTTGCGATCTTCGGTCGGCTGTGGGACAGCCGGGTGAGCGGGTCGGGCGCGCGGCGCAAACCGAGAGGTCTTGTGGACGCGGTTGCGCGGGGACCTGTGCGGTGCTCGCGCGCCCGTTGGTAGCGTTTCCGACGGTGGAATCGATTCCACGGCCGATGAGGCGCGCTTTGGTCGCGCGCGGGGGTGCGCGTTGGAGGTGCGCGTCGTGCTCGCGGTGGGCTCGTGGTGGGCTCGTGGTGGGCTCGCGGTGGGCTCGCGGTGGGCAAGCGCTTGCGCTCGCACGCCGAGGACGTCATCGAGTAGTCCCGGCGGGCTGGTGCTCGATCCGGGTGCCGGTGCGTCGGGCGAGCGCGCAGGCTTGCAAGACGGCTTCCCCGATTGCATGCGCCTTGCGCACGCGCGCCCGTTTGTAGCGTTCTCGACCGTGGAATCGATTCCACGC
>DASWVL010000159.1:0-19130 GCA_036406255.1 Zeimonas sp.
CACCGCATAACCGGCGAGGAACGCGCCGGAAACGGCGCCGACCGGCCGCGGCCGCGACGAGAACCACCACAGGAACACGAACAGAACGATCCCCTCGCCGGCGAACGGGTACAGCTGCGAAGGATGGCGGGGAAGCGCATCGACCTGCGGAAAGACCATCGCCCACGGACCGTCGGTGGGCCGGCCCCACAGTTCGCCGTTGATGAAGTTGCCGAGCCGCCCCGCTGCGAGCCCGATCGGCACCAGCGGCGCAATGAAGTCGGTGACGCGCAGGAATCGCAACCCGCGCAGCCGGCAGAACAGCGCCACCGCGACGAGCACGCCGAGCAGTCCGCCGTGGAACGCCATGCCGCCCTTCCACACCTGGACGATCTCGAGCGGATGCGCCGCGTACCAGCCGGGCTTGTAGAAGAGCACGTAGCCGAGCCGTCCGCCGAGCACGACGCCGAGCGCGCCCCAGAACAGAAGGTCTTCGAGCTCGCGCACCGAAAGGCCGCTCGCCTGCGACCACAGCGGGCGCTGCAGGCGTGAACGACCGAGCAGGAAGAACAGCCCGAACGCAACGAGGTACATCAGGCCGTACCAGCGCACGGCGAACGGACCCAAGGAAAACGCGATCGGATCGAACTGGGGATGGACGAGCATCGGCGAACGAAGTTTCACCCGTCGTTCATTCTGCCCGATAATCGGCACTCGTCATCGCGGAGGCCCCGAATGAAAGGCGACCCGAAAGTCATCGAGTGGTTGAACCGGCAGCTGAAGAACGAGCTGACGGCGATCAACCAGTACTTCGTGCACGCGCGGATCTTCGGGCATTGGGGCCTGCCCGGACTGGAGAAGATCGAGTACGAGGAGTCGATCGGCGAGATGAAGCACGCCGATCGTCTCGTCCAGCGCATCCTGCTGCTCGACGGCCTGCCGAACCTGCAGGACCTCGGCAAGATCAACGTCGGCGAGACCACCGAAGAAATCCTGAACAGCGATCTCGCGCTCGAACGCGCCGCGCTCGACACCGTTCGCTCGGGCATCGCGCACTGCGAATCGGTGAACGACTACGTCTCGCGCGAGATCCTCGTCGACATCCTCGACGACTCCGAGAAGCACGTCGACTTCCTGGAGACACAGATCGAACTGATCGGCCGCGTCGGGCTGCAGAACTACCAGCAGACGTTCATGAACCGGGAAGCGCCCTGAGCCGATGCCTCCTGCGGTCCGTCAGGCCGCCGCGCACGCGCAGCCCATCGCCATCGTCCCGTCCGCGTCGTTCGTGCCGTGCTCGTCGATCAGCTCGCGCACCCGCGGCCCGCATTTGCCGCAACACGAGGCCACGCCCAGCTCGGCGCGCAACTGCGCCACCGTTCTCGCTCCGTCGCGCACGCTCGAGCGGATCTCCCGGTCGGATACGGCGCGACAGACACAGACGATCATCTCGGCAACTCCCCGACAGCTAGGGCATGAAAACAATAATAGTTCGCATTAAGATTAGCGGACCTTCGCCTCCCGCGCAAGCCCCTCGCGTCAAGATGTACGCACATTGATGCACGACGGCGCTCGCGCGCCGTCTCGAGGCTTTCCCCACCTTCCGAACCACCACGAGTCCCCATGGCCATCAACCGCCGCAGCCGCAACATCACCGAGGGCGTCGCCCGCGCACCGAACCGCTCCATGTACTACGCGATGGGCTACCGTCGCAGCGATTTCGACAAGCCGATGATCGGAATCGCCAACGGCCACAGCACGATCACCCCGTGCAACTCGGGCCTGCAGGCGCTCGCCGACGCGGCGATCGAGGCGGTACGCGCCGCCGGCGCCAACCCGCAGGTCTTCGGCACGCCGACGATCTCCGACGGGATGGCGATGGGCACCGAGGGCATGAAGTACTCGCTCGTCTCGCGCGAGGTCATCTCCGACTGCGTCGAGACGTCGGTGCAGGGACAGTGGATGGACGGCGTGCTCGTCATCGGCGGCTGCGACAAGAACATGCC
The DNA here is from genome assembly GCA_036406255.1 of Zeimonas sp. Lineage (GTDB taxonomy): Bacteria > Pseudomonadota > Gammaproteobacteria > Burkholderiales > Burkholderiaceae_E > Zeimonas. The sequence goes on from DASWVL010000159.1 coordinate 1,986, forward strand.
GGGCGGCATGATGGGCATGCTGCGCGCGAACGTGCCGTCGATCTACGTGTACGGCGGCACGATCAAGCCGGGCCACTGGAAGGGCAACGACCTGAACATCGTCTCGGTGTTCGAGGCCGTCGGCGAGTTCTCGCGCGGCCGCATGAGCGAGGAGGACTTCTGCGGCATCGAGGAGAACGCGATTCCCGGCACCGGCTCGTGCGGCGGGATGTACACGGCGAACACGATGTCGTCGTCGTTCGAGGCACTCGGCATGAGCCTGCTCGGCTCCTCGACGATGGCGAACCCGGATCCCGAGAAACTGCACTCGACGGCCGAATCGGCGCGCGTGCTCATCGAGGCGGTGAAGCGCGACCTGAAACCGCGCGACATCGTCACGCGCGAGTCGATCGAGAACGCGGTCGCGCTGATCATGGCGGTCGGCGGCTCGACGAACGCCGTGCTGCACTACCTGGCGATCGCGCACGCTGCCGAAGTCGAGTGGACGATCGACGACTTCGAGCGCGTGCGCCAGCGCGTTCCCGTGATCTGCGACCTGAAGCCCTCGGGGCACTATCTCGCCACCGACCTGCATCGCGCCGGCGGCATTCCGCAGGTGCTGAAGATCCTGCTCGACGCGAACCTGCTCCACGGACAGTGCCTGACGATCACCGGCCGCACGCTCGCCGAGGAGCTCGCCGACGTGCCGTCGGCCCCGCGCGCCGACCAGAAGGTCATCTTCCCGCTGGATCGCGCGCTGTACCGCGAGGGGCACCTGGCAATCCTCAAGGGCAATCTGTCGCCCGAAGGGTCGGTCGCGAAGATCACCGGACTGAAGAACCCGGTGATGACCGGTCCCGCACGCGTCTTCGACGACGAACAGAGTGCGCTGCAGGCGATCCTCGACGGTCGCATCGTCGCCGGCGACGTGATGGTGCTGCGCTACCTCGGGCCGCGCGGCGCACCGGGAATGCCCGAGATGCTCGCGCCGACCTCGGCGATCATCGGGGCCGGGCTCGGCGAATCGGTCGGCCTGATCACCGACGGGCGTTTCTCCGGAGGCACCTGGGGAATGGTCGTAGGTCACGTCGCGCCGGAAGCGGCCGCCGGCGGCCCGATCGCCCTGGTTCGCGAAGGCGACTCGATCACGATCGACGCGCACCGGCTGGTGCTGCAACTCCACGTCGACGACGCCGAGCTTGCACGACGCCGCAGCGAGTGGACGCAACCCGCGCCGCGCTATCGCCGCGGCGTGCTCGCGAAGTTCCACAAGCTGGCGAACAGCGCGAGCCGGGGGGCGGTGCTCGACGACTTCTGAGTGGGGAAGAGAAGGGAGAAGGGGGAAGGGAGAAGGGAGAAAGCCCCGACGAGCGCTGGTTTTCCCCTTCTCCCTTTCCCCTTCTCCCTTCTCCTATCTCTTCACCTTCAGATACGGGAACTGCCGCTCGATGCGCAGGCGGCGCATGCGCGAGAACTCGTCGTCGGCGCGTCGCTTGTCGAAGCCGAGCAGCGGCTCGAGCAATTCGAACCAGGCGAAGGCGACGGCCAGCGGCGCGAGGATCGCCCACCACGACCACGTCGCGACGGGCTCGAACTCGAACCACTTCAATACGATCAACAGCACTCCGACCCAGACGAAGGGCATCGGCAACGGGCTCCGGAAGGAATCCCGAATGTGCATCACCCGATGTGCAGCGTGCGTCGCCGGCGGCCGAACGGCGGACGACGGCGCTTCGGCGGCGCAGCCGATCGTCGAATCGCGGCGAGGACCGGGCGACCTGGCGTGGATGGCCGCTCCAGGGTCGAAATCGAAGCGGCTCGCGCCGGTGCCGGCCATCGCCCACCGGCCCATCGGTCTCCTCGTCGATGCCGCCCATCGACGCGCGCCCCCGCGACCGGCGCGCGCGCGCTAGATTTCCCGACACGGAGCGTTCGTCGCGCTTCGTGTCAGGCCTCCTCTTCCAGCCCGCGAACGGATGGTGCTCCAGGCTGGCTGTGCCCCGGGATCACTCCCGGGGTTTTTTTTGTCCAGCCGCCGGCCCCTGCGCGATCGTCCTGCCTTGCACGGCTCGCGATTGCCCTTCTCCCTTCTCCCTTCTCCCTTCTCCCTTCTCCCTTCTCCCTTCTCTCTCTCTCTCAAGCCGTCGCCAGATCGGCCTGGCTCGTGAACGCGTCCGCGTAGAACTCGGCCTCGGGCAGCCCGCACCTGGCCACGAGATCGCGCTGTGCGGCGTCGATCATCGCCGGAGCGCCGCACGCGTACACCTGGTGCCCGGACAGGTCCGGGAAATCCTCCATGACGGCGCGATGCACGTAGCCGGTACGGCCTCGCCAGTCGTCGTCGGCGAGCGCGTCGGAGACCACCGGGACATAGCGCAGGTGCGGCATCTCGCTCGCCCACCGTTCGCACAGCTCGTTCATGTAGAGGTCGCGCGGACGACGTCCGCCCCAGTACAGCGTGGTGGGCCGCTCGATGCCGGCGGCGCGCATGTGCTCGACGATCGCCTTGATCGGCGCGAAGCCGGTGCCGCTGGCGAGCAGCACGATCGGGCAGGAACGATCCTCGCGCAGGAAGAAGGTGCCCATCGGACCTTCCAGCCGAAGAATGTCGCGCACCTTCAGCGCCGGTTGCCTCGCGGCGAACAACGAATCGGTGAAGCGGCCCCCGGGCATGTGCCGCACGTGCACCTCGAGCTGGTCGGCGTGCTGCGGCGCGCAGGCCATCGAATAGCTGCGTCGCGTGCCGTCGCGCAGGATCAGCTCGACGTACTGCCCGGAGAGGTACTGCAGGCGTTCACCCGCCGGAAGCTGCAGCCGCACGATCGCGACGTCATCGACCGCTCGCACGACCGACGCGACGCGGCACGGCATCTTGCGCACCGCCATCTGGCCCGGACCGGAGACGAGGCGCGCCTGGACCGCGAGGTCGGAGCGCGCGTGCGCACAGCACAGCAATGCCATGCCGCGCGCCTGCTCTTCGTTCGACAGCGCCCGCTGCGAATGCGCGCCCTGCTCGATCTCGCCTTCGACGACGAGCGACTTGCACGAACCGCACGCACCGTTGCGGCAACCGTACGGAAGCACGACGCCCTGCTTCAGCGCGGCCTCGAGGATCGGCTCGTCTTCGTCGACGGTGAAGCGAGCGCCGCTGGGCAGGACGGTGACGGTGAAAGCCATCCGGGTATTATCGCCCGCCACCGATGCCCGCCAAGCTGCCGAAACCGACCGGTCTCCGTCCGCGCGTGCGCCCGTCGCGCGGCACGGCCGGGCGCGAGCCGAGGTGCGCACTGCCGGCGCGGCTGCGACGTCCCCGCCTGCTCGTCGTCGGCTGTGGCGACGTCGGCCTGCGAGTGCTGCGAACACTGTCGGATCGGTTGCCGCTGCGGCTGCACGCGATCGCCGTCGCGCGCACGTCCGAGTCGTGCGAACGGGCACGCGCACTCGGCGCGCACGCGCTCGTCGTCGACCTCGACGATCGCCGCGCGGTTCGACGGCTCGGCGCGCTCGCCCGGTGGGTCGTGCACCTTGCGCCGCCTCCGCCCCGCGGCGTCGACGACCCGCGTGTCGGCGCGCTGATCGCCGCGGCGCGTCCCGCCTTGCACCGCGCCCGCGCCCGCCGATCGACACCCGCCCGCTGGGTCCTTGCGGGGACGACCGGTGTCTACGGCGACGCCGGTGGTGCCCGCTTCGACGAGACACGCCCGATCGCACCGGCGACCGACCGCGCACGACGACGCGCAGCGGCCGAATTCCGGCTGCGCTCGCTCGCCCGTTGCGGGCTGGCACAGGCGTCGATCCTGCGCGTGCCGGGACTGTACGCGCACGACCGCTGGCCGCTCGACCGCCTGCGACGCGGCGATCCGGTCCTGCAGCGCGACGAGGACGTCTACACGAATCATCTGCACGCGGACGACCTCGCGCGCATCGTCTGGCTGGCGCTGTTCCGCGGCCGGCCCGGGCGCGTCGTGCACGCGACCGACGACGCGCCGATGCGACTGGGCGATTGGCTCGATCGGATCGCGCTCGCCTTCGGCCTTGCGAAGCCGCCCCGTGCCTCGCGCGCGCGCATCGCCGCCGGGCGGGCAGCGGCGCTGCCACAGGTGCTCGGCGAATCGCGCCGGCTCGACAACCTTCGGCTTCGCAGCGAGCTGCGCTACCGGCTGCGCTGGCCGACGATCGACGCGGCACTCGCCGCGATGCAGCAACGAAGCGGAAAGGCGCTCTGATATAATCCCGTGTTCTTCTTCAGGCGCACAGCCCTTCCGACAGGGAGCCTGCGGGTGCAACGGGCCTCTTCGCGAGGCCGCGTGGTCCGCTGCGCCTCGTGCTGGTGTAGCTCAGTTGGTAGAGCAACTGATTCGTAATCAGTAGGTCCGCAGTTCGAGTCTGCGCACCAGCACCAAACCCCAAGCCAGTTCTGGCGATAGCGCCTACTAACTCCAACGCAGGCGAAGAAATACTGTAGGCGGGGGTGTAGGCGTTGTCGGATTTCGAACAACACCTACTTGATTTCTCTTAGCTTCGGGCTTATGTTCGCCCCTATGGCAAACTTGCCAACCGAAAAACGGCAGACGGCGGGTTCCCCATCCAAGTGAGAGTGCCCCTCTCCGCCCGCCCGAGCCTCCCTCTTCGTCTCCCGACCCCGATCCCTTGAACGTCGCATCTTTCGCGGTGTTGGTGGACGGCGGTTTCGTTCGCAAACAAATTGGCTCTCGAACAGCTCCGATGAGCGCCGCGCAGCTCACGGAATTGGTGCGGCTGATTTGTGAGCACGAACGACTCGCGGACATGCGCTTGCATCGCGTCTACTACTACGATGCAGCACCGTTTGACGGGACGAGAGACAAACCGCTCCGCGGCGGCAAGGTCGACTTTAAGAAACACGAGGTATACGCGCAAAGTCGAACGCTTCATCAGGAGTTGCGAACAGAGCCGTTCGTAGCCTTGCGAATGGGCGAGTTACTGTTCCGCGGATGGGCAATCGACCGCAGTAAGCTCCACCGCTGGACTCCGCTAGAGCATGTTGAATTACGCGCGGCAGACCTCAAGCCCATGTTCACCCAAAAGGGTGTCGACATGCGTTTGGGTATGGATGTCGCCGCGCTTACCCTGAAGCGCCTCGTTAACGTTATCGTGCTAGTCGCTGGCGACAGCGACTTTGTGCCGGCAATGAAGTTTGCGCGACGTGAGGGTACGCAGCTCTTTCTTGTTCCTCTCCGATCCCCAGTTCGCGACCCAATGTTGGAGCACGCTGACGACGTGTTGCGTATCGCTTTTCCTACTGCACGGGCCGAACCGGAAGCGCCCACGGAGACGTTCGGGCGAGTCGCAGAGGTACCTATTGCGATCGTCTCTAGCACGCCTGTGAAGGGCTAGCGAACAACCCGCACGTTGATCGTTGGCGGGCCGAAGATCAGCGGCGGGTGCGGCACCGACGGCGGTTCGAACACGTGCGGCGCCGGCCTCGGAATCATGAGCACCGACGGGCCCGACGCATCGGCCACGATGCGCGCCGGCCGGCGCGTCTCGGCGGCTACCAGGTTCGCATCCCGATCGATCGACAGCAGGCGCCCGCCGTCGCAGGCGCGATCGGTGTAGACATCGCCGGGGCAGTGCCATAGCTCCACTCGTTCGCCTGCTTGCGCGAGCACGGGCAGCGCTGCCAGCATGAGCACGATCATCCGCATGCCGTAGTCCTCACGAGTGCGGTTCGGGATCGAAGTCCATCGCGAGAATGTATTCGAGCGCGCGCTGCCGTACCGGTGTCGGCCTGCGAGCGAACGCCAGCACGGCGGCGACCGACTCGGCCGAGAGCACCGTCTCGCGTTCGTTGGAAAGGCGCCGTGCTTCTCGGCGCGCCGCGCCGGGCGGCAGCGCGATAGCGGCAGCTTCGTACGTCATCGGTTCGGCGGCAGCGAGCATCGTTGAATCCCCTTCGTGTTGTTCGGAGACTCCACGATGCCGCGGCCGCGAGCAGCACAGCGCGAAGAAATTCACGAACGGCGGGAAATTGGCGACGAACGTCCTTGCTTTGGCAAACGCTAAATGCTAGTCGCAGCATTTAGCAGTTCTGCGAAATGGCTTCGAGAATGCCGTCGGCCTGCAGCTGCCTGCGCAGCTGATAAACGCGTCGCTCCGTCACGCCTTCCTCGGCCGCGATCTCGCGTTCGCTGCGACCGGCGAGCAGCAGACGTGCGACACGTCGTGCACGCTGCGTCGCTTTCGTGGCGGTCGATTCCGGCACGTGGAAGCTCTCCCCGCCAAATGCAGCGACCAAGCGGCGAAATGCCGGCATGCCGATGATCTTGCCCATCGCGTGATCCTCGTCTGCGGTCAGCGGCACGTACACCGGCGCACCGCCGAACCACGTCACGAGCGCCGTCGTCGCGGTGTACCCGATCTCCGCGCCGATGTCCTCCATCACACTGTGCGACTTCACGCTGCCCTCGTTGACGCGTCGGCGAGTTGCTGCAAAACATTCGTCAACGCCTGTGCATCGCCCTCGCTCGCGACATTGACCGGCGTCGGACGCCCGTTGATGACGATCTCGACGCGTTGACCCGATGCAGGCGCAGTCGGGCGGTCCGGTGCCGCGTCTCGCGGCGTGGCGCGTGCCAGGTCGGCGGCTTTCCGTACCGCGCTCCATTGCGCGCCCGCGAATGCTTCCATCGCGGCGCGGTTGTCGCCCTTCGTGTTCTGCTGCGCAAGGCCGGCCATCGCGTCGGCCATCATGTCGGCGAAAACCTCCTCGAAGCGCTTCACCTGTTCGCCGCGCAGTCCCTCTCGTCGCGCGAGTGTCGCGGCGTCGATGCCCATTGCCACCATGCCGGCGTCGGTGCCGCCCCGCGATGCACGCTCGGCTTCGCGGTCGATCTGCTGCCCGGCGCGCTTCTCCGTGTTCTTCGTGCGGATCAGTTCGATTTCTTGCTCTAGCTGCGCGATCGATTCGCGCCCGGCTTCGGCCTCGATGCGCTTCGCGCGTGCGTTCGCCAGGCGTGCATCGATCTCGGCCATCTTCGCCGCGGTCAGTTCACCGGACGCTGCCAGCGCGGTGCGATCGGCTTCCGCCGCGGCCTCGATCGCCTTTGCTTCGGCCAGTGACGCATCGATCGCAGCGCCGACAATCTCGATCTCGATTTCCTTCTGGCGGATGCGCGCTTCGGTCGCGGTCCATTCCTGCCCGAGTCGCTCGGCGACCATCTCGGCCGTACGGGCGCGCTGCTGTTCTAGACGCAGCGACGCCTCGGTGATCGACGCATCGCGTTGTATAGCTTGCACCTTGCGATCGGCGGCGGCGGCCGTATCGTTCAACGCGTCGCGGTAAAGCGCCTGGGCCTTCGCAGCATCGCGGGCAGCGTCCGCGGCCTGTTCGTCGGTGGCTGCACCGGCCTGCACCTGCGCGCGCATCTCATCGGCCGCGCGCTGCGCACGGACGTACGCGGCGCGCAATTCGCCGAGCGCGGCGGCGTTGTCCTGGGCAGCAGCTGCGGCGACTTCGCGTGCATCGGCCTCGGCCTGCGCCGCGCGCACGAGCTCGGCGGATTTCGCGGCCTCGGCGGTCTTCGCGTCGATCGTCTGCTGCAGGCGTGCGAGTGCCGCAGTGCGCGCGCTGTCCTCCTGCCCGATCGCGGCGGCAGCAACCGACATCGCGACGTGCTGCGCGGTCAGGAGATCGACTTCGCGCTGTCGCGCGACGGCGACGGATTCGAGCGCGACGACGTTTCCCCGCGCTGCCGCGAGCGACGCCTCGCGCGCGGCGGTCTCGTCGCCAGAAAGACGCGCCAGGCGTTCCGCGGCTTTGCCTTCGATGTCGCGAGCCTCGGCGAGTTTCGCGCTTGTCTGCGTCGCGGCGGCGGCTTCCTTCGTGCTCTCCGCGTACGCGCTCGATGCGCCGGCCCATGCGCGAATCCCTGCGGCGATCGCGTCGGCTTCGCGCTGCTTCGCCGCTGCCACGTCGTCGGCAGCCTTCGCGGCTACCTGCGCCATGCTGGCGTTCTGCGATGCCGCCTCGCCCGCCAGGTCGGCGGCGTCGGCGAAGCCGAGCATGCGCGCCGTGCTATCCGCCGAGCGCTGCCCGAGCGCCGGGAAAAGGTGCGCGAGGAAATCGAGCGGTCCGGATGCTTCGGCCGCAGCGGTTTTCACGTCGTCGATGACGTTGCCGACACCCCGCACGCGATCCGTCGCGGCGCGAGCGGTCCACGCGAGTCCGTCAATGCTCTTCGTGAGCACCGTTGCCGCGCCCGCGTCGCCGATTGCCGCCATTCCTTCCGACATGGCGTTCTTCAAGCGTGCCCACGATGCAGCGAGACCCGTTACAGCCTTCTCGCCACCGGCGAAGGTTTCGACGAGCGCGGGCCCGAGTACCTGCAGCAGATCGGCAGATAGCAGTTGGCCACTCTCTACCATCCGAATCAATTCGGCCTGCGTGACACCGAGCGCTTTCGCAGTGACAGCCAGCGCACCGGGCAGCGAGTCGCCGAGTTGCTGCCTAAGTTCCTCCATTGACACGGTGCCCTTCGCGGCCATTTGCGAAAGAGCTTCGAGCGCGCGCTGCGCCTGTGCAGATCCGATTCCGAGTTGACCGGCCGTACGCGTGACAGCCGCGAAAACATCGTTCACGGTCTGCATCGAAAGACCGGCCGTCTTCGCACTCGCCGCGAAACGCGAGTAGCTTGCGGCGATCTCGTCGAACGCTACCCCGCTGCTATCAGCGGTGCGGCGCAAGAATTCGATCTGGCGCGCGGCTTCCTCAGTGCTGCCAGTCGTCTGCACCAGCACGCGCTGCAGGCTCTCTAGGGTCGTCGTCGCGCGCGTGAATTCACGCACCGACAGCGCGGCGGCGACGGCGGCGAACGCACGCCCGAGCATGCCGGCGCCGGCCGTTGCACCGGCGGCGGATTTCTTCGTCTCGTCGAGCCGTCTTTGTAGATCGGCCTGGGCGCGTTCGGCCTTGCGCGTGGCGGTCGTCGCTTCATCGACTGCCTGTTTTCGCTGACGTGCTGTCTTGCCTGCCTCGAATTCTGCGATGCGCAGCGCGGCGATGCGCGCTTTGTATTCGTCAGTCTTCTTCGACGCGCTGTCGGTCGTAAGCGCAATCTCGCGCAGCGCGTCGCGCGCATCTTGGTGCGCGCGACGGGCGGCGAGGAATTGGGCATTTGCCTTCGCCTGGGCGGCTTTGAGTTCCTCCGACTCGGCAGTGATCTGCCGTAGCTCGTCCGCGAGCGTGTCGAAGCCTTCGGCAGTGGCGCGCGCCTTTAGATTGAGTTCGACATCTCGGCTGTTCGTTGCCATATCAGCGATTCACTCGAACGACAGGAACGCCCCGCAGCTGCGCTTCGATCCGCGCGCGCAAGTGACCGCGCAAGTTCGGCGCGGTGATATCGACACCAAGTCCGCGGATGCGAAACAACGGGGGCCAGGGTCTTTCAAGGCGGATCGCGTAGCCCTCGGCGATCAGCTGAAGCGCCGCGGCGCGGTCGGCCGGATGGCGCAGGCGTTCCGGGTCGAATTTGTTCACGCGAGCACTCCGACGACTATCTCGGGGCGCGCGTTCGGCCGGCGGGCAATGCTGATGCCTTCACCGGCGGCGAGCATGATCGATTTTTCTTCTTCGGCTTCGATCGCATCGAGGGTCTTTGCGATCTCGGCGAGGCGCGTTTCGCGCTCGGCAGCGGGCATGCCGGCGGGCACCGACTCGACGTAGCGAAGCAGTGCGGCCTCGACGTGATCGGCGCCGAGTAGCGCAGTCAGCAACGGACCGAGCGCCAGATCGAACGGCGCCGGTGCACCGTGGGTCGCAGGAACGACACCACGAGAGACGAGCAACGCGTGCGGGCCACCGGCGGCGGTGCGTGCAATCTCGCGCGCGACGTGCTGTTCGCCGTCGCGCTGCCAGTGCTCGACGGTTTGCCGGATGATCGCTTCGACGGTTGCGCGATCGCGCGGCAGCGCCAGAAGTTCCGCGCGTTCGGTCTGCAGCGCAGCGATTTGCTGGCGCAGATCGCTCATGTGTTGTTCGATCATTTCGGCGCCTCGTGCTCGAATTGCCGCGCGTACGCTTCGACACGATCGAGCAGCGCGCGGGCGTTCTTCAGTTCCTCGGCCGTGCGGGCCGCCTTCGCCGCGAGCGCTCGGGCGCGTTGCTCGGCGATTACAAGTTGCCGCACCGTGCGGACGTTGATGCCGGCTTTTTCAAGTTCGGCAACCGGCATGCGGTCCAGTTCTTCGACCGACGCACGAGCGAGCGGCGACGCACTTTCGGCGAGCGGATCGACGAAGAGCTCGGCTCGCAAGCGTCCGCTCGCGGTTGCGGCCTCGCGAGCTTGGGCGGCGAGCGAGCGGTAATCCGCATGCATGCGCTCGAATCCGTCGCGCAGTTCAGCGAGTTTCGCGCGGTCGATGCTCATTTCGCGACGCCCTCGGCCGCGCGCGCTGCCCACGGCGAGAACACCGCGTTCTCGGTGCGGCGGGATGTGTCGATGTGGGTTGCTGCGTCTTGGTCTGCAAGTGCTTTGCATATTGCCGTTCGCACATCGTCGATCGGTGTCCGACGGACGATCATCGCGAGTGCGGCGCGTTCCGTAGCGTCGCGATCGGTCGCGCCGTACTCGTCGGCGACGAAGCCGGACATGCGCGCGAGCGCGAGCACTTCGGATGCTTCGGAAACAGCGCGATCAATCGCGGCCTGGGAGCCATTCGCTTGCGGGTCGAGTGCGATTGCAGCGGCGACGGAATCCGGAAGGTTCGCGGCGCGGCACGCGTCGACGATGCGAGAAACGGGAACGAGCTTCGGCATGGATTCGGTCCAGGACGTAGAGCAGGACGACGAGTTCGTGCATGGGAGGATCCGCCCGCCGACCCGCCGCTGTGCAGGCACAGGAGCAGCGCAACATCGGGTCGGCGGGTTTCACCAAGCGAGGATCAGGCAGTGAGTTTCACGACGGCGCGCGGACGCGTGCAGATCGAAAGCGGGTTCGACTGCGATTCGATCTGCCATCCGCGATTGAACGGAAGCGGTTCGGCGCGGCTGTACTTCGGCAACCCTTCCTCGTTCACCGTGTCGGTGTAGTCGGCGGGCGCGTAGTAGGTCTGGAACAAGCCGTCGATTCCTTCGGGGCAGAGATACGCTTCGCCGTCCGGAATCCAGACTTTCCCGGCGCCGTTCGGGATCTCGACGAGTTCGACGCCACCGAGCACGAGCCCACCGGCGCGCACGTCGTCGCGCATGACGGCGGCAGCGCTCCATCCGGCCGCGAACGCAGCGACCGACGCGTGCGCGCGCGCTGCGTCGATAAACGAAGCCGAACAAAACGCGACCCACGAGATGACGGCGCCGGCATCGTCGCCGAGCGCAGCCTCCGACAGACGGCGGGCGGCAATCAATTCATTCGGGACGTTCGTGGTACTCGTGTCAAGGGCGCAGTCGTGCGTTTGCTGCGTGACGCCGAAAGTAGCGTGCAGGTCGAGCAGTTCCGTCGTGCCGTCGGCGTCGAGCACCTTTCCTTTGATGGCGCCCGCGCGCTGCCACTCGATGGTTGTCTCGATGCGGCGGGAATGCTCGCTGAGCACCCGGTTACGTTCCTGCCCGAGATCGGCCGCTTGTCCTGTGCCGTAGCCGCGGCGATCCTGCCAGGAGTCCGCATGCATCGTCGATCGCGTGCGGATATGCGGAATCGACAGTTCGACTTCACTACGCGGCGTGAACGGGTGCACTTCGCTCGGCGCGCCGCGGGGGCTCGTCGCGATGAGCGAAAGTTGTCCGTCGATCTGTTCGATTTTCACGCGCAGGGTGCGCACCGGCCGCTCGTCGAACAAACGAGGCTTGCGGCCTGAAATCCGCCCGCCCGGTTTGTAGGGCAGTTGGTTAATTGCCTTCGTGAGTTCGGTAACGCTGAAATCTTCGTCGTTGAGCACTGGCATTTCGGAGGCTCCGAGTTGGGGAATCAGGACCGGCGCGCGCGGTACACCGATAGCGCGTCAATTGCGGGTTTTCGCTCGCGAACGTAATAGATGCCGCGCGCCCCGAGACGCACGAGTTCATACGGAAGTTCGCCGCGACGGCAGGCAGCGAGAAACACATCGCGACCGATGCCGGTTTCGGCGGCTACCACGCTCGCGCGCCGTAGCGGATTTGAGGGTTTGGGCGGTTTCATTCGTCGGTTCGATCGGATTGCCCGATTAAACACGACGCCCGCCGGTTTGTATCTGATGCGCGATTTCGCTGCCATAATGCAGACTGAGACGCGCGAATTACCCGAGCATGAATTTTTTCAAGTTTAGGAAATTGGTTTAGGCGCGTTCATCGAGCCTCTTCGCCCCCGTGCGCACGTGTCGCGGTCCAGGGTCCCCGACGAGAACGATTCGCACTGACACGGCTGGCCACGGGCGCCAGGCGGACGAGACACCACGTAGGGCGAGGAACGCCCCGCACGCCCTACGCGGCCGCGCACTACGCCTTCATCGCGTTGATGGACTCAATGCACGCCCGTAGCGCCTCCCAGGCGGCGATAGCCTCGTGCGCCCGGCGCATCAGCCCTGCAGCCTCGATGCGCTGCCAATAGGACTCTGCGTCTTCGCCGCTCAGCTGCGCACGCAACGCGTGCACGAGTTGCATATGCAGATCTCCGATGCGGTCGGGATCGAAGGCGTTGATGATCGCTGCATACGCGCCACTAAGCGGTTCCGGTGCGAGATCGGCAACGATCGCACCAACGAACGGGCGCGCCTCGGGATGCGTCGCGAGCCGGGTTACGTGGATCGCGTCGAGGAATTGGTGATAGTTCGATTTCAACGGGTCGGGCAGCATTTCATTCTCCGGTTTGGCTACTGCAGTTGGAAAAAGCGGATTCCTGCGAGTTCGCATCGGCGAGTCGAAACGGGCTCGATTAATGTTGTCGAGCAGGGTTGATGCCGCACGAAGGTTTAGCGTGTCGTGCGGCATCGTCGGATTTCCTCATTTGTTACCGCATCCCCGATGCCGCATGCCGCATCCCCTAAAGGGTGATGCGGCATATGCGGCATGGACTCGGGGCTTTTGCCGCATGCCGCACGCGGCCTCATGCGGCATCGTGCGGTAAATGCGGCATGGGGCTTTTCGTCCTTCGTGCGGCATCGTGCGGCATATGCGGCATCGTCGTGCGGCATGTTCATTGCGATTTAATTCGGTCGTTCTGAACGAAAATCGCGCCTTCGATTGCTAGGCTTTCGAGCGCGCGGGTTAGGTATTCCCGGCGCCGGTCCCGCCCCTGCGGGTCGCGCGGGGTGCGCTCGCTCGCCGCGGCGAGCACGGCCTCGACAGACACATAGCCCTCCGCGTCGGGCTCGACGCTTCCAAGTGCGGCGAGAATGGCCGTCTCCCATTTCCCGGCTTTTCGCGGCTTCGCTGCTGGCGTAGCGCTGCACTCCACGGGCTCGACAATGCAGGACGTGATCGGGTCGCCGTCGTCGTCGACGCCGATCGCGATTTGCACCAGGCGAAAGCCGAAACGCGCGTTGTCGTCGCCGTCCTTTAGCTTGGTGATCGTCGCTTCGCGCGAGTCGCCGAGTCGCGTTACCTCGATCTCGACATCAGCTGCGGCGCGCAAACCCGACCATCCGCGGGCGCCCCGCGATGCGTCCTTGCCCGAGTGGTGCACGAGCACCACGAGCGCGCCGGTAGCCTCGTGTAGTTGCTTCAAGCGGCCGAGTACGGCACCCATGTCCTCGCCGCTGTTCTCGTTCGCGCCCGGCGTCGTAGCGGCGAGCGTATCGACGACAACGAGGCTTGCCCCGCCGAACCGCGCGATCGCCTCGGCGATCGGCTCGTGATCGTCTTCAAGAAAGTTCGGCGCGTCGGCGATGATCCCGAGCGCGAGCGCATCCGGCTCGATCTCGGCATACCTGCAGTACGCGACGATGCGATTGCGCACGCCTGCGACGCCTTCGGCCGCGATGTAAACAACGTTGCCGCCGTTCACCCTGCGATCGCGATACGGAATGCCGCGCGCGACGTGCGCTATCAGGTCGAGCACCAGGAACGTCTTTCCGCTACCCGATTCGCCGAAGACGATCGCGAGTTCCGCTTGCGGCAAGACGCCCTTGATGATCCAGACGGACGGCTTTCCATCAACGAACGTGCGAGCAGGTTGCACGTCGAAGCGTCGCCGCGGCGACGCGCTACCGGCACGCGGGTTCTTCCATCCGTTGCGCTGCGCCTCGGCGAAGATGGTGCGATAGTCGGTATGAGAATCGCGAAAGGTTGCCCATCGATCGGCGGGATCGTCTTTGCCATCTTCGAATTTCGGCGAGCGTGCGGACCACTCCGACCACAGGTCGAAACCGATGTCGCCGAGTTCCGCTAGGGCGATGCCGATCCGAATCCAGGTGCCGCGGTCGTCGGGATCGATGAATGCGAGCGCGGATCGGATGTCGGCGATCGTCTGCCGGTTCACGTGCTCGATTGCCTGCGCGCGGTCGACGAATTCAATCAGCGAATCATCCTCATGCGATGCCGTCGGCCGGTTCGGGGTGAGCGGTATTGGGTCCGGGAGTTCGTCGAACAGCGACGCAACATCGATCGCGTTGCCGTCGACGACTTCGGCGAAGTAGTCGGCACCGCGCACCTTGCCGTAGTACCAGGCGCGCGCCGGGTCGTTCGACTCTGCAGGAGCGAGCACGCCACCGAGCAAGGCATTCACGAGTGCGACGAGCGATCTGTGCTGTTCGCGCGTTGCGGCTTGCTCTAAGCGGATAACAGCGCGCCAGCGCGGGCACTCATGCGTCGAGCTCGGCGTCGAATAGACAACGGCAGAGATGCCGTGTTGGCGCAGTCGCTCGACGGCTTCGGCCGGCTGCATCGGATGCGGGTTATGTGCGCGCTCGCCTGCGTCGTGCTCGACGACGATCGCTGTAACGGTCTGAACGTTGCTGCCGTTGCGGCGGTCGTCCGTGAACGTCGCCGCTGAGAAAAGCGGCATCGCGGCTTTCGAGTCGTACTCGCGCGGATTTTGAATGCGTCGAGTGAACGATTCCCACGTTGTCGCGTTTCGCTTCCCTTTCGGCGAATCGACACGCGAGAACGTTGTAATCGTTAGCGGCGTGCGAGTTTCACTCGCCGACGAAACGTCCGGTACACTTTGCATTTGCTGTATCTCTTTTTGCCCGGCCGCGCGCCGGGCTTTTCTTTTGTCAAGCGTCGCGCTTCGAGCGGCGAGCAGTGCCGCCCTCTTCCATACGAGACAACGCCTCGCGCACGCGATTCAGGTCGTACCGGACGCACCCGCCGAGCTTGTAGAACGGCAAGCGCCGCGCGGTCTGTCGGTCTTTCCGGAGGAAATGGACGCTTACGCCGATCGCTTCGGCGACTGCGAATTCATCGACCGCGATTCGCGGGATTTCGGGTTTGTTTAGCATTTGCGCATTTCGGTTGCTAACTCTTGCGACCGATTAAACGCGATGCCTTGTCAGGTACGCGAGTTCTTTTCTGATGAAGAATTTCGCATCCCCCCCTCGATCCCCTACGATCCCCTACGGCCTCCGCTATGTTGTTTTCTTCACATGCTCGGCCGCGGCGGCGTCGAGGAAATCGGCGACGGCCTGCCATCCGGCGCGCAGTTGCGATTCCGATTTGCCGACGTAGTGCGCGCCGGTCACATCGCCTGCGAGCGCGTGGTTCATCATCCGTTTCAGCACGTACGCGGAAGCGAGTTCGTCGGCGATGCTTGCGAACGTCGCGCGCAAGTCGTGCGGCGTGATCGACACGCCCGCCTTCTCGTTGATCGCGCGTAGCGTCTTGCGCCCGTCGCCGATCGTGAACACAGGATCGCCGGCCTTCCTGCCCGCGATCTGCCGTTCGACGATCTGGCGCGCCTGCTTCGACAGTAGGATTGTGTGATCGCTTCGATTCTTCGTGTCACGCAGCACGAGGCGCCCGGCCACGAGATCGACATCACGCACAGTTACACCCTTCGTCTCGCCGCTGCGTGCGCCGGTTAGCAGCATGAAACGGTAAGCGTCGGCCGTCGCGCGCTGCGCCTCGGGCATTGCGCCTGCCGCGTGCCACCAGGCGCCGACGCGCTCGGGCGGGATCGGGTTCGGTGCGCCCTTCGTCGGCGCGAGCACGATACGGTCGCGCCCGGCGGTCTCGCGTCCGAGCGGATTCCCGGCGATCGTCACGCCGTGCCAGCGCAGGACAGCGCGTAGAACGGCCATCGCGTAATCGGCCATTCGCGGCGAGCGCTTCGCGATGTTCGCGTGCGTGGTGCGGATGTCGTCGGCGGTGATTCGCGCGAGCGGCGTGGCGGCCAGGTGGTAGAGCTCGCCGTCGAGAAACCGCTTCCCATCTGCTGCGACGCGACCCGGCTGCACAAGGCGCGCGTAGTCGTCGCGCGTGCGCTGTTTCAGCGGCAAACCGTCCTTGCCGCGTCTCTTGTTCTTCACGTACTCGCCGAGCGCGACAGCGAGCGTCAGTGCGTCCTGTTCCGCTTCGGCCTTCTCGTTGCGCCGTTGCTCGCGTCGCTCGGCCGCACGGTCGATGCCGGTCTGTAGCTCGGCCGAAACCTGCGTCGATAGCTTGCGCGCGTAGTCCACTGTGATCGCGCCACGCCCGGCCGCGGGGCCGATCGTGCGCCGAACAGTCTTTCCGTGTAGTCGTCTCTCGAAGACCCAGGACGCTCCGCCCGACGACGTGATGCGCACGCCGAAGCCAGGCGTGGCCGGACACCAGTGAATCGCGTAGGAGCGTTTCGCCGCGCTACTCGCGGCGCGCGTTTGCTCGACGATCAGTTCGTCAACGCGCGCACGCGTGAGTCGCGCCGGCTTCGTGATGCTGTTAGGGTCGGGGGTCCGGACCGCTTTTCGATTCATCAGTCGTGCCCGCGTGTAGGCGACGGTGTAGGCGCGAATTGTACGAATCGAGGCTAACCGAAAGCAATGTGTATTATTAAGTCCTTGATTCTTCTAAGGTGCGGGTGTCGCCCATAGGGGCGGATTACCAATTCGTAATCAGTAGGTCCGCAGTTCGAGTCTGCGCACCAGCACCAAACCTCGCAAGCGCCGTCCCTCCCTCCCCGCAGGACCCGGGCGCGGCGCCTGCTCCGACCCAGCGAGGTTTCAATCATGTGTGGATTCGCGGGCGAAGCCCGATTCGGGCCGGCAGCAGTCGGCAATTCCTCCTTTCCTCCCGCCGAC
>DASWVL010000160.1:0-9514 GCA_036406255.1 Zeimonas sp.
CCGGTGTCGGTTCGGAATCGAGCCAGGCCACGTAGAAGAAGCGCGCGTGCACGCCGCCGGCGCGCGGATCGATCGCACGAAGGCGCTCGAGCAGGCGCGCGAGGCGAAACGCGGACAGGGCCGGGGCGCCGGCCAGCGTCAGGGAGGCGGACATCGGGTGGCGGATGGGCGCGCCAGGGGCGGCGCGCCAGGACGGCGTGCGCAAGTGCCCATTATAGGTGGCACCGACAGCCGGGCCTTCCAACCATCCTGCCCGGCCCTTCAGGGCGAGAGCAGTTCGGTCGGCTGCCTCTTCCACTCGGAGCAGAGCTTGCGAAACGAACGACTCCGATCGAACGCCTGCTGCAGATCGAACTTCGCCGAGAACGCGGGCTGATCGAGGATCTCACGGTACCGTCCCGATCGAAGGTGTTCGTTCATCCACCCCTTTGCGTTTCTGACGCTCTCGGCGTCGACGCCCGCATCGCCTCCGACCTCGAATCCACGGATGCCGTCGAGGGAAGCGGCGGCAGCGAGGAACCAGGCTTCGTATTCGCGAGTGGCAAATACGACAGAGACACGACGATGGGGTACGACTTCAGTCGCCCTGCGCTGCACTTCCCGCCCCTTCTCGGCCGGACAATCGTCATCGGCGTCCAAGAGAATAAGTATCCAACCTTCCGGGCCCGCTTTGTCCGCGGCGAGTTGAAGGAAACGACGAAACTCCGAGTCTTTATTGAGGAAGCGGTCACGACGAACACGGAATGGCCTGCTGACCATCGTCGATGCTGCTGGAGAGAGCCATTCGGCGAGACGTCTCAACAGAATCGGAAATGCGACGACTTCGCCGTCTCCCTCGACGATCGGCACGACCGTGGTCACGCCGATTCGTCACCGAAGAGACTCGGCTGCCTGCGAGCTTGCTCGTCGAGAACTTGCGGATCCGGCGCGAGCTGATTCAAACGGAGCAACTCGCCTGCAGAGAAAAGGCGCTCGCGAAGCGCGTTTCGCGAGGGCTGATCGAGAGGCGCGATGCGTGTTTCCCCGGCCGTCGCATCGACGGCCAGCAGCGACTCGACGGGAATCTCAGGGTCATCCAGCAAGTCGGGGCTGTGACTGGTGACGATCACCTGGGTTCGTTCGGCAGCGCGTGAAAGCGCCTCGCGCAAAGCACCCGCTGCAGCGGGGTGAAGCGCCGTCTCCGGTTCCTCGATTCCGACGAGTAAAGGAGCGTAATCCTCATTGCCTTGGAATAGCGCCGTCAGTACTCCCAGCGCCCTAAGCGTCCCGTCCGACATGTTCTGAGCCGGAAACCGCCAGGGAGACCGGGCGCCCGGCACTTCTTGTCGAAATTCGAGCGTCTCCAGGGGCCCGATCTGCTTGCGCTCGACACCGTGCACGCTGGGCACCACCGTCTTCAAGTAGTCCGACACGACCTCGAGCGCGTGCGGCGCAGTGCGCTCCAGATGGCCGATAACGCTGACGATGTTCTCGCCCGCTGGTTTGAGGATGCGGCCGTCCTGAGGCTTCTGCGGTTCGCGTACGAGCTTCGGATTGATGTTGTAGAAGCCCATTGCCGTGAGGGCATCGTAGGCGGGACGGAAAGCCGTCAGGCCCGACGCGCTCACGAGTGCAAGGCGGTCCGCGGTTACCGAGGGGAAGGCCTGCTCACTGCTCGCAGCGAGATCGCCGCGTTGAATCCGGAAGAAAGGGCCGTGTCCCGGACCTCCAATCGCGCACTCTTCCGTCTGGACTTCGTATCCGCCACGACTCAAGGCGCCGACATTGAAGGCGTAATGACCGTTCCGGCCGTCACGCAAACGAAATTCAAGCCGGATCCCGAAATGTGTCGGATGGCCGCTCGACTTGCGTCGAACCTCCTGCAAGCCGCCGCGCTCGTTCAATGCGTTATCGAGCGATCCTGAAAGCGCGTCGCGGACGAGATGAAGTGCGTCGAGAAAATTGCTCTTGCCCGATCCGTTCGGGCCGAGCAGATAGATCAGTGAATTCAGCCTGACGTCGCAACCCGCGATGCTCTTGTAATTCCTGAGCACAACACGCGTGAGGAACGTCGGAACCGTCATGGCTCCCCTTCGCCTGTCTTCATGCAGGCGCTCTTCCCCTTCCACCATGAACGATTCCATCGTTCCCACCTGAACGTGTGCTCGAACAGGCAGATCATCCGGAAATTTCCCCGAAACCGCCACCGCCCGGTGTCTCGACGACGAACACGTCGCCGGCACCCAGTTGCGCCGAATCGGCGTGGCGCAGTCGCTCGATTCGCCCGTCCGCCCGCTCGACGCGATCGGCCCCCGGCGCGCCCTGCCCGCCGCCCGCCATGCCGAAGGCCGGGTGCACTCGCCCGTTGGCCAGGATCGACGCGGTCATCGACTCGAGGAAGCGGATGCGGCGTACCGCGCCGTCGCCGCCGCGCCAGCGCCCTTCGCCGCCGGATCCCGCACGGATCTCGAAGCTCTCCAGGCGCACCGGATAGCGTGTCTCGAGGACTTCGGGGTCGGTGAGCCGTGAATTCGTCATATGCGTCTGCACGATCGACGTCCCGGCGAAGCCGCCGACGAGCCGGCCCTGCTCGTCGAAGCGCCCGCCCGCGCCCGAACCCCCCGAGATCGTCTCGTAGTACTGGTAGCGCTCGTTGCCGAAGGTGAAGTTGTTCATCGTCGGCGGGCCCGACGCCATCACGCCGAGCGCGCCGTACAGGCAGTTCGTGATGCACATCGACGTCTCGACGTTGCCCGCCACCACAGCCGCCGGATAGCGCGGATTGAGCATCGACCCTTCCGGCACGCGCACATCGATCGGCTTCAGGCACCCGTCGTTCATCGGGATCTCGTCGTCGACGAGCGTGCGGAACACGTACAGCACCGCGGCCATCGTCACCGCGAGCGGCGCGTTGAAATTGTTCGGCTGCTGCGACGAGGTGCCGGCGAAGTCGACGACCGCGCAGCGACGCGCCCGATCGACGGCAATGCGGGCGCAGATCGAAGCGCCGTTGTCGAGCCGCAGCTCGAAGGCGCCGTCGCGCAGCGCACCGATCACGCGCCGCACCGACTCCTCGGCGTTGTCCTGCACGTGGCGCATGTACGCGTGCACGACGTCGAGGCCGAACTGCGCGACCATCTTCGTCAGCTCCTCACGGCCCTTCTCGTTGGCGGCGATCTGCGCGCGCAGGTCGGCGAGGTTCTGCTCGGGGTTGCGCGCGGGGAAACGCGCCGAGCGCAGCGTCTCGCGCAGCGCTTCTTCGCGCATCTGCCCGTCGATCACCAGCGGGAAGTCGGTGAGCAGCACGCCCTCCTCGTCGATGTGTGCGCTGTCGGGCGACATCGATCCCGGGGTCCTGCCGCCGACATCGGCGTGGTGCCCGCGCGAGCCGACGAAGAACAGGATCTCGCGCCCGCCGGTGTCGAACACGGGCGTGATCACCGTGATGTCGGGCAGGTGCGTGCCGCCGGCATAGGGATCGTTGAGAACGTAGACGTCGCCCGGCGCGAGCGGGTCGCGCGTGGCGTGCGCATCGATCACCGCACGCACGCTCGCGCCCATCGAACCGAGGTGCACCGGCATGTGCGGCGCATTGGCGACGAGGTGGCCCTGCGGATCGAAGATCGCGCACGAGAAGTCGAGCCGCTCCTTGATGTTCACCGAGTGCGCGGTGTTCTGCAGGCGGTAGCCCATCTGCTCCGCGATCGACATGAACAGGTTGTTGAAGATCTCGAGCATCACCGGGTCGGCATCGGTGCCGACCGCGACGCGCCGCGGCCGCGCGACGCGCCGCTCGAGGACGAGATCGCCCGTCGGCGTCATTCGCGCGCGCCAGCCGGGCTCGACGACGGTGGTCGCGTTCGCCTCGGCGACGATCGCCGGGCCGTCGATCGTGTCACCGGAGATCATTCGCGCCCGGTCGAAGAGCGGCGCCGCGCGCCATTCGCCGGCGACGAAGACGCGCACGGCGTGCTCGGGCGCCAGCGCACCCTCTCGCGTCGCCTGCGCCCCGGCCATCGCTCCCGAACCGGGCGCCCCGGCCACCTCGACGACGACCGATTCGACGACGAGCGCGCGCCCGGGCAGCAGGAACGCGAAGCGTTGCCGATACGCAGCGTCGAAGGCGGCCCGCATCGACTCCGGGTCGCCCCACGGCACCGGCAGTGAAGTATCGGTGCCTTCGTAGCGCAGGTGCACGCGCCGGGCCACGCGCAGGGTGTCGTCGGCCTCGCCCTGCGAGCGCAACTCGTCGCGCGCGACGCGCTCGAGCGCATCGAGCCGCTCGCGCGCAGCGGCCAGGCCTTCGTCGCCGAAGCGGCGCTCGACCGACTGCTCGCGCATCGCCACCGGCTCGGCCAGGCCCATGCCGTACGCCGACAGCACGCCGGCCAGCGGGTGCACGAGCACGCGCGGCATCGCCAGCGCGTCGGCCACGCCGCACGCGTGCTGCCCGCCGGCGCCGCCGAAGGTGGTCAGCGTGTAGCGCGTGATGTCGTAGCCGCGCTGCACCGAGATCTTCTTGATCGCGTTGGCCATGTTTGCCACCGCGATGTCGAGGAAGCCCTGCGCGAGCGCCTCGGGACCGATCGGACGGCCGCTGTCCTGCGAGACGCGTTCAGCGAGCGCCGTGAACTTCTCGTGCACGACGCCGGCGTCGAGCGGCTGGTCGGCGCCCGGCCCGAAGACGTGCGGGAAGAACTCCGGCTGGATGCGCCCGAGCATCACGTTCGCGTCGGTGACGGTGAGCGGGCCGCCGCGGCGATAACACGCCGGCCCCGGATCGGCACCGGCCGAATCGGGGCCGACACGCATGCGTGCGCCGTCGAAATGCAGGATCGAGCCCCCACCGGCGGCCACCGTATGGATGCTCATCATCGGCGCACGCATGCGAACGCCGGCGACCAGCGTCTCGAACTCGCGCTCGAACTCGCCGGCGAAATGCGAGACGTCGGTCGACGTGCCGCCCATGTCGAAGCCGATCACGCGGTCGAAGCCGGCGGCGGTGCTCACGCGCGCCATGCCGACGATGCCGCCGGCCGGCCCCGACAGGATCGAGTCCTTGCCCTGGAACGCGTGCGCGTCGGTGAGGCCGCCGTTGGACTGCATGAACTGCAGCCGTACGCCGGGCATCGCGCGCGCCACGCGGTCGACGTAGCGTCGCAGCACGGGCGACAAGTACGCATCGACGACGGTGGTGTCGCCGCGCCCGACGAACCTGATCAGCGGCGACACGCGATGCGACACCGAGATCTGCTCGAAGCCGAGCTCGCGCGCGATTCTCTCGAGCCGCTCCTCGTGCGCCGGATGACGATATCCGTGCATCAGCACGATCGCGATCGCGCGCAGCCCGCGCGCGAAGGCCGCCGAGAACGCGGCACGCGCGCCCGCCTCGTCGAGTGCGTGCACGACGCTGCCGTCGGCGCCGATGCGCTCGTCGACCTCGACGACCTCCCGGTACAGCATCTCGGGCAGCACGATGTGCCGCTCGAAGAGTTTCGGCCGGTTCTGGTAGGCGATGCGAAGCGCGTCGCGAAAACCGCGCGTGACCGCGAGCAGCAGCGGCTCGCCAGTGCGCTCGAGCAGCGCGTTGGTCGCCACCGTCGTCCCCATCTTGACGACCTCGACGCGATCGGGGCCGATCGCCTCGTGTGCACCGAGGCCGATCATCCGGCGGATGCCCTCGACGGCGGCGTCCTCGTACCGGCCAGGGTTCTCCGACAGCAGCTTCGCGGTGGCGAGCGTGCCGTCGGGCCTGCGCCCGACGATGTCGGTGAAGGTGCCTCCGCGATCGATCCAGAACTGCCAGCGGCTCATGACGCCCTCACAGCGATGCGGCCGCGCGCGCGGCCTGGTCGTACAGACCGGAAAGGGTGCGCAACGTGCGTGCCAGCCACGCGAGTTCCTCGCGACCGTCGCCGTCGATGCGCCCGGTGCGGTGCCCGGGCGAGTTGCCCAGGCGCTCGGGAACCGATGCGATCAGGCAGCGCTCGCGAACCTCGCGGTAGCGCTCGACGAGTGCGGCGCCGGCGGGCGTCGTCGAGTGGAACACCTCCTTGCCGATCTTCTCGCCGTGCACGAGGCCGAGCCCGGCGAGCTTGCGCAGCGCGTAGGCCACGACGTGCACGTCCTCGTAGTTCAGCGTGAAGCAGATGTCGGCGAGCTTCTTTCCCTTGTCTCGATGGTGCACGTGGTGCAGGACGAGCACATCGGTGATCGTCAGATCGGGCATGCCGGCGGCCGCCATGCAGCGCACGGCCCAGCGATCGAATGCGTGCGTCGCGACGATCAGGCCGAATTCGAACTCGGACAACTCTCCCCACTCTCCCTCGGCGAGGTGTGCGGAGGACAGGATGCGCAGCGGCTCGTGCGCACGCGATTCACGTGTTGCCATGCAACATCTCCAAAACGTCGACGTTACGTTGACAATTTATCGCACAACTTCCTAAGCTTCGGGAAGCCGGACGACGACGCGAGCCGAACCGGGCGGCGCGTGCGAAGATCCGCTGCAGAACGAAAAACCGAACCGGAGGCCTCATGAAACTCGCACCCGTCCTGTCCGCCGCGGCACTGGGCATCGTGTCTTCGGTCGCGCTCGCGCAGACCAAGTGGGACCTGCCGGCCGCCTACCCGGCGAGCAACTTCCACACCGAGAACCTGATGCAGTTCGCCGCCGACGTCGACAAGGCGACCGGCGGGAAACTAAAGATCACCGTGCACGCGAATGCGTCGCTGTTCAAGGCACCGGAGATCAAGCGCGCGGTGCAGACGAACCAGGCGCAGATCGGCGAGATCCTGCTGTCGAACTACTCGAACGAGAACCCGCTGTACGGCGTCGACGTGCTGCCCTTCGTTGCCACCAGCTACGAGGCCGCGCGCAAGCTCGACCGCGCTTCGCGCCCGGCGCTCGACAAGCTGCTCGCCGCGCAGGGAATGAAGCTGCTCTACACGGTCGCATGGCCGCCGCAGGGCCTGTACTCGACGAAGCCGCTGCAGGCCGCGAGCGACCTGAAGGGGATGAAGTTCCGCTCGTACAACGCGGCCACCGCCAAGATCGCCGAGATGTTCGGCGCGCAGCCGGTGACGATCCAGGCGGCCGAGCTGTCGCAGGCGATGGCCAGCGGCGGCGTCGAGGCGTTCATCACGTCCGGCTCCACCGGCTACGACTCGAAGGCCTACGAGCACATCAAGTACTTCTACGACACCCAGGCGTGGTTGCCGAAGAACGCCGTCCTCGTCAACCAGTCGGCCTTCGACAAGCTCGACAAGCCGGTGCAGGACGCACTGCTGAAGGCGGCGGCCGACGCCGAAACGCGCGGCTGGAAGAGTTCGGAAGAGAAGACCGCGTGGTACCTCGAACAGCTGAAGACGCACGGCATGCAGGTGCTGCCGCCCACGCCGAAGATGGTCGGCGAGTTCGAGAAGGTCGGCGACGCGCTGGTCGCCGACTGGATCAAGCAGGCGGGTCCGGACGGCAAGGCGATCCTCGACGCGTACCGCAGGATGTGACGCGCGCGACGACGCACCCGAACATCATGCGCGCGGCGCTCGATCGACTCTACGACGCCGCCGCGTGGCTGGCGGCGGCGTCGATGATCGGGCTGCTCGTCATGGTGCTGCTGTCGATCGCGGGCCGGCAGTTCGGCTTCTACGTGCCGGGCACCGACGCCTACGCCGGCTACCTGATGGCCGCCGCCGGCTTCCTCGCGCTGGCGCACACGCTTGCGCGCAATGAGCACATCCGTGTCACGCTCGTCCTCACGCTGGTCGGCTCGCGCACGCGGCGCGTGCTCGAGATCGTCGCGCTGGGGCTTGCGCTGCTGCTGGCTGCGCTCTTCGCCTTCTACAGCGCGCGGCTCGCCTGGCAGTCGTACGCCTTCAACGACATCTCCACCGCGAGCGACGCCACTCCGCTGTGGATTCCGCAGCTCGCGATGGCGATCGGCACGCTGATCTTCACGGTGGCCTTCGCCGACCAGTTCGTGCTCGAGCTGGCCGGCCGGCGTCGCCAGGCGGCGGCCGGCGCCGAGCCGCTGCGCAACGAATGACACGCCGGCTGCGGCCGACCTGCGTCCCGGTGCAAGCGCAACACGATCGCCGATGAGCGACCTCACCGTCACCGCGCTGCTGATCCTCGCGCTGTTCGTGCTGCTCGGTTCGGGGCTGTGGATCGGGCTGGCGCTCGCCGGCGTCGCGTGGATCGGCATGGAGATCTTCTCGTCGCGCTCGGCCGGCGACGCGATGGCGATCACGATCTGGGGAACGGCATCGAGCTGGACGCTCACGGCGCTGCCGCTCTTCGTCTGGATGGGCGAAATCCTGTTCCGCACGCGGTTGTCGGCCGACATGTTCCACGGGCTCGCTCCGTGGATGAACCGGCTGCCCGGGCGTTTGCTGCACACGAACATCATCGGTTGCGCGATCTTCGCGGCGGTCTCGGGCTCGTCGGCGGCCACCTGCGCGACGATCGGCAAGATGACGCTCCCCGAGCTGGGCCGGCGGGGCTATCCGGACGGCATCGTCGTCGGCACGCTCGCCGGGGCCGGAACGCTCGGGCTGCTGATCCCGCCGTCGATCATCATGATCGTCTACGGCGTCAGTGCCGACGTCTCGATCGCCAAGCTCTTCGTCGCCGGCATCCTTCCCGGCATCCTGCTCGCCGTGCTCTTCATGGGCTACATCGCGATCTGGGCGCTGCTGAATCCGGCGCGCGTGCCGCTGGCCGACGCGTCGCCGCGCCTGCTCGACAAGCTGTGGATGTCGCGCCACCTGATCCCGGTGGCGCTGCTGATCCTCGCGGTGCTCGGCGCGATCTACACCGGCATCGCCACCGCCACCGAAGCGGCGGCGCTCGGCGTCGTCGGCGCGCTGCTGCTGTCGGCTGCGCAGGGCGCGCTCGACCGGCGCACCTTCGTCGCGTCGCTGCTCGGTGCCACGCGCCTGTACTGCATGATCGCGCTCATCCTGGCCGGCGCGGCCTTCCTCACGCTCGCGATGGGCTACATCGGCCTGCCACGGCACCTGGCCGAGTGGATCGGGTCGCTCGACTTGACGCGGTTCCAGCTGATCATCGCGCTCGCGATCTTCTACATCGTGCTCGGCTGCTTCCTCGACGGCATCTCGATGGTCGTGCTGACGATGGGCGTGATCCTGCCGACCGTCACCGCCGCCGGCATCGACCTGCTGTGGTTCGGCGTCTTCGTCGTCCTCGTCGTCGAGATGGCGCAGATCACGCCGCCCGTCGGCTTCAACCTGTTCGTGCTGCAGGGAATGACCGGCCGCGACCTGACCTGGATCGCACGGCAGGCGGCGCCGATGTTCGCGTTGATGGCCCTCGCCGTGCTGCTCATCTACGCGTTCCCCGCGCTCGTGTCGTGGCTGCCGGCTCAGATGAGAGGCGTTGCGTAGGAGAGTCTTCGGAGAGGTCATGGGCGAACTGCTGCGCAGCGCGGCGATCCGCCGCGTCGAGGCCGCTGCGATGGCATCGCTGCCGCCCGGCACGCTGATGTCGCGGGCCGCGGACGCCGTCGCCGACGCG
>DASWVL010000161.1:0-5871 GCA_036406255.1 Zeimonas sp.
CGTCGATCGATCGACCACGACGAAGAGCGCATCGCCATCGCGGCGCGCCGTTTCGAACCCTGAACCCGTCGCGCGCGCGACGACCGGACGAGCAGTGAACACAGTACGCAAGAGCCCCAGATCCGCATCGACGGCGGCAGCATCGGCGGCGACCGCATCGAAGGCGGGCACGACGGCGAAGACCGCCACGAAGACACAGGCAACGCGCGCGAAAGCGGCGACCGCTACCGCGAAGACCGGCAAGTCTTCGGCGGGCGTTTCGCGTGCGGCGGCACCGGCGGCCAAGTCGTCGGCGCGCGCCACCGCCGTCACCGCGCCGAAGAAGGCCGCGGCCCGGAAAACCGTCGCGAAGGACACCGAAACGAGCGCGCGCAGCGCGCGCGCCGCCGAGGCTGCGCTCGAGAAGGAGCGCGCAACGGCGGAACTCGTCGAAGCGAAGGCCGCCACGAAGGCCGTCGCGCCTTCGCGCGCACGTGCCGCTGCGAAGGCGGCGGGTGCCGCTGCCACGGCTGCGAAACCGGCGAAGGCCGCCGGCGCAAAGTCCGCAGAGGCGAAGACCACAGAGGCAAAGACCGCAGAGGCGAAGCCCGCACGCGGCGCGAAGGCCGCGAAGGACGTCCGTGGCGCGAAAGCCAGGGGCGGCAAGGCCGCCAAGGGCGCGAAGGCGCGCAAGGACCTCGATGCCGCGATCGGCCAGGAAGCCGATGACCTCGTCGGCGACCAGGTCGAGGGCTTCGACGAGGCCGACGCCGACGCCGAGGCGATTCCCGACGAGCCCGAGGCGCCCGTCGTTGCGCCGGTGAAAGCGAGGCGCGGCAACCGCGCGCGCGAGAAGCAGCTGCTGCGCGAACTCGGCGGCCGCCAGGGCATCACCGAGGAGCAGCGCGAGATCACGCGCAACAAGCTCAAGCAGCTGATCAAGCAGGGCAAGGAGCGCGGCTTCCTCACCTACGCCGAGATCAACGACCACCTGCCGGAAGATCTCGTCGACGCCGAGGCGATCGAGTCGATCATCAGCACCTTCGGCGACATGGGCATCTCGGTCTACGACCAGGCGCCCGACGCCGAGCAGCTGCTGATGAACGACAGCACGCCGGTGGCCTCGTCGGACGACGACGCCGAGGAGGAGGCCGAGGCGGCGCTGTCCACCGTCGATTCCGAGTTCGGCCGCACCACCGACCCGGTGCGCATGTACATGCGCGAGATGGGTTCGGTGGAGCTGCTCACGCGCGAGGGCGAGATCGAGATCGCCAAGCGCATCGAGGACGGGCTGATGCACATGGTGCAGGCGATCTCCGCCTGCCCCACGACCATCGCCGAGATCCTCGCGCACGCCGATCGGATCGGCGCGGGCAACCTGCGCATCGACGAGGTGGTCGACGGCCTGCTCGACGCCGACGGCGACGACGAGTTCGTGCCGCAGCCCACGCAGGCAGCGGCAGCATCGGATGACGACGACGAGGACGCCGAAGACGCGGCGAGCGCCAACACCGCGCGCCTCGAGGAACTGAAGGCTGCATCGCTCGAGAAGTTCGGCCACATCGCGAAGTGGTTCGACAAGATGCGCATCGCCTTCGAGAAGGAAGGCTACAAGAGCAAGTCGTACCTGGCTGCGCAGAGCAGGATCCAGAACGAGCTTATGAGCGTGCGCTTCACGGCGAAGATGGTCGAGAAGCTCGCCGACACGCTTCGTGCGCAGGTCGACGAGGTGCGCTCGCTCGAGCGCGCGATCGGCGAGATCGCCGTCTCGCGCGTCGGCATGCCGCGCGAGCGCTTCATCCAGACCTTCCCCGGCAACGAGACGAACCTGAAGTGGTCGGAGAAGGAAGTCGCGGCCAACCCGGCGTATGCCGACGTGCTGCGCCGGAACATCCCGGCCGTGCAGGACCTGCAGCAGAAGCTGATCGACCTGCAGGCGCGTGTCGTGCTGCCGCTCACCGATCTCAAGGAGATCAACCGGCGGATGGCGGCCGGTGAGGCGAAGGCGCGCAAGGCCAAGCGCGAGATGACCGAAGCGAACCTGCGCCTGGTGATCTCGATCGCGAAGAAGTACACGAACCGCGGCCTGCAGTTCCTGGATCTCATCCAGGAAGGCAACATCGGCCTGATGAAGGCGGTCGACAAGTTCGAGTACCGGCGCGGCTACAAGTTCTCCACGTACGCCACGTGGTGGATCCGCCAGGCGATCACGCGCAGCATTGCCGACCAGGCGCGCACGATCCGCATCCCGGTGCACATGATCGAGACGATCAACAAGATGAACCGGATCAGCCGGCAGATCCTGCAGGAAACGGGCCAGGAGCCCGATCCGGCCACGCTCGCGCAGCGCATGGAGATGCCCGAGGACAAGATCCGCAAGATCCTGAAGATCGCGAAGGAGCCGATCTCGATGGAGACGCCGATCGGCGACGACGACGACTCGCACCTGGGCGACTTCATCGAGGACACCGCCACGCTGGCGCCGGCCGACGCTGCGCTGCACGCGTCGATGCACGGCGTCGTGAAGGAAGTGCTCGATTCGCTCACTCCGCGTGAGGCGAAGGTGCTGCGCATGCGCTTCGGCGTCGAGATGAGCACCGACCACACGCTCGAGGAGGTCGGCAAGCAGTTCGACGTCACGCGCGAGCGCATCCGCCAGATCGAGGCGAAGGCGCTGAGGAAGCTCCGTCACCCGAGCCGGGCGGACAAGCTCAAGAGCTTCCTCGAGGGCGGGCAGGGCTGATCGCACCGCGCCGCAGCAGGAGGCGGCGTGCAGTGCCGGGCGCATGACCGGAATCGTCCGGCTGCGCTTCGCCGCGAGAGCGTCCTCCGGAAGAAGCCCGGTCTCCGACGGCGAAAACGGAACGTGCGAAATCGTGCCCGCACGGCAGCCACGCGGTCTCGTCCCGCTCGACGTAGCCCGCCAACGCGGGCTCGGACGACCCCGGTCGCATGCTGCTACTCCTTTCGGGCAGGTTGCGGAGCCTGATTGCGCGGTTCGATGATTTCTCTCCCTCGGCGCGGGCCACGCAGCGCCGATCACGAGGAGAACAGGATGAATTCGACCGCGATCGTCCTCGCGTTCAGCGCGGCAGCCCTCGCCGCAGGGGTCCAGGCGCAGAACAAGCCCGACAATCTCGACGCACTGAAGCAGTTCAAGGTCGCGAGCACCGACCTGAACATCCCGGTCGTTCCGCAGGAAGGCCGGAACGCCGATGCGATCCGCGAGAACCTGAAGAAGGTGAAGCTGCCGCCCGGCTTCCAGATCGAGCTGTTCGCCGTCGTCCCCGATGCCCGACACATGGCGGTGGCACCGTCGACCAACATGCTCTTCGTCGGCACCCGCAAGACGATGGTCTGGGCGGTCACCGATCGCAACAGCGACGGCGTGGCCGACGAAGTGAAGGCCTTCGCTCCTTCGCTGAAGTTCGCCAACCCGAATGCGGTGTGCTGGACGCGCGACGGTTTCCTCGTCGTCGTCGAGCACAACCGGGTGCTGAACTTCCCGGCGGCCGAGTTCTTCTACGAGGGGCCCGACGTCGCCGTCATCGAGGTCGTGCCGAAAGGCCAGCTGATCCCGGTCGAGGACGAGTCGTTCAACCACGGCGCGCGAGCCTGCCGCGTCGGTCCGGACGGCAATCTCTACATCTCGATGGGGCAACCCTTCAACGTTCCGCCGCTCGAGAAACTCGAGGCTTTCGACAAGGCGGGCATGGGTGGCGTCATCCGGATGAACGCCTTCGACGGCAGCGGTCGCATGGTGTACGCCCATGGCGCTCGAAATCCGGTCGGGCTCGATTTCAATCCGAAGGACAAGACGCTGTGGTGGACCGACAACCAGGTCGACGGGCTCGGCGACGATGTCCCTCCCGGAGAGCTGAACCATTCGACGAAGGCCGGCGAGCACTTCGGCTTCCCGTACTGGAACGGCAAGTTCAAGGTCGCCGGCTCCCCGGCAGCGCCCGAGTTGAAGGACCTGAAGGAGCCGCCCGGCGCCGTCTTCCCGCAGGTGGAGTTCCCCGCGCACCAGGCGCAACTGGGCATGACGTTCTACACGGGCACGAAGTTCCCGCAGCAGTACCAGGGCGGGATCTTCGTCGCCGCGCACGGCTCCTGGAACCGCACGAAGCCGTCGGGCGCCGAGGTGCAGTACGTCCCGATCAAACCCGACGGAACGGCCGGCAAGATGGAAGTCTTCGCCTCGGGCTTCCTCGACGCGGAAACCGGCGTCTATCGCGGCCGCCCGGTGGACGTCGCC
The DNA here is from genome assembly GCA_036406255.1 of Zeimonas sp. Classification (GTDB taxonomy): domain Bacteria; phylum Pseudomonadota; class Gammaproteobacteria; order Burkholderiales; family Burkholderiaceae_E; genus Zeimonas. The sequence goes on from DASWVL010000161.1 coordinate 4,238, forward strand.
CAGATGAAGGACGGGTCGCTGCTCGTTTCCGATGACTTCGCCGGTGCCATCTATCGCATCCGCTACACCGGCGAGGCGAAGTAGGTTCGTGCGCGGCCTCGCGGCTGCCGCATTATTCCTCGTGGCCGCGTCTCCGGTGCTCGCCGGAGACGCGCAGGCCGGTCGGACGAAAGCGAGTACCTGCGTTCCTTGTCACGGCGCGAACGGGATTGCCACGAACCCGGGTGCGCCGCACCTGGCCGCCCAGCCGCACGTCTACCTCGTCGAGCAGTTGCGGAACTTTCGCAGCGGAAAGCGCGTGGATCCCGTGATGTCGGTGATCGCCAAACCGCTGAGCGACGAGGACATCGACGACCTCGCGACGTGGTTCGCGTCGGTCGAGATCGAAGCGAAGGCGCGTTGAAGGGGATCGCCATGCACACGAACGTCGACGAGATCTCCGATCGCATCTACCGGCTCTCCACCTGCGTGCCCGACGCGGCGCCCGGCGGCTTCACCTTCAACCAGTTCCTCGTCGATGCCGACGAGCCGCTGCTGTTCCACACCGGCCCGCGCCGGATGTTCGGGCTCGTGTCGCAGGCGATCGCCACCGTGCTCCCCGTGGATCGACTGCGCTGGATCTGCTTCGGCCACGTCGAGTCGGACGAATGCGGCGCGATGAACGAATTCCTCGCCGCCGCGCCTCGTGCGCAGGTGGCGCACGGTGCCGTCGGCTGCATGGTGTCGCTCGACGACCTGTGCGACCGTCCGCCGCGAAGACTCGACGACGGCGAAGTGATCGACCTCGGCGGCAGGCGGGTTCGCCACATCGACACGCCGCACGTGCCGCACAACTGGGAAGCGCGGGTGCTGTTCGAGGAGACGACCCAGACACTGTTCTGCGGCGACCTTTTCACGCACGTCGGCGACGGCCCGGCGCTCACCGACGGCGACATCGTCGGACCGGCGATCGACGCCGAGAAGATGTTTCGTGCGACCGCGCTCGCCCCGGCCACCGGCGCGACGATCCGAAACCTCGCTTTGCTGCAGCCGACGACCCTCGCGTTGATGCACGGTTCGTCGAAGCGGGGGCAGTGCGCGCAGGCGCTCGCGCAGCTCGCCGATGCCTACGACGCGATGATCTGAGCAGCGTGCACCGGCAGCGGCGGCTGTGACGTGGAGCGCGCCCGCGCCGGGGCCCGGCTTTCATGAAGGAAGACCATCACCTTCGCCTCGTCGTAGCCGTTGCCGCGCTCGAGCTGCGCAGTCGGCTGCGAGCGGACCACCCGACCCGTCGTGTCGAGCACGAACAGGTGCGGATAACCGGGAATCGGCGGCCACGTCGACAGCAGGCGTTCGTTGCGGTTGGCCGGAGAGAAGTTCACCTTCACCCAGACGAACTCCGCTTCGATCAGGCTTCGCACGTCGTCGTGCGCGGCGATGAAGCGATCCAGGATGTGACACCAGGCGCACCACTCGCCGCCGACGTCGACGAGGACGCGCTTGCCTTCCGCCGCCGCCTGCGCCACCGCGTGCGCGACGTCGGCGACCGCATCGCGCCGCGGGTCGAATTTCGAGGACAGCCCCTGCGCCGCCGCTTGTGCGCCGGCGCCGAGCATCGCAACCGTCAGGAGGAAGTGCCTGCGAAGCATGAC
>DASWVL010000162.1:0-23922 GCA_036406255.1 Zeimonas sp.
CTCGCCGACTTCGATCCGTGCTCGATCCTGCTGAACGACGACCTGTCGTCGGGCCTGCCCGAGGTCCTCGAGAACGTGCACGAGCAGGTGCTGCTGCCGCCGCTGCACGCCGGCTGGACGCTGCGCCGCAAGTCGCGGCACTTCGAAGCCTACGCCGACGTTGCGCGCCGCTTCGCCCGCCACTTCGAGTTCGATCCCTGGCTGATCACGACGAACTTCGTCGAATGCAGCGACGTCGACCTGCGCCGCGGCGTCGGCGTCGATCGCGTCGCGGCGGCGGTCGACAAGATCCTGCGACAGTCGCGCGCGCGCTACCGCGAGCACGAGATCGACGAGAGGCCCTTCGCAGTCGTGAAGTCCAACGCCGGCACCTGCGGCATCGGCGTCACGCCCGTGCACGAGGCCGCGCAGGTGCGCCGGGCGAGCCCCGCCGAGCGCGAGGCGATGGCCTCGAGCGCCAAGGGCCTCGCGGTCGACGGGCTGGTCGTGCAGGAGGGCGTGCGCACGGTGGAGACCGTCGACGGCGGCGTCGCCGAGCCGGTCGTCTACACGATCGACCGGTACGTGGTCGGCGGCTTCTATCGCGTGCACACGCAGCGCGGACCCGACGAGAACCTGAACGCGCCGGGCATGCATTTCGTGCCGCTGCCGTTCGCGGCGAGCTGCCACCTGCCCGACGGCAGCGAGTCGCTCGAGCACGCGGTGAACCGCTTCTACGTCTACGGCGTCGTTGCCCGGCTCGCGTTGCTCGCCGCCGCCATCGAACTGGAGCAGACCGACCCCGATCCGTCGCTGTACGGATGAAGGAGCGACGAACCATGCGACTGCTGGTGATCCTCGACCCGCTGCCGATGATCAAGACCTACAAGGACACGACCTACGCGATGATGGTCGAGGCCGCGTCGCGCGGGCACGCGCTCTTCGTCTGCGAGCAGCACCAGCTGTCGTATTCGAACGAGCGCGCGATGGTCGTCGCCACGCCGCTGCAGCTCACCGACACCACCGGCAGCGGCGCGCCCTGGTACGCGCTCGGCGCGCCGCAGCGCGAGCCGATCGCCGCGTTCGACGCGGTGCTGATGCGCAAGGACCCGCCCTTCGACATGGAGTACGTCTACTCCACCTACCTGCTCGAGCAGGCGGTGCGGGAGGGCGCGCGCGTGTTCAACGACCCGCGCGCGATCCGCGACCACAACGAGAAACTCTCGATCGCGGAGTTTCCCGAGTTCGCCGCACCGACGCTCGTCACGCGCTCGGCCGACGAGCTGCGCGCCTTCGTCGACGAGCACGACGAGGCGGTGTTCAAGCTGCTCGACGGCATGGGCGGCACGTCGATCTTCCGCGCCAAGCGCGGCGACCCCAACCTGTCGGTGATCATCGAGGCGCTGAACCTGTTCGGCGCACGCTCGGTGATGGCGCAGCGCTACATCCCGGAGATCTCCGAGGGCGACAAGCGCGTGCTGCTGATCGGCGGCGAGGTCGTGCCGTACAGCCTCGCGCGCATCCCGAAGACGGGCGAATTCCGCGGCAACCTCGCGGCCGGCGGCACCGGCGTCGCGAAGCCGCTGTCGGCGCGCGATCGCGAGGTCGGCGAGGCGCTCGCGCCGACGCTCGCCGCGCGCGGGCTCCTGCTCGTCGGACTCGACCTGATCGGCGACTACGTCACCGAGATCAACGTCACGAGCCCCACCTGCTTCCAGGAGATCCGCCAGCAGAAGGGCTTCGACGTGGCGCGGCTGTTCGTCGACCGGCTCGAGGCGGCGCTCGCGCAGCCGCGGCCGGCCTGAGCGATGCCTGCTCCCGCCCGGGTCCCGGCGCGCATCCGATGATCGGCATCCTCGTCGTCTCGCACGAGCCTTTCGGCACCGCGCTCATCCGGTGCACGCGGCATGTGTTCGGCCGGCTGCCGCCGCAACTGGCCGCGCTCGACGTGATCCCCGACGAGAACCCCGACATGGCGCTGAACTGCGGGCGCGAGCTGCTCGCGCGCATCAACGACGGCAGCGGCGCCGTCGTGCTCACCGACGTCTTCGGCGCGACGCCTTCGCGCGTCGCCGCGCAGCTCGCGGTGCCCGACCGGGTACGCGTCGTCGCCGGCGTGAACCTGCCGATGCTGCTGAAGGCGATCCAGAACCGGCGCATGCCGGTCGACGAACTGGTCGAGTCGCTGCTGGAGAGCGGACGCCGGTCGATCCGTGCGCTCGACACCGAGGACGACGCGGCCGGCCGACCGGACGGGTCCGACCGTCGATGACGAGAGCGGAAGTGGTGGTCGTGAACCGGCTCGGACTGCACGCGCGCCCGTCGGCGCGCCTGACGGCCACCGCGTCGCGCTATCGCTCGGAAGTCTGGCTCGCGAAGGGCACGCGGCGCGTGAACGCGAAAAGCATCATGGGCGTGATGATGCTCGCCGCGGCCAAGGACAGCACGCTCGTCATCGAGGCCGAAGGCCCCGACGAGGCCGACGCGGTCGAGGCGCTGCGCGGGCTCATCGCCTCGGGCTTCGAAGAGGAGCTGGGCTGAGATGTTCAGCCTGCACGGCGTGGGCGTCGGCGGCGGCATCGCGATCGGCCGCGCACGAAGGCTCGAGGCGAGCGAGCGCGACGTGCCGCGCTACCACGTGCTGGAGAAGCAGGTCGAGCGCGAGCTTGCGCGACTGGAGACGGCGCTCGAGGTCGTCAAGGCCGAGCTGCAGGCGGTCGGCGACCAGCTGCCCGAGGAAGGCCCGGCCGAGGCGAAGGCGCTGCTCGACGTGCACGTGATGATCCTCGACGATCCGACGCTCGTCGATGCCGCGCGCGAGAACGTTCGCGAGCACCTGCACAACGCGGAATGGGCGTTCGCCGCGCAGGCCGTGCAGCTCGCCGCCCAGTTCGACGAGATCGACGACGCGTACCTGCGCGAACGCGGACGCGACGTGCTGCAGGTCGCCGACCGCGTGATCCGCGTGCTGTCGGGCTCGCGGATGCGCGCGGAGAGCGCCTCGGGCGACGATCCGCGCATCTTCGTCGCCGAAGACCTCTCGCCCGCCGACATGCTGTCGCTGCGCTCGGCGCTGGGCTTCGCCATCGACCTCGGGGGAGCCACCTCGCACACCGCGATCCTCGCGCGCGGACTGAACGTCCCGGCGGTCGTCGGCGCCGGCGCGGCGAGCCGGCTGATCGCCGACGACGACTGGCTCGTGCTCGACGGCGAGCAGGGTGTCGTCATCGTCGCGCCGGACGAGAGCGTGCTCGCGCATTACCGGCACCTGCAGGCGGTGAGCCTGCGGGAGCGCGAGGCGCTCGAGAAGCTGCTGGACGTGCCGGCGGTGACGCTCGACGGCACGCCGATCCATCTGTGCGCGAACATCGAGCGTCCCGAGGAGGCGGCGGTCGCGCTCGCTGCGGGCGCCGAGGGCGTGGGGCTGTTCCGCTCGGAATTCCTCTTCCTGAACCGGCGCGATCTGCCCGACGAGGACGAGCAGTACGAGGCGTACCGCGAGGCGGTCGAAGCGATGCGGGGCCGGACGGTGACGATCCGTACGCTCGACGTCGGCGCCGACAAGGCCCTCGCGCGAGCCGGTGCATCGGTCGCGCAGAACCCGGCGCTGGGTCGCCGCGCGATCCGCTATTGCCTGTCGCAGCCGACGATGTTCCTCGTGCAGCTGCGCGCGATCCTGCGTGCGTCGGCGCACGGCCCGGTGCGCCTGCTCATCCCGATGCTCGCGCACGGCCACGAGATCGACCAGACGCTGCGCCTGATCGGCATCGCGAAGGCGCAGTTGCGCGAGCGGCGGATCGCGTTCGACGAGCGCATGCCGGTGGGCGGGATGGTCGAGATCCCGGCGGCGGCGCTGTCGGCGAGTCTCTTCGTGCGCCGCCTCGATTTCCTGTCGATCGGCACCAACGACCTCACGCAATACACGCTGGCGATCGACCGCGCCGACCACGAGGTCGCGTCGCTGTACGAGCCGTTCCACCCGTCGGTGCTGCGCCTGGTGTCGATGACGATCCGTGCGGCGGTGCGCGCCGGCAAGCCGGTGGCGGTGTGCGGAGAGATGGCGGGCGACTGGGCCGCGACGCAGCTGCTGCTCGGCATGGGGCTGCGCGAGTTCTCGATGCACCCGTCGAGCCTGTTGCGCGTCAAGCGCGAGATCCTGCGCGCGCACATTCCGACGCTCGCCCCGCGCGTCACGCGGCTGCTGCAGGCAGTCGACCCGCTGCGGATGCGCTCGCAGCTCGCGCGGCTCGTCGCCGCCGGATGAGGCCGTCCTCTTTCGATTTCCCTTGCCCTCCAAGAGGCTTCTCGATGCGAACGATCGCCGTGCTTTGCTGTGCCGCCCTCGCACTCGGCGCGTGCGGAAAATCCTCCGAAGAACGACTGGCCGAAGCCGCGATCGAGAGCGCGACCGGCCAGCAGGTGAGCATCGAGAAGTCCGGCGAACAGGTGACCATGAAGACCGCCGACGGCGAAGTGCGGATCAGCAGCGGCGCGGGTGCTGCGCTGCCGGCGGCGTTTCCCGAGGACGTCTACCTGCCGAAGACCTACACGGTTCGCAGCGTCGTCGAGAGCACTGGGGTGACCATCGTCGGCCTCGATGCCGAGGGTGAAGTCGCGCAGCTGTACGACGAAGCCGCGAGCGGCATGACGTCGAACGGCTGGGAGCAGGTGATGGCGATGCAGGACGCCGGCAACCGGATGCTCGTCTACCAGAAGGAGAAGCGAACGGCTTCGATGACGCTCGCACCCGGCGAGGACCGCGTCGAGATGACGGTACAGCTCGCCGAAGAGAAGGACTAGGCGCGACCGCACGGGCCGTCGCGCAGCCGCGGATTCGAGGCGGGCGTCAGCGAGCCAGAAGGTCGATCAGGGCCTGGGCCGCCACCGACGACGATCGGCCCTCGCGTCGGACGATCCCCATCGTCCGTTCGATGCGCGGCGCGGTGATCGGTACTTCGACGAGTTCCGCGAAGCGAAGCAGTGGCGTCGTCGACGACGGAAGCGGCGCCACGCCGAGTCCTTCCCGCACGAGCGCGCCGACCGTCGCCAGGTGAGCGGCGTCGAAGCGGCCCGGCGGCGCCAGGCCGCTGCGCGCGCAGGCCGCGTCGATGTGCTGGCGCACGCTGGAGGTGCGCGACATCGTGATCACCGGAAAGCGCAGCATCCGCTCCCATGACACCGAGCGACGCTTCGCGAGGGGATGGTCGGGGCGGCACACCATCACGAAGCGGTCGACGAGGAACGGCTCGAATGCGAGGCCGCGCCCCGCCGACGGAGCGACCGTCAAGCCGAAATCCGCGGCGCCGCTTTCGACGAGTTCCTGGATCTCGTCGTGCAGCGTGTCGCGCAGCACGATCTCGATGCCGGGGTGAAGCGCCTTGAGCTTCGCCAGCGCGGGCGGCAGCGTCAGCGCGGCGAGCGAGGGCAGCGCGGCGACCACGATGCGCCCGCGCCTGCGCGCGAGGTAGTCGCGCAGGTTGCCGGTGACGGCCTCGAACTCGTCGATCAGGCGCGTCGACAGGCGCAGCAGCTCCTGGCCTTCGGGCGTCAGCGCCACGCGTCGCGTCGTCCGATCGAAGACGCGCACGTTCAGCACCGATTCGAGCTTGCGGATCGACGCGCTGAGCGCCGGCTGCGAGACGTGCAGTCGCTCGGCCGCCTCGCCGAAGCTGCCGAGTTCGGCGACGGCCCGAAACGCCTGCAGCTGCCGGATGCTGACGTTCATCGCGCCGGTTCCATAACTTTCATGGATCAATACATCAGATAAATCGATTTGCCAAACGAGTGCGGCGCGGGCACTTTCACCGGCGGCGGGCGGGGAACGGAGAGGGCGCGGTCGATGCCGGCGAAGGGCGAGGTGCGGGTCGGTTGTGGAGCGGGGTTTTCGGGCGACCGGCTCGATGCCGCCCTTCCCGTCGTGCGCACGCTGGCCGGCTGCGGCGCGCCGGCGGCGATCATGTTCGAGACGCTCGGCGAACGCACGCTCGCGCTCGCGCAGCTCGCGCGGCAGGAGGATCCCGATCGCGGCTACGAGCCGCTGCTCGAACGGATGCTCGAGCCCGTGCTCGAGCCGTGTCTCGCGCAGCGCATTCCGATCCTCGGCAATTTCGGCGCCGCCAATCCGCGTGCGGCGGCACTGGCGATCGTCGCGCTCGCGCGGCGCCTGGGCTGTCGTTCTCCGCGCATCGCGATCGTGACGGGCGACGATCTCGTCGCTGCCGATCTGCTCGATGCGCTCGAATACGAAAGCGGGGCCGAGCGCCCGGCCGGCAGGATCCTCAGTGCGAACGCCTATCTCGGTGCGCGTCCCCTCGTCGACGCGCTCGAACGCGGCGCCGACGTCGTCGTCACCGGGCGCGTCGCCGATCCGGCGCTGGCGCTCGCGCCTTTCGCGCATTTCCTCGGCTGGTCGCTCGACGACCTGCCCCTCGTCGCGGCGGGAACGCTCGCGGGGCACCTGCTCGAGTGCGGTGCACAGGTCAGCGGCGGCTATTACGCCGATCCGGGTTTCAAGGACGTGCCCGATCCGCACCGGATCGGCTTTCCCATCGTCACGATGCAGGCGAACGGTGCGTTCGAAGTCGGCAAGGCCGACGACACCGGCGGCCTGGTCTCCCGGCACACCGTCGCCGAGCAGATCCTCTACGAGATCCACGATCCTGCGCGCTATCTCACGCCCGATGTCGTGCTCGACGTCACGGCAGTCGAGGTCGACCAATGCGGGCCCGACCGCGTTCGCGTCCGCGGCGCGAGGGGCTACGAGCGCCCGCCCACGCTGAAGGTCACCGTCGGGCACGACGCGGGCTGGCTCGGCGAAGGCGAGATCTCGTACGCCGGGCCGAACGCCGTCGCGCGTGCACGCCTCGCCATCGACGTCGTGCGCCGGCGCCTCGGGTCCGGCCCGAGGATGCGCGCCGACCTGGTCGGCGTCGCGAGCGTGTTCAACGACGACGACGGCGTCTGGCTGGAGCGCCAGGCGCGCGACGCCTCCCCGCAGGACGTGCGCGTGCGGATCGCCGTGGCCGCCGATTCGCGTGCGGAAGCGGCGCGCGCGGCCGAGGAAGTGCTCGCGCTGTACACCTGCGGGCCGGCGGGCGGAGGCGGGGTGCGCAGCGCGGTGCGCCGGCGCATCTCGACCAGCTCGGCGTACGTGGCGCGCGATCGCGTCGCGCCGGCGACGGAGTTCCTCGAATGACGAGCGTGCGGGACGCGACCGCCGGCAACGCGGGCATGGCCTTCCTCGAAGTGCCGTTGCATCGCATCGCGCACGCGCGCGCGGGCGACAAGGGCGATCGCCTCAACGTGAGCGTCATTGCCTGGCGGCCCGAGGCGTATCCGCTGCTGCTCGAGCAGGTCAGCGTCGAGCGCGTCGCTGCGCTGTTCGCGCATCGCCGGCCCGGGCGCGTGCAGCGCTTCGAACTGCCTCGACTGTGGGCGTTGAACTTCGTCGTCGACGGCGTCCTCGAGGGCGGCGTCAACGACGCGCTGAACCTCGACGGGCACGGCAAGACGCATTCGTTTCTCGTTCTTTCGATGACCGTTCGCGTGCCGCGCGAACTTGTGGATCCAACGACGGAGGGAATCGCAGGATGAAACGCAGACCGAAACTACTCGCCACGGCGCTCGCCGCCTGCGCGGCATTCGCTTTCGCCTCGCCGCTCGCTGCCCAGGAGAAGCTGCTGGTCGGCGCGACGTCGGCGTCGTCCAGCCAGTACGGCTACTTCGTCGCGCTCTCGCAGCTGATCAACTCGAAAGTGCCGGGCGTCGAAAGCTCGGTCGTCGAAACCGGCGCCACCGTCGACAACCTGCGTCGCATCGGCCGCAACCAGGTCGACCTCGGCCTGGTGACGACGAACGTCGGCTATCACGCCTACGCGGGGGTGGGCGACTTCGAAGGGAAGAAGATCGACAGCCGGCTGATGTTCGTCTATTCGCCGGCTCCGCAGAACGTCGTCGTGCGCGCCGACAGCGGTGCGCAGAAGCTCGTCGACCTGGCCGGCAAGCGCTTCAACCCGGGGCTGAAGGGTTCGGCGACCGAGAAGACCGCCGAGAGCGTGTTCAAGGCGCTCGGCATCGCACCCGAATACGTGCGCGGATCGACGACCGACATCGTCGACTCGATCAAGGACAACCGGGTGATCGGCTATGTGAAGTCGGGCGTCGGCGAGAAGCTCGACGGGTCGTCGCTCGACATCGCGACCTTCACGCCGGTGCGCGTGCTCTCGCTGACCGCCGAACAGAAGAAGACGATCGCCGAGAAGTTTCCCGACCTGTCGGTGGTCGACATCCCCGCGGGCGCCGCCGAAGGCATTCCCGCGTACACCACGTGGAGCTTCGGCCTCGCCGTGCACGCGCGCCCGGGGCTGTCCGACGAAACGGCCTACCGCATCGCGAAGGCGGTGTTCGAGGACCGGACGGTGCAGGTCGGCGCCATGGGCAGCCTGAAGGGCGTCGACATGGTCAAGCTCACGATCGAGAACGGCACCGTTCCGCTGCATCCCGGCGTCGTGCGCTACCTGAAGGAAAAAGGCGTCGCGATCCCGCCGAAGCTGATGCCCTGAGGCGGAGCGCCGAGGCATGAGCGAGCCGGCGATCGGCGTGCGCGGCTGGGCGACGAAGGCGCTGGCCGCGCTGCTCGGCGCCTTCATTCTCTACACGTCGGCGTTCGGTGCCTTCGAGGGGCTGATCCAGCGCGCGATCTTCCTCGGCATCGTCGTCTGCCTCGGCCTGCTGATGTTCCCGCTGGGCGCCGGTCGCAACTGGCGCGCAGCGGGCATCGCCGTCGACGCGCTGCTCGCCGCAGCGAGCGTCGCCGCCTGCGCCTACGTCGTCGTGAACTACGACGAGATCATGACGAGCCTGCCGACGGCGACTTCGCTCGACATCGCGCTCACCGTCGGCATCGTCGCCGCGGTGCTCGAGGTCTCGCGCCGGGCGATCGGCGGCATCTTCCCGGCGATCGCGCTGGCCGGCATCACCTATGCCCTTTTCGGCCAGTACCTGTCGGGGCCGCTCGGGCATCGCGGTTTCGACATCCGTTTCGTCACCGAGACGCTGCTGCTCGGCGATCTCGGCATCTGGGGGCTGCTGGTCGGCGTGGCGAGCACGACGATCGGCGCCTTCATCCTGTTCGGCAGCGTGCTGCTGTTCACCGGTGGCGGGCAGACCTTCATGGAACTCGCGGTGCGCCTGAGCGGGCGCAGCCCCGGAGGCGCCGCGAAGATCGCCACCGTCGCATCGGGCCTGTTCGGCACCATCAGCGGCAGCGCGGTGGCCAACGTCGCGACCACCGGCAACTTCACGATCCCGCTGATGAAGCGCCTCGGCTATCCGCCGGCGCTCGCCGGCGGCATCGAGGCCGTCGCCTCCACCGGGGGGCAGATCGCCCCGCCGGTGATGGGCGCGGCCGCGTTCGTGATGGCCGAGATCATCGGTCGCAGCTATTTCGACATCGCGAAATCGGCGGTGCTGCCGGCGTTCCTCTTCTATCTCGGCTGCTTCGCGACGATCCACTTCATCGCGCTGAATCGCGGGCTGCGCGTCGTTCCCGAAGACGAGATGCCGGCATGGCGTGCCGTTCTCGCGCCGCGCCGCACGATTCCGATCGTCGCCGCCTTTGCCGCGCTGCTCTACGGCGTCCTCACCGGGCGCTCGGTGCAGTCGGCGGCGTTCTTCGGCGTCGTCGGCCTGTTCGCGGCGTACCTGCTGCTCAACGTGCGCTCGGCGCGCGACCTGGCGACGGCGTTGCGCGTGATCGTCGACAGCCTCGAGGACGCCGGCAAGGCGCTGGTGATGATCGGCGTGCTGCTCGCCGGTGCGCAGATCCTGGTGAGCATGGTCAATCTCACCGGCCTGGGCGTCGCGCTGTCGTCGTTGATCGTCGCGCTCGCAGGCAACGAGCTGTGGATCATCGCGCTCGTCACCGCGATCGTCTGCATGGTGCTCGGCATGGGCATGCCAACGACCGCCGCCTACGTGCTCGTCGCCGCGGTGCTCGCACCGGCGCTCACCAAGGTCGGCCTCGATCCGATCGTCGCGCACATGTTCGTCTTCTACTACGCGACGATTTCGGTGATCACGCCGCCGGTGTGCGTCGCCGTGTTCGTCGCCGCCGGCATCGCGCAGACCAACTGGCTGATGGTGGCGCGCGAGGCCGTCAAGCTCGGCGCGGTCACCTACGTCATCCCGTTCATGTTCATCGCGTATCCGGGGATGCTCGCCACCGGCAGCGTGCTCGACTTCGTCGAGGCGATCGTCTCGGGAACGGTGTTCACGATGGCCTTCGCGATGTTCTTCGGCGGCGCGCGCTTCTTCGACTCGCGCGCGCTCAACGCCGTGGCGCTGCTGGGCATAGCGGTGCTCTCGGCGTGGCCGACCTGGTACGGCCTCGGCGTCTCCACCCTCGGCATGCTGATGATCTGGACGACGCGGCGGCACCGCCTGTATCCGTCCGCGCGCGCCGCCGCGGCGACGGGGGCCTGAACCGAAATGGGCGGACCGCGGGAACGCCGCGCAGCGCGTCCACGCGGGGAGCTTGCCTCGCGTGCCCCCGATCTGCCCGCGACGGTCGCGGTGGTGGGGTGCGGCACCGTCGGCGCGAGCTGGGCGGCACTCTTCGTCGCGCACGGCGTGAACGTGCAGGCGACCGACCTTTCGGCCAGTGCCGAGCCGCGACTGCGCGAATTCGTCGAGCGCGCGCGCGAGCCGCTCGCGGCGCTCGGCTGCACCGGCGCAGGCCGCCTCGACTTCACCACGCAACTCGAGCGCGCGCTCGACGGCGCCGGCTTCGTGCAGGAGAACGCACCCGAGAACGAAGCGCTCAAGCGCGCGCTGCTCGCGCGCATCGACCGGCTCGTGCCGCCCGAAGTCGTGATCGCCGGCAGCACGTCTTCGCTGCTGCGCAGTCGGCTCGTCGTCGACTGCGCCCACCCCGGGCGGCACATCAGCGCGCATCCGTTCAATCCTCCGCACCTGGTGCCGCTCGTCGAGATCGTCGGCGAGGACGACGATGCGGTCGCGCGCGCGGTGCGCCTGTACCGCGCCCTCGGGCGGCGCCCGGTCGTCCTGCACCGGGAGATGCCGGGGCACATCGCGAACCGGCTGTCCTCGGCGCTATGGCGCGAGGCCGTCTATCTCGTCGAGCAGGGCGTCGCGAGCGTCGAGGACATCGACGCGGCGATGACCTACGGTCCCGGCCTGCGGTGGGCGATCTTCGGGCCGCACATGACGTACCACCTCGGCGGGGGCGTCGGCGGCATCGAGCACTACCTCGAGCATCTCGGACCCAGCCAGGCGAGACGCTGGGCGTCGCTCGGCACGCCGGTCTTCGACGATGCGACGAAGCGGGCCCTCGTCGACGGGGTGCGCGAGGAAGCCGACGGGCGCTCGATCGAGGCGCTCGAGGCCGAGCGCGATCGACTGCTCGTGGCGCTGTTGCGGGCGCTCGCCCGCGCCTGAGCGTCGCTCAGCCTGTCATCGGCGGCGCAGTCTTCGACGCACGCATGCGCAGCCGAAGCTTGTGCCCGAGATGGCGCACGAGCAGCGGGGCCGGCATCCGGATCCAGTGCGAACGCAGGTAGAGCATCACGCGCGCGGCCTGTGCCGCATGGCTGCGGCGGTCGGGATGCATCGGGAACAGCGCGAGCGGCATCAACCGGTCGGTCAACTGCAGCACCGGCGCCGGCGGAGCCGCGGCGGACGAGGCTGCGAGCACCGGGCGTGGCACTGGCGTGCCGAGGCAGCGGTGCGCCTGGCGCAGTGCGTGGAATGCGGGCCTCGCGAGATCGAGCGCCTCCGCACGCGGCCAGAGGCGGTCCCAGAAGCCGGGCTCGTGCGCTGCGAAATGGCGCAGCAGATCGTCGATGTCGACGAGTTCGCGCAAAGCGTCGGCGAGGTCCGAGCTCGACATCAGGTGCGTCATCGCATGCAGCGCCATGTCGACGGGCGAAAGCACGTGCACTGACTGGCCGGGAAGCGGACGGGCATCGGCGAGCAGCAGCCGTGCGTCCGGCTTCTGTCGAGCCGTCGACATCACGATGTTGTGGTGCAGGTCCACTTCGATGCCACGCTCTTCATGTCGCAGCGGAGGAATCTCGTGCGACCAGCTGCGGTAGTAGCGCTCGTCGTGCGCGGTGAGCGGTGCGCTGCGCCAGCCGTCGCTGCGCAGGCGGTCCTCGACGGCGGCGAGTTGCGCACGCGGCACGAGCACATCGACGTCGGCGAGGAAACGTCCGCGTGCGTTCGGCAGCCCACACAGCGCGTACGCGCATCCCTTGAGTGCGACCAGCGGCGCGGTCGGCATGCCGCGCAGCGCATAGGCCACGCGATCAAGCTCCCAGGATGCCGCACGCTGCTGGGATTCGGCGAGCGCGAGCGCACCGAGCAACTGGTCGATCGCCGGTGCCGGAAGCGCCTCGAGCCGGCCTGCTTCGCGCAGTTGCCAGGCCAGGCGACCGAGCAGACGGCTGCGGCGTAGCGCGCGCAACAGCAGGTCGAGCTGGCGCGGCAGGAGCTGCTCGATGCAGGGCGGATCGCGCAGTGCAGCGGCGACGAGCCCGCAGAGCGAGGCGGCAGCGCCGCTGCCTGCGCGAAGGGCGGGGTGGCCGCGATCACGCATCGCCGGAGCCGATCCATTCGTCGATCGCGTCGATCGCCGCTTCGAGCCGCGAGTAGCGAAGCCGCATGCTGCGCGACGCGCCGACGATCGACTTCAACGTCTCGAACGCGGATTCGCCGAGCACCTCGTAGTTGAACGCATTCGCCGCGAGCGACAGGAACGCATCGGGCGGGGCGAGCGGCTGCATCGACGGTTCAGCGCCTTCGATCCAGCGCGGAAACGCGATCCACCCGACGGGCGCCGTTTCGGCCGCGCGTTCGATGCTGGCGGTCGGCGCGCGCAGGTGCGCGATCGTACCCTTGTGCGTGCCGGCGATGCGGGGACCGAGGGCAGCCTGGGGCGCGAAGGCTCGCAGCACGTCGATGGATTCGTTCTTCAGTGGCATCGGCCGCGGCAGTGGCAGGAATTCGCTCGAACCCGGCCGCACGATGCCGAATTCGTCGGACAGAAGCCGCCAGCCCCGGTGCGCGAGCGCGGCGCACAGCGTGGTCTTGCCGTGGCCGGGCATCGCCGGCAGCAGCAGGGCGCGACCGTTGCGCTCGAGCACCGCCGAGTGCAACAGCAGGTAGCCCTGGAACCGCACCGCGACGACGAGGTTCAGTCCCCATTCCAGCACGGCGAGCGCGTGCCCGATGGGGCGGTCCTCGTGCGGGCGTCGGCCGTCCACCCGGAAGCGCACGCGCCGTGGAGAACCGGGTCGCCGCAGCGGCGCTTCGTCGAGCGAGACGTGCGCGTGGAAGACGCGCTCGTCGTCGAGCACCGGGTAGTCGGCGTACAGCCATTGCAGCTCGTGCGCCAGCTCGCGCACGCGAACGGTGATTCGGAAGTCGAAGGGACCGAAGCGCAGCCCCATCCCGTTGCCCAACCTGCGCGCGAACTGCGATGGGTCGAGCGCCGCCGCAGGAATCGAGGGCGCGCTCACTCCGGAAGCGACTCGACGAGGCCGAGACGCTCGAGATGGCGCAGCAGGTCGGCGACGTGCGCGATGAAACGCGGATCCGGACTGGTGTTCTGCCGCGTCGAGAGTGCCAGGGCGGCGCCGCGCGCGTCGCGCGCCTCGTCGAGGCACCCGCCCAGCAGAAGCCAGGCGCCCGTGTTCAGGAAATGAGTTCGACCGGACGGGCGGTGGTACAGCACGTGCCCCGACGGCGCGTGCGCCCACGCGAAGTGGTCGCTCGAACGAATCCGCCAGCGCCGCGGTTCGGCCGCGGCGGGGGTCACAGGATGTCCGTCGGAACGATCGCCGTGAGGGTGAACGAGTTGCTGGCGCTCATGAAGGAGACCATGTGGCTGCCCTGCGGGACGACGATCTGCTTGTTGGCTTCGAACGAAGTGCCCTCGGGATCCTGCAGGTAGTAGGTGCCTCCGCCTCCCCCCTCGCACATCTGCTTCGGAGTCACCTGGTTGAACTCGTCTGGAGTGGACGAGTACTTGAACTCCTGCGAGACGAACTGGACCTCGCTGGGCTTCTGTTCGAACTGCCAGCCCGTAGCCGTCTCGTCAGCGCCCGGCGGCGGCGCAGCACAGAGCCCGTCTTCGACCCAGTCCAGCGCGATGCTGCTGCGTGCCTGCGCCGCCGCCACGCCCGGATGAAGCGAAACGATGCTCGGCAGTGCGACCAGTAGCGCACGACGCCGGGCGGAAGCGGCGGGGAATGAAGGATCCGATCGACGCGAAGACTCTTCGGGTCCGTGTTCCGGATTGTTCATGGGCTCCCCTCCCCGACACACCTGCGTGAATGTACCGTAGCAGGAACAGGGCTACAACGCCCTCGAATGAGTATCGGAGAGCAAACCTGAAACGGTGCAACGGGGGCGAACGCCCGGGGTGCTCGCCTGAGTGTAAAGCGGGCCGACAACGTGGAAGCCCGCGCAACGACACTGCGGCGCGCGCGGGCGCTAATCGCCGGACGGCTGAGGCAGTCGTGCGAACAGCAGTGCGCCGAGCAGCAGCATCGCCGCGATCGTGCCGAACGCAGCGGCGAAGGGCGGTGCGCCGATCGCGACCGCGGCCGAGGCGGCCGCACCGGTCAGCCATTGCATCAGCGCAACGCCGAGGAACAGCGCCATCGTGAACAGCGACAGCGCGCGCCCGGTGAGCACCGGCGGATACGAATCGCGTACGTCGGCGTACTGCAGGATGCCGTAGCCGAAGAGCAGCGAATAGGCGAGCGAGATCGTGATGTCGAAGGCCGCACCGATGCCGAGCGCGAGCAGCGCGAAGAGCGCCGCCGAGGCGAGCGTGCCGACGAGCAGCCAGCGGCGGCGCGTGGCGCGGCCCGGATCGAGGCGGCCGAACACCGGTGGTCCGATCATCGAGGCGACCGAAACCACGACCGCGACAATGCCGCTCGCCACCAGCGAGAAGCCGTAGCGATCGACGAGCAGCGGCCCCAGCCACAGCCCGCGCAGCGAGACGAACGACGCATAGCTCACGGTGGCGAGCGCGAGGATGCCCCAGGTGTGCGGCATCGCGAACAACGACGCGAAGCCGCGCAATGCCTGTCCGATCGACTCGCGTTCGTCCGCCGCGGCGGCGGGCGCCGCGTCCGGCTCGCGCACCAGCCATGCGATCGCGAGCCATGCAAATGCCGAGAAGGCGGCGAGCGCAACGAAACCTGCGCGCCATGACCAGGCATCGATCAGCCAGGCGAGCGGCGTGCCGGTGACGAGCATGCCGAGTCCGCCCAGGCCGAGCACGAGGCCGGACACCGACGCGTAGCGCTGCGGCGCAAAGCGTTGCGCGATGAAGATCGTGCAGGCCAGGAACGCGGGTGCGCAGCCGATGCCGATCAGTGCCTGGCCGAGCAGCAGCACGCCGAAACGATCGGCGATCGCCGACAGCATCGATCCGGCGATCGTCAGCGGAAAGGCGACGAGCACGGTGCGGCGCACCCCGTAAAGGTCGATGCCGATCCCCATCAGCAGCTGCAGCGCGCCGAAGGCGAAATGGAAGGTTCCGGCGAACACGCCGAGCGCCTGCGGGTCGAGCCCGAAATCGGCTTGCAGCTGCGGCGCCATGATCGCGGCGACGGTGCGGTACGCCTGGCTCAGCGCGAAGCCGCCGGTGAGCGCGAGCAGCATGACCCACGCGGCGCGCTCGCCGCCGCGCGGCGTCGTTGCGGAGGAACCGGGAATTGCGGGCATCGAAGGGGTGGCGGCAGCGCGATCGCGACGTCTTTCGCCACGGCGGCTGCGAGCCGAAGTATGCCCGTTTCGCCGCAGTGGGATGATCATCGGCTGACACGCCCTACAGCCCGATCGATGACCCGACCGCTCGCGACCCTTTTCGTTGCCGCCATCCTGTCGGTGGCGTGCACCGACCGCTCGCCCGAGAAGCTGCAGGGATACGTCGAGGGGGAGTTCGTGCTCGTAGCCTCGCCCTACGGCGGCACGCTCGAGCGGCTGTCGGTCGCCCGTGGCGACCGCGTCCGGCGCGGCGACGGCCTGTTCGCGATCGAGGATTCGCTCGAGCAGGCGGCGGTCGATGAAGCGCAGGCGCGCATCCAGGCCGCGCAGGCGCGCATCGAGAACCTGAGCGCGTCGCGACGTGTCGCCGAGATCGACGCGCTACAGCAGCAAGCGGCCGCCGCGCGCGCCTCGCTCGCGCTGTCGGAAGAGACGCTGCGCCAGCAGCAGCGGCTGCATTCGCAGGGCTTCGTCTCGGAGGCGAGCCTCGACGCGACACGTTCGACGCGCGACCGTGACGCGGCGCAACTCGCGCAGGCGCAGGCGCAGGTGCGCAACGCCGAGGCGAGCATCGGACGCGAGCCCGAGATCGCCGCCGCGCGCGCCGAGCTGGAGGCCGCGCGCGCTGCGCACGCGCAGGCTGCGACCCGCGTCGAGCAGAAGGCGCCGACGGCGCCGGACGACGCGCTGGTGGCCGACACCTGGTTTCGCGTCGGCGAGTCCGTGCCCGCGGGTGCGCCGGTCGTGAGCCTGTTGCCGACGCAGAACGTGAAGCTGCGCTTCTTCGTTCCGCAGGCGCAGGTCGGCGCACTGCAGATCGGAGACGCGGTGCGCGCGCAGTGCGACGGGTGCGAGATGCCGATCGACGCGCGTATCGTCTTCGTCGCGCCGCGCGCCGAGTTCACGCCGCCGGTCATCTACGGCGAGCACGCGCGGCAGAAGCTCGTCTTCCTCGTCGAGGCACGGCCATCGCCGGTCGCCGCGGCGCGACTTCACCCGGGGCAGCCGGTCGACGTCGAGATCCTCGGGACGCCGAACGGCGGGGGGCGGCGGTGACGGTGCGCGCGGGGGCGACGGGCGCGACGGCGAAGCCCGCGGCCAGCTCCGCCGACGGTGAGGCCCATCACGCGGACGAGGGCTATGCGATCGACGTCCAGGGCCTGAACAAGCACTTCGGCGACCGTCACGTCGTCGTCGACCTGTCGCTGCAGGTGCGCTACGGCGAGATCTTCGGCTTCCTCGGACCGAACGGCAGCGGCAAGACGACGTCGATCCGGATGATGTGCGGGCTGCTGCGCCCCGACAGCGGCCGCGGCACCTGCCTCGGCTACGATGTCCTTCGCGAGACCGATGCGATCAAGCGCAAGGTCGGCTACATGACGCAGCGCTTCTCGCTGTGGGAAGACCTGACGATCGCGGAGAACCTCGACTTCATCGCGCGGATGTACGAAGTGCCGCGCCGGCGCGACGCGGTTGCGCGCGCGCTCGAATCGCTCGGCCTGGCCGACCGGCGCGACCAGCTCGCCGGCGCACTGTCCGGCGGCTGGAAGCAGCGCCTCTCGCTCGCCGCGTGCCTGCTGCACGAACCGCGCCTGCTGCTGCTCGACGAGCCGACCGCCGGCGTCGACCCGAAGGCGCGGCGAGACTTCTGGGACGAGATCCACCGCCTCGCCGCCGACGGCATCTCGGTGCTCGTCTCGACGCACTACATGGACGAAGCCGAGCGCTGCCACCGGCTCGCGTACCTCTCGGCCGGTCGGCTGCTGGCGAAGGGCAGCGCGCAGGAGGTGATCGACGGCCAGCACATCGTCGCGTGGTCGGTGTCGGGGCGCGAGGCGCAGGACGAGGTCGAACGGCTGCGCGCGCTGCCCGGCGTCGTGCGCGTGACGGCGTTCGGCAACACGCTGCACGTCACCGGACAGGACGCGGCGCTGCTCGAACGCAGCATGCAGCCGGTTGCGCAGCGCGAGCACCTGCACGTCGAGCGGATCGAGCCGACGCTCGAGGACGCGTTCATCCGGCTGATGGAGCCGGAAGGGCAGGCACGATGAAGCGCTTCTCTCCGCGACGCTGGTGGGGCATCGTCGTCAAGGAGTTCATCCAGCTGCAGCGCGATCGCCTGACTTTCGGCATGATCGTCGGCATACCGGTGATGCAGCTGCTGCTGTTCGGCTTCGCGATCAACACCGACCCGCGTTACCTGCCCACCGCCGTGCTCTCGCTCGACCAGAGCGTCTGGTCGCGCAGCATCGTCGCCGGGCTGCAGAACACCGAGTACTTCCAGATCGTCGCGACCGCGCGCTCGTCCGGCGACGTCGACGAGATGCTCGCGCGCGGCGACGTGCAGTTCGCGGTGACGATTCCCGAGGACTTCTCGCGCCGCCTCGTGCGCGGCGAGCGACCGACGCTGCTGGTGGAGGCCGACGCGACCGACCCGGCGGCGACGAGCGGCGCGCTCGCCGCGCTCGACTCGATGGTCGAGGCGGTCGTCGCGCGCGACTCGGCCGGCGTGCTGCAACCGCACGCGCCGCCCGCCAACGTCGTCGACCTGCGGCTGCACCGCCGCTACAACCCCGAGGGCATCACGCAGTACAACATCGTCCCGGGTCTGCTCGGCGTCATCCTCACGATGACGATGGTGCTGATGACCGGACTCGCGCTCACGCGGGAACGCGAGCGCGGCACCTGGGAGAACCTCATCGCTACGCCGGCGCTGCCGATCGAGGTGATGACGGGCAAGATCGTTCCCTACATCGCGATCGGCTTCGTGCAGGTTGCGCTCGTGCTCGCCGCGGCACGCTGGGTGTTCGACATCCCGATGCGCGGCAGCCTGGTCGTGCTCTTCGCCGTCGTGCTGCTGTTCATCGCGGCGAACCTCGTGCTCGGCATCACGTTCTCGTCGATCGCGCGCAACCAGCTGCAGGCGATGCAGATGACGTTCTTCTTCTTCCTGCCGTCGATCCTGCTGTCGGGGTTCATGTTCCCGTTCCGCGGGATGCCCGAATGGGCGCAATGGCTCGGGTCGCTGCTGCCGCTGACGCACTTCCTCGTGCTCGTGCGCGGGATCCTGCTCAAGGGCAACGCGTGGCACGATCTCTGGCCGCAGGTGTGGCCGATCGCGCTGTTCATGGGGGCGGGGATCGCGGTGGGGCTGCGCTTCTATCGGCGGACGCTGGATTGAACGTCGGCGTCGAGGACGATCGACGGCAAAGGCTGTCCGCCCCTGGGCGGCGGACCTGCGAAGCAATCAGTTCGTCTGCCGGGGTGCCACCACCGTTCGCAGTCCGAGATGCTTCTCGAACGGATCGAAATTCCGATCGGAATGCAGCAGGCGCAAGCCGCTCTCGATGCAGCGCGTCGCGATGACCGTATCGATCGTCTTGCGAACCGTGATGCCACGCCTTCGAAGCAGGCGGAAGTTGCGGGCCGCGCGGACGGCGATGTCGGGCCCGCCCAGCGTGATGACGGTCAAGCCGGTGAGCAGCTTGCGGACCCGGTCGAAGGCGCGGTCCTCATCGAAGCCCTGCAACACCTCGACGAGAATCAGATCGCCGATCGCCAGAGGTTCGCTACCGAGCGATCGGTCGAGCGCCTCGACCGCGCGCGATCCGGCGCCACGGAAATAATCGATCCAGACACTCGAATCGACGAGGATCACCTGTCCGTTCTCATCGCGTCGAGATCACCGTGCCAGTCCAGCTTCCCGCGCAGGCGGCGAATTTCCTGCTGACGTCCGAGCGTCACCAGCGTGCGCAGTCCGAGTTCTACCACTTCACGCTTCGTTCGAAGGCCGGTTGCGCGGAGAGCCGCTTTCATCAAGTCGTCGTCGATGACGATATTCGTGCGCATGATGTGTACGACTCCACAACTTCGTACACATTCTAGCTCAGATCATCTCGAGCGGCGTCGGCCCGTCGGGTGGTCCGAACAGCCGATCGAGCGCCTCCGATTCCTCCGCGGTGAGCGGCCGCTGCATGGCCTGCGCGTTCTCGCGCATCCGCGCGCGATGCGCGGTCTTCGGGATCGCGATGACGTCGGGCTGCGACAGCAGCCAGGCGAGCGCGAGCTGTGCCGGAGTGCGCTCGACGCGCTTCGCCATCGCCTTCAACCGGCGATCGCGCAGCAACCGTGCCTGCTCGATCGGCGAATACGCCATCACCGGGATCGAGCGCTCGCGCAGCCACGGCAGCAGGTCCCACTCGATGCCGCGCCGCGTGAGGTTGTAGAGCAGCTGGTTCGCAGCGACGTTGCGGCCCTCGGGCAGCGCCCACAGCTCGTGCATGTCGTCGAGATCGAGGTTGCTCACGCCCCAGCGTCGGATCTTGCCGGCGCGCCGCAGCGCTTCGAAGCCTTCGACGGCTTGGGCGAGCGGGAAGCCGCCGCGCCAGTGCAGCAGGTAGAGGTCGACGCGATCGGTTCGCAGCCGTCGCAGGCTGCGCTCGCAGGCGGCGATCGTGCCGTCGCGCGAGGCATTCGACGGCAGAACCTTGGTGACGAGAAAGACCTCGTCGCGCCGCCCGGCGATCGCCTCGCCGACCAGCGACTCCGAGCGCCCGTCGCCGTACAGCTCGGCGGTGTCGATCAGCGTGAGCCCGAGGTCCAGGCCGAGCCGGATCGTGGCGATCTCCTCGGCGCGCGTTGCTGCGTCGTCGCCCATGTTCCACGTGCCCTGGCCGAGCGCCGGGACGCGTTCGCCGTCGGGGAGGGAGACGGAGGGGGTCATCGGCGTACGATACTTCGGCGGCCGTGGGCAGCACGAGCCGCCCGGCCGTGCACAGCACGACCTGCGCCGCCTCCCCCAGCGCGACCTGCGCCGCCTCCCCCAGCACGAACTCCGTTCTCGCGCGTCGAATTGGAGCGAATCGCACCATGGAACGCATTCCACGAACGAAAGCGCCGCAAATTGTTGCGGGCACGGTGAACGCCGAAGTTCTGCGGGGTCCGCGGCAGGCCGTGCCGACCCCACGGCGGGTCGTGCCGACCCCACGGCGGGCCGTGCCGACCCCACCGCCGGCCGTGCCGGTCGTGCGCGGGGTCACCGACCCCCGGCAACGCTCGAGGCGCGCACTGCTGCACGGGCTGGGCCGCAGCCTTGGCGCCGTCGTGCTCGCCGCGGGCCTGCCGAATCCTTCGGCTGTCCTGGCGCAGGCCGCCCCCACCATGCAATCGTGGCCCCTGCGCACCCCGAAGCGCACCGGCATCCACGACGTCGCCCCGGCACCCGACGGCGGCGTCTGGTTCACCGCGCAGCGCAGCGGCCATCTCGGCTGGTTCGATCCGGCCACCGGTCGCGCCCAGCTCGTCGCGCTCGGCAATGATTCCTCTCCGCACGGCGTCGTCCAGGGCCCCGACGCTGCGGCGTGGATCACCGACGGCGGACAGAACGCGATCGTGCGCGTCGGCTGGCCGCAGCGCGACGTGCGCGTCTTCGCGCTGCCGGACGGCGCGCCGTACGCCAACCTGAACACCGCCGCGTTCGACGGCGACGGCATCCTCTGGTTCACCGGCCAGAGCGGCTTCGTCGGCCGCCTCGACCCGAAGACCGGCGAGACGCAGGTGCGGCGCGCGCCGCGCGGCCGGGGCC
This sequence comes from Zeimonas sp., assembly GCA_036406255.1. GTDB lineage: Bacteria > Pseudomonadota > Gammaproteobacteria > Burkholderiales > Burkholderiaceae_E > Zeimonas. The sequence continues at coordinate 21,368 of DASWVL010000162.1, forward strand.
CCTACGGGATCTGTGCGACGCCGAAAGGCGACGTCTGGTGGTGCTCGCTCGCCGGCTCGTTCATCGCGCGCATCGACCGCGCCACCGGTGACTCGACGGTCGTCGACCCGCCGACGAAGAACCAGGGAGCCCGGCGCGTCTGGAGCGACAGTCGCGGGCGCCTCTGGGTCAGCGAATGGAACAGCGGAAACCTCTCGATGCACGACCCGTCCGACGGCAGCTGGCGCGCATGGAAGCTGCCGGGCGAAGCGCCGCGCGCCTACGCCGTCTACGTCGACGAGCGCGACGTCGCCTGGGTGAGCGACTTCGGCGGCAACGCGGTGTTCTCGTTCGACCCGCGCAGCGAGCTTTTCACGCGTCACGCGTTCCCGCGCGAAGGCGCGGCCGTACGGCAGATCCTCGGGCGGCCGGGAGAAGTGTGGCTGCCCGAGAGCGGCACCGAGCACATCTCGGTGATCCGGACCTGAGCTTCGCCGGAACCACCGCGCAGCGCTAGCGCGCTGCGCCTACGCCACCGGGGCCGTCGACCCGTCCGGTTCGGGCGCCGCGACTCCACCGCCGGGGAGCGGCGTCACCGTGTACTCGTCGTCGCCCGGCATCCGCAGTTCGAGGCGCGTGCCCTCGGTATTCGAGTCGACGCGAAGCGACGCCCCGATCCGCCGTGCACGCGTGCGCATGTTCGCCAGCCCGCGACCGCGGCTCGCGGTGTCGGGCGGCATTCCGCCGCCGTTGTCCTCGATCCGGATCGACAGCGTGCGCGGCGTGCCTTGCACGTCGACGCGCACCTCGGTTGCCCGCGAGTGCTTCAGCACGTTCGTCAGCGCTTCCTGCAGGATGCGCAGGATCTGCAGCGCCACGTGCGGCGGTACGCGGTGCGCCTCGTCGGCGACGTCGATGTTCCAGACCGGGCGCACGCCGGCCTCGCGCAGCGGGCCTTCCCATCGGAACAGCAGGTTGCCGAGCGCGGTCCCGAAGTCCGCTTCGTCGCTCGACAGCGCCTCGAGCGCGACGCGCATCTCGTCGATGCACGCGCGCAGCGTTTCGGCGACCTCGCCGTCGTGCAGGCTGCCGCGTTCGGCGCGCGACAGCGACGTGAACAGCCGCGAGCCGAGACCGTCGTGCAGGTCGCGCATGATGCGGTGACGTTCGTCGGCAGCCGCGCGCTCGCGCTCGAGCGTGCCGAGCCGCCGATAGTTCTCGGCAAGCTCGGTCTCGCGCGCCGCGACCCGGCGCTCGAGCGTCTCGTTCAGCTCCTCGACCTCGCCCAGCGAGCGCACGAAGCGTGCGGTGAGCAGGCCGGCCATCACGACGAGCAGCAGGTCCGCGCCGAAGTGCATCAGGAAGATGCGCTGGCCCGGCCAGCCGGGCAGCAGCCGGTCGAAGGCGGCGACGTGCCACGCGACGAGATAGTCGTGCACGCCCGAGGCCACGGCGAGCGCGACCGCCGCGAGCAGCGCGAACGACGAGCGTGTCCGATGCCGATACCAGGCGAGCGCGACGAAGACGACGACCGACAGTCCGATCGGGATCATGCCGAGCGTCCACAGCCGGCCGACGACGGATTCGGCACGCCCTCCGCTGGCGAGCAGCGCGAGCGGGCCGACCAGCCAGTACGCGAACAGCGCGCGCTCGAACCACACGCGACGCAGCCCGGCGAAGCGCATCGCGAACACCGCCATCGTGACGATGAATCCGCCCGTCGCGCCGTGATACACCGTGCGCCACAGCCACCAGTTCTCGGCGGGCAGCCGCTCGACGACGAAGGTGAGCGTGCGCACGCCCCATAGCGCAACCGCCAGGCCGAACAGCCCGTACAGCACCTCGCGCCGGCGGCTCCACCAGACGTAGCCGACCAGCAGCGCGAACAGCAGGCAGGTGCCGACGGTGATCTGCGGCATCGTGCGGATCCACAGCACGCGGCGGTCGGCAAGCTCGTTCAGCTCCTCGAGCGGGCCGACGACGGGCCGCGCGAGCCACAGTCCGTTCGGCGGATGCGCGGCGACGATCCGCAGGTGAATCGTGTTATCGCCCGCGCGCACGCGCGCGTCGGGTAGCGGGAACACGCGCGGACGTTCCCATCGCACGTGGTACTCGGCGTCGGTCTGCGCAACCGACGCGATCGGCATCCGGTTCAGGTACACGGCGCCGCCGCCGTACAGGTACGGAAGGTAGATGCCCCAGGCCTCGGCGTGCGCCGGCGCGTCGAACGCGAAGCGCAGCCAGACGGCGAGCGCCCTGCCGTTGTGCGTCGGATCGGGAAGCGCGACCTCGCGCCAGTCGCCGCCGTCGTCGGGCAGCTCGGGGCGTGCATCGAGCAGCACTTGGGCGTGCGACGGTTCCTGCGCGGCATCGTCGGGCGCGGCGGCGTGCACCGCAACCGCGAGCAGCATCAGCGCGACGAAGAGCGTCGCGAGGCTACAGCAGTCCCATCTGGCTGGCTTCATACACCGCCTCGCCGCGCGAATGCACCGCAAGCTTGCGGTAGATCTTCTTCACGTGCGTGACCACGGTGTGCGGCGAGATGCCGATCACGTCGCCGACCGTCTCGAAGCTCA
>DASWVL010000163.1:0-7667 GCA_036406255.1 Zeimonas sp.
CGCTCAGTGCTTGCTCTGTCCGATGAGCGCCACGGCATCGAAGACGCGCTGATTCGCTCGATGGCGCCGGATGACGAGGAGCATCACGAGCGCGACGAAGGCACCGAAGACGACGATCACGACGTTCACGCCGAGCTCGAGGCGCACGAGCAGCGAGTACAACCCGAGCATCAGCAGGATGTTCAGGTTCTCGTTGAAGTTCTGCACGGCGATCGAATGGCCGGCGCTCATCAGCACGTGGCCCCGGTGCTGCAGCAGCGCGTTCATCGGCACGACGAAGAAGCCGGCGAGCGCGCCGATCAGCACGAGCAGCGGGAATGCGGCCGACTCCGATCCGACCAGCGTCATCGAGGGCACGACCACGCCCATCGCGATGCCCACGGGCAGCACGCGCAGCGAGTCGCGCAGCCGCACCACGCGGGCGGCGAGCACCGCGCCTGCGGCGATGCCGAGCGCGACGACCCCCTGCAGCACGGCCGCGCGGCTCAGCGGCATGTCGAGCGCGTAGCGTGCCCAGTCGAGCACGATGAACTGCAGCGTGGCCCCCGCGCCCCAGAACAGCGTGGTCACCGACAGCGAGATCTGTCCGAGCTTGTCGCGCCAGAGGATCCGGTTGCAGCGGACGAAGTCGCGCATCACGCGCCACGGGTTGTGCGACTGATGCGGGTAGCGCGCGCCGGTGTCCGGAATGCGCAGGTTGACCAGTGCGGCAAGCGCGTAGATCAGCGCAATCGTCAGGATCGCGGCTTCGGCCGGCGTGTCGATGCCGGTGTCGATCCAGGGAAGGTCGATCGACAGCAGCATTCCCGCGATGGATGGACTGATCAGCGCTCCGCCGAGCACGGTGCCCAGGATGATCGATGCAACGGTCGTTCCTTCGATCCACCCATTGGCGGCGACCAGCTTCTCGGGAGGCAGCAGCTCGGTGAGGATCCCGTACTTCGCGGGGGAATAGGCGGCGGCGCCGAAACCGACCACCGCGTACGCGAGCAGCGGATGCACGGTGAAGAACATGAACAGGCACCCGCCGATCTTCACCAGGTTGGTGACGAACATGACGCGGCCTTTCGGCATCGAGTCGGCGAACGCGCCGACGAAGGGCGCGAGCATCACGTACGAGACGGTGAAGAAGAGCTTGAGCAGCGGCTTCATCCACTCGGGCGCGTGCATCTCGATCAGCAGCGCGATCGCGGCGATCAGCAATGCGTTGTCGGCGAGCGACGAGAAGAACTGCGCCGCCATGATGGTGTAGAACCCGCGCTTCATCGCCGAGGATAATCCGAGGGTGAATCGCCGCGCGGTGGCGAAGCAGGCGGCCGGGCGGACACCTGCACGAGGGCCGACTCGGAGTGCCGTTGCAAAGCGCGGGTCGGTTTATACCACGATCGTCGCGGCGCGGCGGGTGCGAGAATCGGTGCGCCGCGCCCGCGCGCTATAGTGCCGATCCGCTTCGCCCGCCGTCGATGTCGCGCCCGATTCTCGCCACCGTCCGCATTGCTGCACTGCGCCACAACCTGGGGGTCGCGCGCACGCACGCTCCCGGTCGTTTCGTCTGGGCGGTCGTGAAGGCCGACGGCTACGGACATGGCCTGTGCCGTGCGCTCGCCGGCTTCGCCGACGCCGACGGGCTCGCGCTCGTCGAGTTCGATCGTGCTGCGCGCCTGCGCGAGCTTGGCTGGTCGAAGCCCATCCTGATGCTCGAAGGTGCCTTCGACGAGGCCGACGTTGCGCAGGCGGCGGCGCAGCGGTTCTCGCTCGTCGTCCACGAGGCGCGACAGCTCGACTGGCTCGCGCGATTGCCCGGCTCGGCTGCGGTCGACGTGCTCGTGAAGCTGAACAGCGGCATGAACCGTCTCGGCTTCGATGCCGCTGCGTTTCGTGCGGCGGTCGAGCGCGTGCGGCGGCTGCCGGCGGTGCGATCGGTCGCGCTGATGACGCATTTCGCCGACGCCGATCGGGAGGGCGGCGCCGACGAGGCGCTGCGCGTCTTCGAGCGCGCGGCGCGCGGCCTCGACGCTCCGTGGTCGCTGGCGAATTCCGCGGCGGTGCTTTCGCTGCCGGCCGCGCACGGGGCGGCGATCCGGCCGGGCATTCTCCTCTACGGAGCGACGCCTTTCGCGCACCGCGACGCGCGCTCGCTCGGCCTGCGCGCGGCGATGACGCTCGAATCGCGCCTGATCGCGGTGCAGCGGCTCGAAGCCGGCGATGCGGTGGGGTACGGATCGACCTTCCGCGCCGAGGCTTCGCTGCGCATCGGAATCGTCGCCTGCGGATACGCCGACGGCTATCCGCGCCACGCGCCGACCGGAACGCCGGTCGCCGTCGACGGCGTGCGAACGCGAACCGTCGGGCGCGTCGCGATGGACATGCTGATGGTCGACCTCTCCCCGGTGCCCGATGCGCAGTTGGGCGCACGGGTAGAACTGTGGGGTGAAGCCGTGGCGATCGACGAGGTGGCGAACGCCGCGGGAACGATCGGCTACGAGCTGATGTGCGCACTCGCGCCGCGCGTTCCGGTGCAGACGGTCGACGAGCCATGATGGCGCGGGTGCGCACGCGGCATGTCTGCAGCGAGTGCGGCGGAACGAGCCCGAAATGGCAGGGGCAGTGTCCGCACTGCGACGCGTGGAACACGCTCGTCGAGACGGTCGAGGAGGCGCGCTCCGGCGCCAACCGCTTCCAGCCGCTCGCGCCGGCGCAGGCGATCGTCACGCTCGACTCGGTACCCGTCGTCTCGATCGCCCGGATCCCGACAGGAATCGAGGAATTCGATCGCGTGCTGGGCGGCGGCGTCGTCGAGGGCTCGGTCGTGCTGATCGGCGGCGACCCCGGTATCGGCAAGTCGACGCTGCTGCTGCAGACGCTCGCAGCACTGTGCGCGACCCACGAGGTGCTCTACGTCAGCGGCGAGGAATCGGTCTCGCAGGTCGCGCTGCGCGCCCATCGGATGGGCGCCGAGTCGGTGCGACTGCCGCTGATGGCCGAGATCGAGCTGGAGCGCATCGTCTCGGCGATCGAGTCGCGTCGGCCCGCGGTCGTAGTCGTCGACTCGATCCAGACCCTGTATTCGTCGCAGCTGCAGTCGGTTCCCGGGTCGGTCGCGCAGGTGCGCGAATGCGCGGCGCAGCTCACGCGGCTTTCGAAGCAGCTGGGCGTCGCCGTGGTGATGATCGGCCACGTGACGAAGGAGGGAACGCTGGCCGGGCCGCGCGTGCTCGAGCACATGGTCGACACCGTGCTGTACTTCGAGGGCGACTCGCATTCGTCGTATCGCCTGGTGCGCGCCTTCAAGAACCGGTTCGGCGCGGTCAACGAGCTGGGCGTGTTCGCGATGACCGACCGCGGCCTGCGCGGCGTGGCGAATCCGTCGGCGCTGTTCCTGTCGACGCACGCCACCGGCGTGCCGGGCTCGTGCGTGAACGTCACGCAGGAAGGAACGCGTCCGCTGCTGGTCGAGATCCAGGCGCTCGTCGACACCGCGCACGTGCCGAACCCGCGGCGACTCTCGGTCGGACTGGAGCACAACCGGCTGGCAATGCTGCTCGCGGTGCTCCATCGGCACGCCGGAATCGCCTGCTACGACCAGGACGTATTCGTCAACGCCGTGGGCGGCGTGCGGATCTCCGAACCCGCAGCCGATCTCTCGGTGCTGCTCGCGATCGTCTCGTCGCTGAAGGATCGCGCGCTGCCGCGCGGCGTCGCCGCCTTCGGCGAGGTGGGGCTGGCCGGCGAGATCCGGCCGGCGCCGCGCGGCCAGGAGCGCCTGCGCGAGGCGGCGAAGCTCGGTTTCTCGCGCGTACTGGTGCCGCGCGCCAATGCGCCGCGTCGTCCGATCGAGGGAATCGAGGCGATCGCGCTCGATCGCGTCGATCAGGCGCTCGAGGCGGCCTGGGGCTGAGCGCTCCGAAGGAAGCGCTTCGCGGGCGCCGCGGTGTCGCGCATCGCCGCGCAGGCGAGCGCTGCGGCGCGCCGGCCGCTGCGCACGGCGGTCTCGAGCGTCGCCGGATACTCGTCGTCGACATAGTCTCCGGCGAGCCACAAGCCGGGCAGCGTGTCGGCGAACGCGTCGCACGAAATACGGGGGCGCTGCGGCGTGCAGCGCAGCGTCGCGCGTTTCTCGACGATCGTGCGATGGGCGCAGGGCAGCGGCAGTTCGAGCTGGCGCGCAACCTGATGCGCGATTGCCTCGCCGATCGTCTCGCGCGAATGTTCGGCGAAGCGGGAGCAGACGCTGACGACGACCGAGCCGACGCGGTGCGCCCCGATGCAGCCACGGTCGAACAGCCACTGCCCCCACGCGCGCTTGCCGTCGTCGTGCAGCAGGATCCAGCGCGGCAGCGGCAACGGCACATCGCGCGGCCAGGCCAGGTGCACGGTGGCGATCGGCTCGTGCGAGAAGCGTGCGAGCGCCGCGGCGCGCGCGTCGAGTGGTCCGAGCAGTCGCGCCGCCACGGGTGCCGGTGTCGCGACGACGACCTGCGCCGCGTCGAGCGCGAATGCCGCCGTTTCGATGCGCCAGCGGCCGCCGACGGCATGCAGCGAACGCACGTTCGCGCCGAACGAAACGGCCGCGCCGTGCGCACGCAGCCAGTCGACGGCCGGACGCGCGATCGCGTCGTCGAGCGTCGTTCGGGCGAGGACGAAGTCGCTCGCCTCCCGTTCGCTGCCCAGCGTGTCGCGAAGCACGGCTGCGTAGGCGCCGGCGCAGGCCTCTTCCGGAAGCGTGTTCATCGCCCCGATGCACAGCGGTGCCCACAGCCGCTCGACGAGAGCGTGCGGCTGCGCGTGCCGCGCGAAAAGTTCGGCCACGGTCTCGCGCGGCGCCGTTCGCCAGCCTGCCGCGCGCAGCAGTGCAACGAAGCGCGTAGCCGCCCATCGCTCGCGCACCGACAGGCCGCGTGCACTCCACAGCGCGGTGAGCAGGTGCCACGGCGCGCGGTGCGGCGCGACGACGAGCCGCAACCCCGCGGTGTCGCGAAGCGACAGCGCGGCGCGCTCGAAGGCTTCGGTTCCGGATGCGTCGCGAACGATCGAGGCAAGCTCGAGGCATTCGCGGTAGGCACCCATCAGCAGATGCTGCCCGGCGTCGACGACGACGGTTCCCGCGCCGAAATCGAGCCGTGCCTCGCGCGCACGGCCGCCCGCCGACGGTGCGCTCTCCAGCAGGTGCACGCGCAGCCCCGCGCGGACGGCACGCACCGCGGTCGACAGCCCGGCCCAACCGGCGCCGACGACGACGAGGTCGGCCCCGCTCAGCGGGCCTGCGCGAGCGCCGGCGCTCCGAAGGTCCAGGTCCGCCATGCGATCCACATCTTCCGCAACGGCGTCAACGACGTGCGATGGGTGAGCACGCGAAAGCCGTCCCGTTCGATCTCGTCGAGCAGCGTGAAGTAGATCGCCGCCATCATCAGCCCCGGGCGCTGCGCGCGCCGCTCGTCTTCCTCGAGCAGCGAAAGCGCCCGCGCGCAGCACTCGCGCGCGCGCGCCGCCTGGAAGCGCATCAGTTCGACGAAGCGTTCGCTCTGCCGTGCGGCGAGGATCTCGTGCGCGGCGACGCCGAAGCGCTGCAGGTCCTCGATCGGCAGGTAGATGCGCCTGCGCCGCGCGTCCTCGCCGACGTCGCGGATGATGTTGACGAGCTGAAGTGCCACGCCCAGCTCCTCGGCGTAGCGCGACGTCGACTCGCGTCGTGCGCCGAACACGTTCGCCGCGAGCACGCCGACGACCCCCGCGACCCGGTGGCAGTACAGGCGAAGCCCCTCGAAATCGAGGTAGCGGTCCTGCTCGAGGTCCATCTGCATGCCGTCGACGATCTCGAGGAGCCGGGCGCGCTCGATCCCGCAGCTTTCGACGTGCGGCGCGAGTGCCCGCGTGACGGGGTGCTGCCCACGGCCCACGTACAGCCGGTCGACCTCGTCGCGCCACCAATCGAGTCGCGTGCGCGCGAGCCCGGTGTCGGTCGATTCGTCGACGACGTCGTCGACCTCCCGGCAGAACGCGTACAGCGCGGTGATCGCGCGCCGGCGGTCGACGGGAAGGAAGGCGAAGCTGTAATAGAAGCTCGAGCCGCTGCGAGCCGCGCGCTCGCGGCAGTATTCGTCGGGCGTCATCGGGCGGCACTCGAGGCGAGTGCCAGACGAGCGAGCGCCGGCGCATCGCGCCAGCCGAGCGTCGGACGAGTGGCCACCGGGTCGTAGCCCGCCATGCGCAGCCGCTCGGCGATGCGAAGACCGCCGCCGACGATCGCGCGCAACTCGAGGGCGAGCCGCCACGGAACGTGCCGCACGAGCGCGGAGCCGTCGCGCAGGAGCGCCGTCGCGGCATCGGTCTGGCGCGCAAGCAGCGCGGCGAGCCGCGCGTCGACGTGTCCGGCCTCGAGCGCTTGATCGATGTCGCTCTCGCGCAGGCCGGCGGCGTGCAACTCGTCGAGCGGAACGTACAGCCGGCCGCGTCGCCAGTCGATCGCGAGGTCCTGGACGAAGTTGAGCAGTTGCAGTCCGCTGCAGATCGCGTCGGAGCCGCTGCGGGTGCGCTCGTTCCATGCGCCGAACAGGCGCAGGATCGATTCGCCGACCGGATTGGCCGAACGGGAGCAGTAGTCGAGCAGGCTCGCGCGGTCGGCGTGGCGCAATCCGCCGCCCGTCGCACGGTCGCTTGCGGCGGCGTCCTGCGAGAAGGCCGACAGCAGCGCATGCAGCGGCTCGTACGGCAGCGCGTGCGCGCTCCAGTGCAGGCGAAGGCGCGCGACGACCGGCGAAGCGGGGCGCTCGCCGCGCAACTCGCTGGCGAGCGCATCGAGCGCGGCCAGGCGCTCGGCGGCGCTCGCGTCGCCTTCGTCGGCCAGGTCGTCGGCGTGACGCGCGAAGCGATACAGCGCGACGATCGCCGGGCGCAGGCGCGCGGGCACGAGCATCGACGCGACCGGGAAATTCTCGTAGTGATCGGTCGACGTCAGTGGACGGGCGAGGGTGGCAGTCATCGCCGCGCATTGTAGGCGCGCGGTCGAGGCTCGCCGCGTGCGGCCGGTGCGCGGCCTGGGGCGCCGCCGAAGGCCGGACCCCGCGGCCGATCCCGCGTCGGGCCGGTCGTCCACCCGGCCTGCGGGTCGTGCCCCGGGTTGCCGATCGCACGTATTTGACGAGGTCCGCTCGCCGGCGTTAAATTAATGACCCGCGCGTCATTTATTGACCGATTTTCGGGTGGCGCACCAACCGGGCTCTCCTACCCACGCCGATGAACCGCCGCCTGCTGCTTCCTGCCGTCGTGGCGCTGCTCTCGCTCGCCGCCTGCGATCGCGCCGCACCGGTGCGCGAGGACGCGCCGCGCCCGGTGCGTGTCGTCACGATCGCCGCGCAGCGCGCCCCGATCGCGCTCACGCTTCCGGCCGAGGTCCGGCCGAGGGTCGAGACGCGCTACGCGTTTCGGGTCGGCGGCAAGATCGCCGAGCGTGCGGTCGAGATCGGCGACGCGGTCCGGCCGGGGCAGGTACTCGCGCGCCTGGATCCGCAGGACCGCGCGCCGGCGCGCAGCGCCGCGCAGTCGCAGCTGGACGCGGCACAGACCGAGGCGCGACTGGCGCAGGTCGAGCTGGAGCGCGTCCGTGAGCTGCACGCCCGGCGCTATGTCAGCCGCGCGCAGCTCGACCGCCAGCAGGCGACGGCCGAGGC
>DASWVL010000164.1:0-12856 GCA_036406255.1 Zeimonas sp.
CGCGACGATCTCGCGGTCCCGGCCGGCGCCGACCTCGCACGGGCCGATGCGCTCGTCGCGCTCGGCGCGGCGCGGCTGGGTGCGACGCGACTGATCGACAACGTCGAGTTCTGAGCTTCGCCCGCGGCACCGAGCCGCCGCAGTAGCACGACCCGTACTGCAGCGAATCCGGACGCTTCCCCGCACGCCGGATGGCGCGCACGCGACCGCGCTCGCATTTCGCGCGACTCCGGTCGTGCCAGACAGCACCTGCTCGAAAACGCTCGTGGTTCGAGCGTTCGACACGCAAAACGACGAGCATCGACCGCCCGCTCCCGCCGCCGCCTCGTCCGCATCGCGGCCTCATCGAACCCCTCCGGGCCTGCCGGTTGCGCAAACCGGCGTTCCGGATCGCACATCGCGATCGCAGCAGCCAGAGGAAGTCATGAAGCACCAGAAAGCGCAGAACCCGAGCAATACCGCGAAAGGACACCCGCGCGTGCAGGGCGAGGGCGACTACGAAGCCGCGCGTCACTACCGCAAGGACGTCGAGGAGTTCATCGAATCGGGCAAGGTCGACGACGCGATGCGCGAGGCCGCGCCGCGCAACGAGAACGAGGCCCATCAGATGGAGAAGGCCGAGAAGGCAGGCAAGGCCCGCTCGAAAGGCGAGGACCCGGCGCTGCGCCAGCCCGGCGGCACGAAGCACTGAACTCTTTCTCGCGTTCCGCCTGGCGCCCTGCGCGGCGCCAGGCGGAAATCGCGCGCTTCCCGCAAGTCGCGCTCATCTTCCCTCCCCGCTCCCTGCTCCCCGCCCCGCGCCACGCCGCGACCACAGCGGTTCACAAGCCCTATCGCTCCTGTCGACGTGCGTCCATACAACGAACGGCCGAGTGACGGATGTGCACTCCGTCTGCGCAAAGATGTACGAATGTTAGAAAAGATCCGGCGACGACGTGCGTACGCTCGCCGGTCTCGCTGGCCGCGAGACCTTCCCCTCGTGTCCATGACGAGAAGGACGATGAACAGCAAGAGAATTCTCGTGCCCCTGGCCGTCGCAGCAACGCTCTACGGTTGTGGCGGTGGGGGTGGCGACAACGACCCCATTGCGCCGGATCTCACGCAGATCACGGAATCCAACGCGCAGAAATCGGTCGGTACCGTATACCGAGCCGGTGCATCCCTGTACGACGCGAGCTACCTGTCGTCCGATCTTGCGGAAGACATCGCGTCGCTGAAGTCCGTCCCCGGCGAGCGAACGAGCCTCGTCGCATTCTCCGTGCAGCGTCTCGACGACATGACGCGAATCGCCGTCGCCCGAGACGCGGCAGATTTATCGAACGGAGTCGCGAAGAAGGAGACGTCGAGCGAGACGATGGCATGCAGCGAAGGAGGAACGATGACGGTGACCGCCGACCTCCAGGATCCCGATCGGATCAGTAGCGGTGATCGCATCACCGGAGTGTTCGCGAGTTGTGTCGAGTCAGGGGTGCGCATCGACGGAAAGATGACGATCGGCGACCTCGCACTCGGCGACCGGATCGCAGCGCTCTTCCTCTTCGAGGATCTGCGCATCACAGACGGCGCCGACGCCGGGCAGGTCGACGGCGCATTCCACCTGTCGATGCCGGCAACCTTCGATCACAGCCGGTTGGTCTCGATCGATCTCACCCGGATCTCGCTGCGCGTCGCTGCCAACGGTCGGACCGCAACGCTTCAGGACGTGACCTCGCACGCGGAGATCGTCTTCATGACCGACGAGTTCCGGTACACGCTGCAGGGCCGTATCGCCGACAGCGGCGACGGGGTATCGGTGGACGTCACGACCGAAACGCCGTTCGCCGGCGTCGGCCCGAACCTCCTGGAGGGAGCGTTGCGCATCGCGGGTGCCGCCTCCAGCAGCGCGCGCGCCATCGTCTCGTCGCCCGATCACGTCACGATCGAGGTGGACGCCGACGGCAACGGAACCTACGAGCAAACGCTCGACGAGGTGCACGTCAGCGCCTTGTAGTTCTATGGGCATGCCGTGGCGAACGGCAGGCCCGCCTGGCTCACCCCTCATACCCCCGCGGATTCCCCTGCTGCCACCGCCACGAATCCGCGCACATCCGCTCGATGCCGTAGCGCGCGCGCCACCCGAGCATCCGCTCGGCGAGCGTCGCGTCGGCATAGCACTGCGCGACGTCTCCCGGGCGGCGGCCGACGATGCGGTACGGCACCTCCCGCCCGCTCGCCCGCTCGAAGGCGCCGACCAGCTCGAGCACCGAGCATCCGATCCCGGTTCCGAGGTTGACCGTGAATGCACCGGCGTGCGAAGACGCGTGCGCCAGCGCCGCGAGATGCCCGCGCGCAAGGTCGACGACATGGATGTAGTCGCGCACCCCGGTGCCGTCCGGCGTCGGCCAGTCGCCGCCGAACACCGACAGCTGCGGCAACCGGCCGACCGCGACCTGCGCCACGTACGGCATCAGGTTGTTCGGCACGTCGCGCGGGTCCTCGCCGATGCGCCCGCTCTCGTGCGCGCCCACCGGGTTGAAGTACCGCAGGAGGCCGACGCTCCAGCCCGGTTCGGACGCGGCGAGGTCGAGCAGGACGCGCTCGATCATCGCCTTGCTCCACCCGTACGGATTGGTCGGCGAGACGAGTGCGTCCTCGCGGATCGGCACCGATGCCGGATCGCCGTAGACGGTGGCCGACGAACTGAAGACGAGACGGCGCACGCCGTTGGCGGCCATCGCGCGCAGCAGCGTGACCGAGCCGCCGACGTTGTTGTCGTAGTACGAGAGCGGATCGGCGACCGACTCGCCCACCGCCTTGAGCCCGGCGAAGTGGACCACCGAATCGAAACGCCGCGAATGCAGGACCGTATGCAATGCGTCCTCGTCGCGGATGTCGGCGACCACCAGCGGAACCTCGCGTCCGGTGAGCGCCTCGACGCGCCGCAGCGATTCGGCGCTCGCATTCGACAGGTTGTCGACGACGACCACGTCGCAGCCCGCCTGCAGCAGTTCGACGACGGTATGCGAGCCGATGTACCCGGCACCGCCGGTCACCAGCACGGTAGCGGCCTTCTGCGCCAATGCCAGACCCTCCTGGTCGACCGCGCGCGGAGCCGCGCGATCCGATGCTCCAGTGTCGCACGTGGCCACCAGGCGCGGGCCGTACAATCGGCCCACCATGCTCATCCCCGTCATCCTGTCCGGCGGAGCCGGAACGCGCCTCTGGCCGGTGTCGCGCGAGGCGTTTCCCAAGCCGTTCATGAAGATCGGTGGCGCCTCGAGCCTGCTGCAGCGAACGCTCGAGCGGGCGTTACCGCTTGCCGACGGAGGGCGGGCGGCGATCGTCACCAACCGGGAGTACTTCTTCAAGACGCGCGAGGAGATCGGCGCCGTCGACGCCGCACGCAACGTACGGGTCACGCAGCTGCTCGAACCGGTCGGCCGCAACACGGCGCCCGCCGTCGCGCTGGCAGCGCTGTGGGCACAGGCGCTCGATCCCGACGCCGTGCTGCTCGTACTGCCGGCCGATCACCTGATCCCCGATGCCGAGGCGTTCCGCAAGGTCGCGCGGCAGGCCGCCGAGCTTGCCGCTGCCGGCTCGATCGTGCTCTTCGGCATCCGTCCGAGCGCGCCCGAGACCGGCTTCGGCTACATCGAGATGGGCGAAGATCTGCACGGCGAGGCGCGCAGCGTCCTTCGTTTCGTCGAGAAGCCGGATGCGGCGCGTGCCGTGCAGTTTCTCTCGGGCGGAAGCTTCGTCTGGAACAGCGGCATGTTCTGCTTCCGTGCGCAGACGATCCTCGACGCGATGCAGGCGCACGCGCCCGATCTTCTCGCCGCGGCGCGGACCGCGTGGGCTTCGAGCCGCGATGGCGCCAGCGACGAGAAGCTCGCGATCGAAGAACAGCCGTTCGCCGCGTGCCCGGAGATCTCGATCGACTACGCCGTGATGGAGAAGGCCGACGGCGTCGTCGTGCTGCCCGCTGCATTCCACTGGAGCGACATCGGGTCGTGGAAGGCCGTGTCGGAGCAGATCGAGCCCGACGCCGACGGCAACACCACCGTCGGCCATGCGCTGCTGCAGGGCGCCAGGAACACGCACGTGCAGAGCGATGACCGGCTCGTCGCTGCGGTGGGCGTCGAGAACCTGCTCATCGTCGACACGCCCGATGCGCTGCTGGTGGCCGGCAAGGACTCCAGCCAGCAGGTGCGCGCGATCGTCGACCGGCTGAAGTCGAGCGGACACGAATCGGCCCGCCTGCATCGCACGGTGTCCCGGCCGTGGGGCACCTATACCGTTCTGCAGGAAGGGCCGTGCTTCAAGATCAAGCGCATCGAGGTCAAGCCGAAGGAACGCCTTTCGCTGCAGATGCACCACCATCGCAGCGAGCACTGGATCGTCGTCTCCGGCACCGCGAAGGTGCAGTGCGACGAGCGCACGCAGCTCGTCGCCGCCAACGAGTCGACGTACATCCCGATCGGAACCAAGCACCGTCTCGAGAATCCCGGCGTCGTTCCGCTCGTCATGATCGAGGTGCAATGCGGCGATTATCTCGGCGAGGACGACATCGTCCGGTTCGACGACGCGTACGGCCGCTCGACCGCCGGCTGATCGTCTCGTGGCGAAGGCGCGGTTCTTCTATGCGCTTCGTCCCGATGCGGCCGCGGCCGACGAGCTTGCGGCGATCGCCGTGCAGGCCGCCACTCGCTGGGGCGGACGCGCACTCGCGGCCGCCGACATCCACCTGACGCTCGCGTTCGTCGGCATGCACCCGCTCGAGGCGCAACCCGCGCTCGCCGCAGTCCTGCAGGGGCTGCCGGCGCGCATCGAAACGGTCCTCGCACTGTCCGAACTCGGCAGCTTCGGGCACGGCGTGCTGTGGATCGGCCCCCCGGCGGACCCGCACGCCACCGCACCGGCCGCGGGTGCATTCGCGCATCGCCTCGCGCAGACGATTCGCGAACGCCTGCGCGCCGCGCAGATCGAGTTCGACGACCGGCCGCTGAAGCTGCATGCGACGCTCGTGCGCGGCGCGCACGCGCTCGACAGGCGGACGCGCGAAGACGACACCGGAGCTGTGGCTCCCGCTCCCCACCGCGTCGTCGCACGCGCCTGGTCGGTGGCACTGGGCGCATCGGCATCCGATTCGACGCCGCAACGGCGCTATCGCTGGTGGACGCCCCCGACTTCGCGGACGGATCCGACGTGAGCGCCCGCATTCTCGTCGTCGAGGACGAACCGGCGATCCGCGAACTGGTCGCCGTGAATCTGCGCCATGCCGGATACCGGGTCGACGGCGTCGAATCGGCCGAGGAGGCCCGCGAGGCGATCGCACGGACGCTGCCCGACCTGGTCGTGCTCGACTGGATGCTTCCCGGCGAATCGGGCATCGAGCTCGCGAAGGCGCTGCGCGCGGATACGCGCACGCGCAAGCTGCCGATCGTGCTGCTGACCGCTCGTGCACACGAGGGCGACAAGCTGCTCGGCTTCGAGCGCGGTGTCGACGACTACGTCACCAAGCCGTTCTCGACGCGCGAACTGGTCGCGCGCGTGGGCGCCGTGCTGCGTCGTGCGAGCGCCGGCGAAGGTGCGGCGGCAGGCATCGAAGACGAAGCGCCGATCGAGCTGGGCGGCCTGCGGCTCGAGCCCGCGCAAGTGCGCGTGCACGCAGGCGAAATTCGGATCGCGCTCAGCCCGACCGAGTTCCGGCTGCTGCATTTCCTGATGCGCAACGTCGACCGGGTCGTCTCGCGCGGACGACTGCTCGACGGAGTGTGGGGCGATCGCGTGTATATTGACCCGCGCACGGTCGACGTGCACATCCGGCGGTTGCGGCTCGCACTGTCGCGCAGCGGCCACGACCGGTTGATCGAAACCGTGCGCGGAGAAGGCTATCGCTTCCTGCGTAGCTGAACCCTCGCGCCCTTCGTAGTTCGCGCCAACGTTCCGGGAACGCCGTGCGCCTCGTGTTTCGCAATATCGCTGCGATCGCGCTCGCGGTGCTCATCGCCGCGCTGCTCGACCTCTACATCTCCGAGCGGGCCGCCGTCTGGTGGCTGGGCGCGCTGCTCGTCGTGTACGCGCTCACCGAGACGGCGTACCTGGCGCGGCTGCACCACTGGGCCACGTTACCGCGCAACCGGTCGCTGCCGGTCGGCTACGGACCCTGGCGCGCACTGGTCGCGCGGCTGTCGCGCTACGCGCGACAGGAGGCCGACGCGCAGAGCGAGCTTGCCTCCGAGCTGGAGCGCATCCACGCCGCCGTCGACCAGCTTCCCGACGGCCTCGTCGTGCTCGATCGATACGACCACGTGCTGTGGGCCAACGACGCCGCCGAGAGCCTGCACGGAATCTTCGGCACGCGCCGGCCGATCCACCATTTCATCCGCCCGCCGGAGTTCGGTCGCCTGCTCGAGGCCAACGAGCCGGGCAGCGTGCTGCGCGTCGAGCTGCCGGGTCGGCCGGGGCGCATCTACGAACTGCTGCTGCATCGCGCGCACGGCGACCAGAAGCTGCTGATCACGCGCGACGTCACCGACCGCGCGAAGCTCGATGCGATGCGCAGCGATTTCGTCGCCAACGTCTCCCACGAGATCCGCACGCCGGTCACCGTCATCGCCGGATTCGCCGAGACGCTGCTCACGCTTCCGCTCGACGAGGCCCAGCGTCGCGAGTACCTGGAGGCCATTCTCGAACAGAGCCGCACGATGCAGCGCCTGGTCGACGATCTGCTCACGATCTCGTCGCTCGAGAGCGACATGCAGCCGCTCGACGACGAGCCCGTCGACGTCGCATCGCTGCTCGAGCGCCTGGTCGGCGAGGCCCGCGGACTGTCGGCGGGGCGGCACGACATCGCTCTCGTACTCGACGGCCCGCGCCGCGTGCTCGCGTCGCCCGGCGAGCTGGAGAGCGCCGTACGCAACCTCCTCACGAACGCGATCCGCTACACGCCCGAGGGCGGGCACATCGTGGTCGACTGGCGCGTACAGGACGCGGAGGGCCGCATCTCGGTGCGCGACACGGGCATCGGCATAGCGCCCGAGCACCTGCCGCGCCTGGCCGAGCGCTTCTATCGCGTCGATCGCGGTCGTTCGCGCGCCACCGGCGGCACCGGGCTGGGCCTGGCGATCATCAAGCGGATCATGGCGCGCCACCAGGGACAGCTGCGCTTCGACAGCGCACCCGACCGCGGCAGCACCTTCGTACTGTGCCTGCCGGCGTCGCGACTGCTGCCCGACGAGCGGCCCGGGGCGGCACCGGCGGCCCACGAAGAGGCGCAAACCGCTACGCCGCGTGCGCCCGGAACGCAGGACGACGCGCCGGCGACCCGCACCGGCGAAGCCGCCGGAGCGCAGCTTTCGAAGGCGAGCGGCGGTCAGCCTCCGCCGTCGACGTCGACGTCGGCGTCCGGAGCGGCCTGACGAGGGTCGACGCCTTCGACCAGATGGGCGACGTGCTCGGCGATGTTCTTCGCGTGATCGCCGATGCGCTCGATCGACTGCACGACGAACACGGCCGCCACGCCGGGGCCGACGCTGCCCGGACGCGCCGACATCGCCTGCATCAGTTTCCCCACCAGGCGGTCGCGCAGCGCATCGACCTCGTCGTCGCAGGCGCCGAGCCGCGCGGCGACCGACGCATCGTGACGCACGAAGGCATCGACGGCGGCGTCGAGCATCTTCCTGGCGAGCGCCGCGATCGCCTCGATCTCGTCGAAGTCGATCGGCGACGGCGAGCCGGCGAATTCGCGGCTGCGCCGCGCGATCTTCTTCGCTTCGTCGCCGATGCGCTCGAGGTCGTTGACGATGTGGATGACGGCGACGATCTCGCGCAGGTCGATCGCGATCGGCTGGCGACGTGCGATCGTGCGGTGGCATCGCAGGTCGGAGTCGACCTGCAGCTGGTTCACCTTCTCCTCGTCGGCCAGCACCGACGCCAGGAGCGCGTCGTCGGGCGCGCGCAGCGCTTCGATGGCGCGCGCGAACTGGCGCTCGACGAGTCCCGCCATCGTCGTCACGGTGCTGCGCAGGACCTCGATGTCCGTGTCGAACTGGCGGTGCAGGTATTCGCGGCTCGTCATCTCGATGCTCCTCGGGCGCCCCTCAACCGAAGCGCCCCGTGATGTAGTCCTCGGTCGCCTTCTTGCGCGGCCGTACGAAGATCTCGTCGGTGGGACCGAACTCGACCAGCTCCCCGAGGTACATGTAGGCGGTGTAGTCGGAGATGCGCGCGGCCTGCTGCATGTTGTGCGTGACGATCGCGATCGTGTACTCGCTCTTCAGCTCCGAGACCAGCTCCTCGATGCGCGCCGTCGAGATCGGGTCGAGCGCGCTGGTCGGCTCGTCGAGGAGCAGCACCTCGGGGCGCACCGCCACCATCCGCGCGATGCACAGCCGTTGCTGCTGCCCGCCCGACAGGCTCAGGCCGCTCGCGTCGAGCTTGTCCTTCACTTCCTCCCACAACGCCGCCTTGCGCAGCGCCCATTCGACGCGCTCCTGCATGGCGTCGCGCGGCAGCTTCTCGTACAGCCGCACGCCGAACGCGATGTTCTCGAAGATCGTCATCGGGAACGGCGTCGGCTTCTGGAACACCATCCCGACCTTCGCACGCAGCAGGTTCACGTCCACCGACGGATCGAGCACGTTGCGGCCCATCATGCGGATCTCGCCCTCGGCGCGCTGGTTCGGATAGAGGTCGAACATCCGGTTGAAGGTGCGCAGCAGCGTCGACTTGCCGCACCCCGACGGTCCGATGAACGCGGTCACGCGGTTGCGGGCGACGTCGAGCGACACGTCGGTCAGTCCGCGGAAACGGCCGTAGTAGAACGACAGGCCCCTCACCTCGATGGCGGCCGACGGTCGGACCGGGACGACTGGATGCATTGCCTCTCCTGCTTCCTGAGATTTTCAACCGCGTTGAGCGTCGCGGAACAGCACGCGCGCGAGCACGTTCAGCCCGAGCACGACGAGCGCGATCAGCGCGGCGCCGCCCCAGGCGAGCTGCTGCCAGTTCTCGTACGGGCTCATCGCGAAGTTGTAGATCACCACCGGCAGGTTCGCCATCGGCGCGCGCATGTCGACCGTGAAGAACTGGTTGTTCAGCGCCGTGAACAGCAGCGGCGCCGTCTCGCCGGCGATGCGTGCGACGGCGAGCAGCACGCCGGTCACCACGCCGCCGCGCACCGCGCGCAGCGTGACGGCGAGGCTCACCTTCCAGCGCGGCGCACCGAGCGCGAACGCCGCCTCGCGCAGGCTGCCGGGCACGAGCAGCAGCATGTTCTCGGTCGTGCGCACGACGACCGGGATCGCGATCAGCGCCAGCGCCAGCGACCCCGACCAACCGGAGAAATGACCGACGGTGGCAACGGCGATCGCGTAGACGAAGAGCCCGATCACGATCGACGGCGCCGACAGCATGATGTCGGTGACGAAACGCGTGACCGACGCGAAGCGCGAGCGCGCGCCGAACTCCGCGAGATGGATTCCGGCCAGTATGCCGATCGGCGTCGCGACGAAGGTCGCGAAGGCGACCATCATGGCGCTGCCGACGATCGCGTTGGCCAACCCGCCGCCCTCCGTGCCGGGCGCCGGCGTCGACTCCAGGAACAGGTCGGCGCCGAAGGCGGCGAGACCCGACGAGAGCAGCGTCCACAGGATCCAGCCGAGCGCTGCCAGCCCGACCGACATCGCCGCCGCCGACAACGCCAGGCCGGCGGCGTTGGCGAACTTGCGGCGACGGTAGGTGAAGGTGTCCATCGAGCGTCTTCCCTGCGTGCTCAGACGCCGGCTCGCGCGGCGCTTCGCTGCACGAGCCACTTCGCCACGCCGAGCACGACGAAGGTGATGACGAACAGCAGCAGGCCGAGCGCGAACAGCGACGGGATGTGCAGCAGCGGATCGGCCTCGGCGAACTCGTTGGCGAGCGTCGACGCGATCGAGTTGCCGGGCGCGAACAGGTTCGGCGAAAGCCGGTTCGCGTTGCCGATGACGAAGGTCACCGCCATCGTCTCGCCGAGCGCACGGCCCAGGCCGAGCATCACGCCGCCGACGACGCCGACACGCGTATACGGAAGCACGATGTGGCGCACCACCTCCCAGGTCGTGCAGCCGAGCCCGTAGGCCGACTCTTTCAGCACGGGCGGAACGGTCTGGAAGACGTCGCGCATCACCGATGCGACGAACGGAACGACCATCAGCGCCAGCACGACGCCGGCAGTGAAGACGCCGATGCCCAGCGGCGGCCCGGCGAAGATCGGCAGGCCGGTCGCGACGAGCAGCGGCTGTACATGCGCCTGCAGCACCGGCGCCAGCACGAACAGCCCCCAGAAGCCGTAGATGATCGACGGAATGCCGGCGAGCAGCTCGACGGCGATGCCCAGCGGACGCGCAAGCTTCGCGGGGCACATTTCGGTGAGGAAGACGGCAATGCCGAAGCTCACCGGAACGGCGATCAGCAGCGCGATCGCCGAAGTGGCGATCGTCCCGTAGCCGGAGACGACTGCACCGTAGACGTCGTCGGCCGGGCTCCACGTCGTGCCGGACAGAAAGCCCGGGCCGAAGGCCTTCAGCGCCGGCCATGCCTCGATCGCGAGTGCGACGAGGATCGCGCTCAGCGCGACGAGGACCAGCGCGGCGAAGAACCGGGTGACCGCGACGAAGACGCGATCCTGCGCGGCGAAGCGCCGGCTGCGCGAATCGCTGCCTGTCGCGCGCGCCGTCTGCGGCGTGCGCGACACGCGCTCGAAAGCGGCGTCCATCGTCGAACGCTCGGCCACCGCCACTGCTGCCGCGCCTGCCGACTGCCGCCGTGGCCTCAGTGCCCGGACTTCCACACCGGCTGGCCGGAGGCGTCCCGCAGGTTCGTCCATGACGCCTGGACCTTCTCGACGACCGCGGTGGGCAGCGGAACGTAGTCGAGATCGAGCGCCAGCTTCTGTCCGTCGTTCAGCGCCCAGCGGAAGAACTTCAGCACCTCCGCCGAGCGCTCGGGACGGTCTGCGGTCCGATGCATCAGGATGTAGGTTGCCGAGGTCATCGGCCACGCCTGGTCGCCGCGCTGGTGATTCAGGTTCACGCCGAAGCCGGGCTGCGACGCCCAGTCGGCGTTTGCGGCCGCTGCGGCGAACGTGCGGTCGTTCGGCTGCACGGCCTTGCCCTCGCGGTTGATCATCGCCGCATGCGTCATCCGGTTCTGTTTCGCATACGCATATTCGACGTAGCCGATCGCGCCGGCGATCTTCGTCACGTTCGCCGCCACGCCGGCATTGCCCTTGCCGCCGACGCCCGTCTTCCAGTTGACCGTCTTGCCCGCGCCGATCTCCGATCCGAAGGAGGACGAGACCTGCGACAGGTAATCAGTGAACGCGGCCGTCGTTCCCGACGAGTCGGAGCGGTAGACCAGCGTGATCGCGGTCGACGGCAGTTGCAGCGAGGGATTCAGCGCGCCGATCTTCGCGTCGTCCCACTTCGTGATCGCTCCGCGGTAGATGTCGGCCAGCACCGGGCCGTCGAGCGTGAGCCTGCCGGGCTGTACGCCAGGAAGGTTGGCGACCGCGACGATCCCGCCGATCACCGCGGGAAACTGCAGCAGCTTGTTCTTCTCGAGATCCGCGCCCTTCATCGGATCGTCGGTCGCGCCGAAATCGACGGTCTTCCCGACGATCTGCTTGACGCCGCCGCCCGAACCGATGCCCTGGTAGTTGACGCGGTTGCCGGTGGCTGCCTTGTACGCCTCGGCCCACTTCGCGTAGATGGGCGCCGGGAAGGTGGCGCCCGCGCCGGTGATGTCGGCCGCCTGTGCCGCGGCCGTCCCGAAAGCCAGCGCGCCGACGACCAGGAGACGTCCCATGGGATTCGCTTTCATCTTCACCCTTTCCTCTGTTCGCTGTGTCCTGCGAACAGGCTACGGGGCGACGATGACGGTTTCGTGACAGCGACGCCGGAGGGCGTCGCTCGAACGGCTTCGTCAGGACGTCGGGCCGTCGCGACCGTCCTGCATCAGCAGGTCGGCTCCGAAACCTTCGGCCGCGCAGCATTCGAGGGCCCCGAGGTCGACTTCGTCGGCGAATGAGTGCCCGGAGCGCGGCGATCGATCCCGGTGCGCCTCCGGGCGCGGCCACGACAGGCCGAAGACCCGTGCGCTGCAGGCCAGGATCCGATCGATCGGTCGCATTCGCATTCCTCCTCGTGCCTCGAGTTCCGTGCACGAGGAGGATGCCCGCCGAAGATGATGCTTTCGTTACATCGCAGATTTCGTCTGCAATGCGGCGGCGCCGTCGAT
The DNA here is from genome assembly GCA_036406255.1 of Zeimonas sp. Taxonomy (GTDB): domain Bacteria; phylum Pseudomonadota; class Gammaproteobacteria; order Burkholderiales; family Burkholderiaceae_E; genus Zeimonas. The sequence goes on from DASWVL010000164.1 coordinate 12,259, forward strand.
GACGCCGGCCGCAGCGTCGGCATCGGCCACCGCGAAACGCTCGAGATGATGGTCGACGTCGCCGAACTGCTGCGCGAGCATGGTCAGGCGCTTGAACGTGTGCGCGACCTTCATCTCCACCGTCATCCCCATTCCGCCGTGCAGCTGGATCGCCTCCTGGCCGACGTGCCGGCAGGCGGTACCGACGAGCACCTTCGCCGCCGAGACGAACCTCGCCCGCTCCGCGGCGCCGATCTCGCCGCGCGCAGCCGCATCGACCTTCGCGCAGGCGAGCAGCGTGATCGAGCGCGCTTGCTCGGCGTGAATCGTCATGTCGACCATCCGGTGCTGCAGCGCCTGGAACGAGCCGATCGGCACGCCGAACTGCCTACGCGTCTTCAGGTATTCGAGCGTCGCCCGGTTGGCGAAGTCCATCGCGCCGACCGCCTCGGCGCAGCCGAGCGCCGCGGCGAAGTCGACCGCCTCTTCGATCGCTGCCTGCGCGCCTGCGCCGCCCAGGCGCGCCTCGCCGTCGAGCACGACGTCGTGGAACACGACGTCGGCGGCACGCAGGTCGTCGACGGTGCGAAAGGTCTTCATCGACACGCCGCTGCCGCGC
>DASWVL010000165.1:0-5067 GCA_036406255.1 Zeimonas sp.
CGTCCGTCGAGCGCGCGCTCGGCCGCCTCGTCGAGCGCCTCGGCGAGCGCCGGCAGCCCGGTCGTCGCCGCGGCACGCAAGGCCTCGGCGATCCGGTCCCGAACGCGCTCGAACAACGGCGAAGGCTGCGGCGATACGGAACTGGACGGAAGCGGTGCGGGCATCGGGGCTCGTCGGGCGCACCCCGCGACCGGGAACGTACTGGGACCGGGCAGGTCGTGCGAACAGGCGCGATGCTAGCGGATCGGATCCGCTGCTTGCGTGAACAATTCGATCGATGCGGCGTCGGCGCATCGGTCGCGCCGGTGATCGAGCGGGTCAGCGGGAATAAGGCTCACCCGCCGCGTGACGCAAATCACGCCGGTGCGCGCGGAAGGCGGACGGGACGTCTGGCGGAAAGGGTGTCTGCTTCCGCCAAACTTCAAGGCGTCTCATGGCGTTGCTCGATAGCCTCGTTCTCAGAGGGAAAACGGCTGTAGATCGCTTCTAGCCGTCGCACGCTGTATCATCCAATCGCACACTACTTGATGGGTGGGGCGATGGGTAGCAGAAAGCTAGCGCGTGAACTGACCCCCTTGCAGGTGAAGCGACTGACCGCGCCGGGGCTCCATTTCGTCGGCCACGTCACCGGGCTCGCGTTGCAGGTGACGCCGGCCGGTACGCGCTCGTGGACGCTGCGCTACTCGGTCGGCCCGAAGCGGCGCGACCTCGGGCTCGGCAGCTACCCAAGCGTGACGCTCGCCGATGCCTGCACAGCCGCCCGTGAAGCGCGTGAACTACTCCGGCGCGGCGTCGATCCGATCGAGGACGCACGCGCGAAGAAAAGCGCGCTCGCGGCCGCCGTAGCCTCCGGGCTGACGTTCGCCCAGTGCGCGAGCAGGTACGTCGACGCGCATGAAGCCGGCTGGCGATCATCGAAGCACGCGGCGCAGTGGAGAGCGACGCTCGACACCTACGCGACCCCGATCCTCGGGAAGATGCGCGTCGCCGACGTGCAGACGGCGCACGTCGTCGTCGTGCTCGATCCGATCTGGCGAACTCGGACGGAGACCGCATCGCGCGTGCGCGGCCGTATCGAGGCCGTGCTCGACTGGGCGAAGGCGCGCGGCTACCGCACCGGCGAGAACCCGGCGCGCTGGCGCGGGCACCTCGACAAGCTGCTGCCGGCGCGCTCGAAGGTGGCGCGCGTGAAGCACCACGCGGCGCTTCCCTACGCGAAGATCGGCGACTTCATGGTGAAGCTGCGCAAGGCCGAGGGCATCGGCGCTCGCGCACTCGAGTTGGCGATTCTCTGCGCCGCGCGGAGCGGCGAAGTACGCGGCGCGAGGTGGAGCGAAGTCGATCTGGACGCCGGCATCTGGACGGTGCCCGGTACGCGCATGAAAGCCGGCAAGGAACATCGCGTTCCGCTCTCCGGCGCCGCAGTCGAGCTGCTGCGCGCGCTTCCCCGCGTTGACGACTGCGATCTCGTGTTCCCCGGTGCGAGGAACCGGCCGATGTCCGACGCGACACTCGGCGCGGTGCTCAAGCGCATGAAGGTCGACGTCACGGCGCACGGCTTTCGCTCGACGTTCCGCGACTGGGCGGCCGAGACAACCGCCTACCCGTCCGAAGTCGTCGAGATGGCGCTCGCGCACACCATCGACAACAAGGTCGAAGCCGCCTACAGGCGCGGCGATCTGATGGAACGTCGACGCCGGCTCGCCGAGGACTGGGCGCGCTACTGCGCCACGCCGTCGACGACTGCGAAGGTTCACCCGATCCGCCGGAGGGCGTCGTGAACGAGAACATGAACGAAGACCGCGACGACGACGCTCGCCAGCTGGCCGACGAAGCGTTCGCGCGGTACGTGCTAAGCCTGTTGCCGCCCGAGCGCCGGCTCGAAGCCGCGGCCGCCGTGCTCGCCAACGTACTGATCGGCAAGGTTCGACACGATGACGACGAACAGCTGTAGGGAGGCGATAAGGGCCGCGCTCGCCGCACCGAAGAAGGAGCGGCGCGCCGCCGTCGGCGATGCACTTCTCGACGCGCTCGAAACGCTCGGGCTCGAACCCGACGAAGCCGCGCAGGCCCTTGCAGCGATCGGCTACCGAGCGTCGCGCGCGCAGCTGATCGACTTGTACCAAGCCGTGTTGCTCATGGAGCGAATGCACCGAGGCGCGGGCACGTTCCGTCGCGGCACGATGAAGGCGTTGTACGCCTCGCAAGCGAGCATCTGGCAGAAGTACGGCGGCAGTGGTGATCCTGAGGGGTTCCGCAAGTCATACGAGAACTGGCGCCGCAAGACGCGCGGCGGTGGGCTGACGCGTCACTTCCGCGCCGGCTTCGAGGGCGCGAAGAAGAAAAACTTGGCCAAATGAACGCGCCGTTTGGCTGATCGCGTCGCGATCGGCGAATTGAATAGGCAGCGCTGCGTCGCATCCCGTGACGCACCGACTAGAGGCGCTGCATGACAAGGATTATCCGCGACCTACTCACAGCCAATAAGCTCGGTTACAAGTCACGCGCAACCCCCTGGCGTAAAGCCAAGTCCGACCCGGATTTCCCCCAACCGGTCAAGATTTCGGAGGGCCTTACCGGCTGGATCGAGCAGGAGATCGACGATTATCTCGCCGCGAAAATCGCGAAGGCTCGAGGCGAGAAGATCGACCAGCACAACGAGCCGAGAATCGCGAAGGCTCGCGGCGAAAAGCTCGACAGGCACATCGAGTTGAAGATCGCAGAGGCCCGCGGCGCGCATCGCGCAGGAGGGTCGCGCGATGCCTGAGACGAGAAAGGCCGCCCCCGACTGGCATCGGGAAGCGGCCCTTGAAGATCAACGCACCCGAATTATCCGCGACCGCCGCCTGCACACGCAAGGGTGCGCTGGCTGCGGCATTGCGCTGAACTCGTCGTCGACGTTGTGCCCGACGTGCGCGGCATGGCGCAGGTGGTTCCTGCTGCGACAGCTTGCCGCCGAGGCACTGCGCGAGGCGACCGCACGATGACGACCGCTGTCTCGACCGAAGTCGAACGCGCCTGCGAGCTGCTTGCGGAAGCGATCGAAGATGCTCGGCGACCGGGTTGCGAGGTGTTGCTGTTCGAGGGTGCAGTGCTCGAGTGCTGGCGCCTCGTGCAATGCGCCGATCCCGCCGCGTACAGCGCACTGCGTGCACGACTGGATAGTGGACATGCCCGCGAACTCTCCGCGCGCCTGAGGGCCGTTCCCGAGGCTACCGCGGGCATTCCCGTTATCCGCTCAGCGTCGGCGCTGATGTCGGAGTCGTTCACGCCGATCCGGTGGTTGATCCGCGGGCTGCTTCCCGAAGGGTTGATGCTGCTCGCCGCGAGGCCGAAGGTCGGCAAGTCGTGGCTCGCGCTCGACGTGGCGATCGCCTGCGCGAGCGGTGGCGAAGTGCTCGGCCGCCCTGTCGAGCGCGGCGAAGTTCTGTACCTGGCATTGGAGGACAGCGACCGCCGGATGCACGCGCGGCTGTCGAAACTCGGCGCCGACGCCGACCGGCTCGCCGATCTTCACTACGCGACCGAGTGGCCGCGTGGCGCCGAGGGAGCGGCGGCGATTCACGCATGGATCGCAGCGCACCCGCGCGCCCGGCTCGTCGTCATCGACGTGTTCGCGAAGCTGCGCGGCGCGACCGATGCCCGCGAGAACGGGTACGGCACCGACTACCGCGACGTGTCGATGCTCAAGCCGCCGGCCGGCGTCACGGCGCTACTCGTGCATCACGTAAGAAAGGCGCTTTCCGACGATCCGATCGACGACATCAGCGGGACGCTTGGCATCGGTGGCGCTGCCGACGGTGCGCTCGTTCTCAAGCGCGCACGCGGCGAGGACGAAGCCGAACTGCACGTCGTCGGCCGTGATCTCGAAGAAGAAGGCGCCTATGCGGTGCGCTTCGATCGCGCGTCCTGCCGCTGGCAGTGGGTCGGCGAGGCGTGGAAGGTGCGCGTGTCCGGCGAGCGTCGCGCGGTGCTCGATGCACTCGGCGATGAACCGCTGCGGCCGAACGAGATCGCGAAGGCGGTCGGCAAGACACCGGGCGCTGTCCGGAAGCTGCTGCACGACATGGTGCACGCCGGACAGATCGACCGAGGGCTCGACGGACGCTATCGCCCGCTCGCATCGGAAGGAACGTTCTGATGTCTGTGATCTCTCTCTCCGGTAACGGTAGTAACGGAGGGAACGGAGGGAACACCCCGGCCGTTACTGCGTTACCGCGTTCCCCTGCTACCGACGTTCCAACTGTTACCGCTGTTACCGCCGTTACCAGCGTTACAGCTGTTAGCCGCTGGCCGCTTGTCGTCGAGCTGCTGCTCGATGCCGCTGCCAAGTCGCGCGAGCTGATCGACGCTGTCGCGCAGCTGCCCCATGAGCGTCGAGTCGTCCTGTGCGCCGACGACGGGCCGCGCCCGATGCCAGAGGCGCGTGGCCCCGTCGCCGAAAAAGAATCCGGCGGAGATCGTCTCCGCTCCACCCCGAGCACTGGCGCTGCTTCCCGGTAGACCGCTGCTCTTTTCCATCGTTTCACCCATCGGAGATTCGGTCGTGAACATTCATCCCCTCGAAACCCTGCGAGCCGTCGTTGGCGGCCGTGAACACGTCGTCGGCATGTGGAGGCACCCGAGCGATGGTCGCTTCGCGGTGCTGCGCGGGCTCGCGAAGAAGGCAGTACAGGCCATCGAAGGCTTCGAACTCGGCCGCGAACAGATCGCATCCGATCCGCGCCGATCCGCGCACGCCGTCGCCGAGGACACGAAGGCAGTTGCACGCGAGCGGTTGCGCGAACTCGGCCGCGCGCAGGAGCACCTGTCGCAGGAGGCGCGCAAGCTGGCCGACGAGCGCGCACAGCTGGCCGCCGTGCCCGGCTACGCCGGCAGCCCGGACGGCGCGGCGATGGCCGTCGTCGACGTGGCGATCGCCGCGCGCCTGCGCGAACTCGACGCGGCCGAGCGCTCGGCGCTGCTGCTCTCCGGCGAGAACCCGCGCGCTGTCGAGGTCGCGCTGCGCCTGCCGGCGATGCTGACCGGAATCAGCGAGCCGATGCGGCGCTCGGTCGAGCGCGCGAT
>DASWVL010000166.1:0-16649 GCA_036406255.1 Zeimonas sp.
ATGATCGAACTGCAGCGCAATGCCGAACCGCTTCGCGGCCGCCTCGAGCACGCGCAGGCCCTCGGGAACGACTTCCTTGCCGATCCCGTCGCCGGGCAGCACTGCGATGCGGTGAACCGACATGCGGGGACTCCTTCGCGGACGCGCTGCCGGGCGCCGCAACGACGCGAGCCCCACGACGAAGCGCAATCGAGTCGTCGATCTTCGCACAAAGACCCGCCCCCTTCGACGGGCAGGCCGCTTGCGTCAACGCCACGCTGCCGTCGCACGTTGAATCGGAAATGAACTCCGCATCGCGTAACCCGACGTTTCCTCGCGGCGCGCGGGTGCTGATCGCCACCGCGATCGCCGCGTTGTCCACGGCGGGCTGCGCAACGCCCGACGGCGTGCGCTACGGCGACATCGTCACCGTTCCTTCGGCCTACACGCCGTCGCAGCGGCCGCTGAGCATCGGCGAGATCGTCGCCGCACTGCGCAACGGTCGCTCGCAGCACGACCTGGCCGAGGAAATCGACGAGCGCGGCCTGCTCGCGCCCGCCACCAGCGCCGACATCGACCTCCTGCTGCAGTCGGGGGCGGACGCCGAGCTGATCGACGCGGTACGCGATGCTTCGTCGTCACCGCCTGCGGCCGGCGTCGCGCCGAGTCCTCCGGTCGTCGTGTCGCCCCCGGTCGTCGTCACGCCGCCTGCACCGTTCTATCCCGATTACGGCTGGTATCCGTACGCACCCTACGTACCGTACAGCTTCGGCTTCTGGTACAGCGATCCGCCCCGCCACCGCTTCCATCGCGACGACCGCGATCGCTTCCGCCGCGACGACCGCAATCGCCGCTCTCCCGGGGCGGTCGCGCCGAACTGGCAGAGCCCGCGCGCGCCGGGCGGCAGCCCCCCTTCGCAAGGCCTGATCGACCGCCAGGGCCGGCGGCGCATCCCGCTCGACGAGGGCGCGGGCCGCAGCAGGTCGATGCCCGACGAAATGCCGGGCGTACGGTCGACGCCGCAGCCACGCGGCTCGATGGGGGCGCCGAACCCCGGCGGCGGGGCGGTGCGCAACCGCCGCTCGATCCCCGACTGACCCGCGCGCCGCCGTCTTCACGACAGCGGCGCGAGCGCCGCTTCGTCATCCGCCTGCTGCATCGCCCATAGACGCGCGTACTCGCCGCCCAGGCGCAACAGCGTCTCGTGGCTGCCGCGCTCGACGATTCGGCCGGCCGACATCACCAGGATCTGTTCGGCGTCGACCACGGTCGACAGCCGATGCGCGATGACGAGCGTCGTGCGGTCCTGCGCCGCGCGCCGAAGCGCGTCCTGGATCGCCTGTTCGTTGCGGCTGTCGAGCGCCGAGGTCGCCTCGTCGAGAATCAGGATCGGCGGGTCCTTCAGCAGCGTTCGCGCGATCGCCACGCGCTGCTTCTCGCCACCGGAGAGCTTCAGGCCGCGCTCACCGACGTTGCTGTCGTAGCCCTGCGGCAGCGACGCGATGAAGTCGTGCAGGCGTGCCGCCTGCGCGGCGGCCTCGATCTCGTCCTGTGCTGCGCCCGGGCGGCCGTAGGCGATGTTGTAGCGGATCGAGTCGTTGAAGAGCACGGTGTCCTGCGGAACGATGCCAATCGACGCGCGCAGGCTCGCCTGCGTCACGCTGCGCACGTCCTGCCCGTCGACCGTCACGCGCCCGCCGTCGACATCGTAGAAACGGAAGAGCAGGCGCGCGAGCGTCGACTTTCCGGCGCCGCTCGCACCGACCACGGCCGTCGTCGTGCCGGGCTCCATCGTGAAGTCGACGTCGTGCAGGATCGGCCGGCTCGCGTCGTACGCGAAATTCACATGCTCGAAGCGCACGCGCGGTGCGCGATCCGGATCGAGTGCGAGCGGGTGCGCGTTCGGCGCGTCGGCGATCTCCCGGTTCTCGCCGAGCAGCCGGAACATGCGCTCGAGGTCGATCAGCGCCTGCTTGATCTCGCGATAGAGCACGCCGAGGAAGTTCAGCGGCACGTACAGCTGGATCATGAACGCGTTGACCAGGACGAGGTCACCGAGCGTCATCGTCCCGTTCACCACGCCGACGGTCGCGCGCCAGACGAGCAGCGTGACCGCACAGGCGACGATCAGGCTCTGGCCGAGGTTCAGCACCGACAGCGAGGTCTGAGAGCGGATCGCCGCGCGCATACGCGCGAGCAGGTTGTCGTTGTAGCGGCGCGCCTCGAAGTCCTCGTTGCCGAAGTACTTCACCGTCTCGAAGTTGAGCAGCGCGTCGATCGCTTTCGTGTTCGCGCGCGAGTCCTGCTCGTTCATCTGGCGCCGGAACTGCGTGCGCCACTCGGTGACGCGCACCGTGTAGATCACGTACAGCGCGAGCGCCCCGAGCGCGATCGACGCGAACGACGCGTCGTAGTGCAGGACGAGATAGCCGATCACCAGCGTGATCTCGACGAGCGTCGGCAGGATGCTGTAGAGCGTGTACGAGATCAGGCTCGAGATGCCCTGCGAGCCGCGCTCGATGTCGCGCGACATCCCGCCCATCTGCCGCTCGAGGTGGAAACGCAGCGACAGCGAGAACAGGTGCCGGAACACCTGCAGCGTGATCGTGCGCGACGCGTCGTGCGTCACCCGCGCGAAGATGACCTCGCGCAGCTCGGTGAACAGCGTGACGCCGATGCGCAGCAGCCCGTAGGCGAGAAGCAGCGCCACCGGAACGACGAGCGCCACGCGCGCGTCGCCGGGCTGCAGGTCGAGCGCGTCGACGATGCGCTTGAGCACGAGCGGCACGCCGATGTTCGCGATCTTCGCGCCGACCAGGAAGGCCAGCGCGAGCAGCACGCGCCAGCGGTACGCCCACAGGTAAGGGAACAGTCGCGCCAGCGTGCGCCAGTCGCCGCGCGGCACCGGCGCGCCGGGCGAGGACGGCGGATCGAGAACGGTCGAGGAGCGTCGCATCACGGTACAGCGGAAGGGAAACCGCTATTCTCGGGCATCCGACCGACGGAGATCGTCATGGACGACGCCCGCGACTCGATGCCGCCCGACCGCATTCCCGAACTGCGCGTGATGCCACTGCCGTCCGACGCGAACGTGCATGGCGACGTCTTCGGCGGCTGGATCATGTCGCAGGTCGACCTCGCCGGCGCGGTGCAGGCGATCCGGCGCGCGAACGGCCGCGTCGCCACCGTCGCGGTCAACTCGTTCCTGTTCAAGCACCCGGTGTTCGTCGGCGACCTGCTCAGCCTCTACGCCGACATCGTCCGCGTCGGGCGCACGTCGATCACCGTCTTCGTCCAGGTCTTCGCGCAGCGCAACCGGCTGCAGGGCGAATGCGTCAAGGTCACCGAGGCGACACTCACCTACGTGGCCACCGACGACGAGCGAAAGCCGCGGGTGGTGCCCGAGCTGGAATCGATCGACGGCTGCCGTGCCCATGCATCGAGCTCATCGGCGCCGACTGACCAGTAGGTGCGTGCACCGCGTCTGTGAGCTACGAAATCGCCTCGCCCCCGGTTCAATCAGACTCAGGGGCTGGCGAGGACGTCTCGGCAGTTACCGCTCCTGTGCCGTGCGCAGCGATATTCCTCAGACGAATGCCCCAGCGGGAATAGCGAGGTCATTCACTGTTCGAGCATTGCGTTGCTCAATCGCGCATACCCGCACTTGCTCTTCGCAAAGCGGGGTTTCCGTGGGTCTCGGCTACACCCGCGAAAAGTCGGCCGGCCGCTTCTCCAGGAACGCGCTGAACGCCTCGCGCGCGGACGGCTCGCCGAGCATGCGCGCGAAGTGCCGCCCTTCCTCGACCATGCGCTCGCGCACAGCATCGGCCACGCCGCCCTTCATCAGCGCTTTCGTCGCCAGCAGCGACGACATCGGCCGCGATGCCAGCTTCGCGGCCTGCTCGAGCGCGAAGCGCTCGACGTCGCCGCTCGGCAGCACGCGGTTGACGATGCCGATCTCCTTCGCTTCGGCGGCACCGAAGGGCTCGCCGAGCAGCAACTTCTCGGCGGCGCGCTGGTAGCCGACGGCGGCGGGCAGCAGCAGGCTCGACGCCGCCTCCGGACACAGGCCGAGGTGCACGAAAGGCAGCGACAGCGTCGCGTTCTCGCCGGCGTAGACGAGGTCGCAGTGCAGCAGCATCGTCGTGCCGACGCCGATCGCCGGCCCGCACACCGACGCGACGAGCGGCTTCGGGAACGTGGCGATCGCGCGCAGGAAGCGGAACACCGGCGCGTCGTCCCGCGTCGGCGGCTCGTTCAGGAAATCGGCGAGGTCGTTGCCCGCGGTGAACGCGCTTTCGCTCCCGGTGACGACGGCGACGCGCACCTGCCCGTCCTGCGCCGCCTGCTCGAGCGCGTCGGCGAGCGCCGCGTACATCGCCGCGGTGATCGCGTTCTTCCGTTCGGGACGCGCAAAGCGCAGCACGCGCACGCGCTCGAGATTCTCGATGGCGATGTTCAAGCCCGGTCTCCGGTGGTCGAGAGGCAGACGCCGATGCTACGTCAGACCCGCTCGAAGATCCCCGCCGCACCCATCCCGGTGCCGACGCACATCGTCACCATCCCGTACCTCCGGTTGCGCCGGCGCAGCCCGTGCACGACCGTGGCCGAGCGGATCGCGCCGGTGGCGCCGAGCGGATGCCCGAGCGCGATCGCACCGCCCAGCGGGTTCACGCGATCCGGATCGAGCCCCAGTTCGCGGATCACCGCGAGCGACTGCGCCGCGAAGGCTTCGTTCAGCTCGATCCAGCCGAGGTCGTCGATCGACAGTCCGGCGGTCTTCAACGCCGCCGGGATCGCCTCCTTCGGCCCGATGCCCATGATCGCCGGCGGCACGCCTCGTACCGAGAACGAGACGAAGCGCGCGAGCGGCGTCAGCGAGAAGCGCTGCAGCATCCGCTCGGAGACGAGGATCAGCGCGCCGGAGCCGTCGGAGGTCTGCGAGCTGTTGCCGGCCGTGACGCTGCCCATGCCGGTCGGCTTGCCGTCCACGCCGCGCGGCGACGCGAACACGGGGCTCAGCCCGGCGAGCGCCTCGGCGGACGTATCGGCGCGCGGTCCCTCGTCCTGCGCGATCGTGCGCTTGCGGAACTCGATCTCGCCGCGGTCGAGGTGAGGAATCCGCTCGGTGATCTCGATCGGCGTGATCTCGTCGTCGAACTCGCCGGCCTGCTGCGCGGCGATCGCCTTGCGGTGCGAGTCGAGCGCGAAGGCGTCCTGGTCCTCGCGCGAGACCTTCCACTGCTGCGCAACCTTCTCCGCAGTCAGTCCCATGCCGTACGCGATGCCGACATCCTCGTCGCGCGCGAAGACGTGCGGGTTGATCGAAGGCCGGTTGCCCATCATCGGCACCAGGCTCATCGACTCCGTTCCGGCGGCGATCATCGCTTCGGCCTCCCCGACGCGGATCCGGTCGGCGGCGATCGCCACCGCCGTCAGCCCCGACGCGCAGAAGCGGTTGACCGTGACTCCCCCGACGGTGTCCGGCAATCCGGCCAGCAGCGCGGCGGTTCGTGAGACGTTCAGCCCCTGCTGCGCCTCGGGGATCGCGCATCCGGCGATCACGTCCTCGATCACCGCCGGATCGAGCGAGGGCACCTGCGCGAGCGCCGAACGCAGCGAGTGCACGAGCAGGTCGTCGGGCCGCGTGTTGCGGAACACGCCCTTGGGCGCCTTGCCGATCGGCGCGCGCGTTGCGGCGACGACGTACACATCCTGGATCTGCCTGTTCATCGAGTGCTCCTGGAATTCATCGGCGGCGCGCCGTCTTCGACGGACCCTTCGCGATCCGCCTGCGGCCGCCCTTCGGACAAGCGCGCGATCGTTCCCTGCGCGACCGCGCACAGCGTCTCGCCCCGGTCGGCGGAGACGGCGAAGACATCGCAGCGGCACACGGCCTGGTTGCGTCCGCCATGCAGAACGTTCGCGCGCGCGACCAGCCGCTCGCCGAGCGCGGGACGCAGGTAGTTGATCTTGTATTCCGACGTGACCACCGCGGTGCCGAGCGCGGCGCCCCCGGCGTAGGTGAGCGCGTTGTCGGCGAGGTAGCTGACGACGCCCCCGTGCGCGAAGCCGTTCTGCTGGCGCAGCGTCTCGGTGATCGGCACCTCCAGTTCGGCGCCCGCGGGACCGAAGGCGAGGAGGCGCGCGCCGAGCAGCACGCTGAACGGTTGCGCGGCGAGGACCTGCCGCCCGCGCGCGAGCATCGCCTGCTCGGCGAAGCCGGCTGCTGTTTCGCTCATCGCCGGCGACCTCAGTTGCGCACCGGCTTGCCGGTCTGCAGCATGCCCATCACGCGCTCCTGCGTCTTCGGATGGTTCAGCAGCGACAGGAACGCGCGACGCTCCAGCCCGAGGACCCATTCCTCGTCGATCAGCGCGCCCTCGTCGACGTCGCCGCCGCACATCGCCTCGGCGATCAGCCGCGCGAGGTGATAGTCGTGCGCGCTGGCGAAGCCGCCATCGCGCAGGTTCGCGAGCTGCGCCTCGATCGTCGCGAGCACCGAGCGCCCTGCCGCCGGGAACTTCGTGCGACGCGGCGCGCGATGGCCGGCCTCGCTCATCGCCAGCGCCTCGTTCAGCGCCACGTACAGCAACTCGTGCCGGTGAAAGACGACGAGGTCGGAATCGAGAAGCCAGCCGGTGGCCTGCGCCTCGAGCGCCGATTTCGACACCTCGGCCATCGCGGCCGCCATGAAGTACTTCTTCAGGAAGTGCAACAGGTACGCCTCGGGCGCAGCCTGCTGCTCCTCGGCAGCGCGACGGGCGCCGTAGGCGAGCCCGCCTGCACCCGGCACCAGCCCGACACCGACCTCGACCAGCCCGACGTAGCTCTCGAGGTGCGCCACTCGTCGCGCGCAGTACAGCGCGAGTTCGCAGCCGCCGCCGAGCGCCATTCCGGAGATCGCCGCGATCGTCGGCACCTGCGCGTAGCGCAAGCGCAGCATCGCTTCCTGCAGGCGGCGCTCGAGCGGCTCGATCGCCTTGACGCCCCCGCTCATGAACACCGGCAAAATCGCCTGCAGGTCGGCACCGACCGAGAACGGGTCATCGGGCGACCACACGACCAGGCCACGATACTGCGTCTCGGCAAGCTCGACGCCGCGCATCAGGCCCTCGATGACGTCGGGACCGATCGCGTGCATCTTCGAGCGGATCGACGCGATCAGCACGTCGCGGTATCGGTCGGAATCGAGGGTCCAGACGCGGATCGCCTCGTTCTCGAACACCGTCGTTCCGGCCGTGCGCGGATCGGGCGCGTTCTCGCCGGCGAGCGACGCCCGGAAGATCTGCCGCGCGTACACCGGGTGCCCGGCGCGCGGCACGAAGGCATCCCGCGCCGGCGAGTACGACCCCTCGGGCTGGTGCACGCCGCCGCGTTCGGCGACCTTGCCGGCGAAGACCCAGGCGGGCAGCGGCACTTTCGCGAGCGCCTTGCCGGCGTCGATGTCCTCGCGGATCCACTCGGCCACCTGCGCCCAGCCGGCCTGCTGCCAGATCTCGAAGGGGCCCTGCTCCATGCCGAAGCCGAAGCGCATTGCCAGGTCGACGTCGCGCGCGTTGTCGGCGATCTCCTCGAGCCTGGCCGCCGCATAGTGGAAGTTGTCGCGCATCAGCGACCAGACGAACTGCGCCTGCGGGTTCTTCGATTCGCGCAGCAGCGCGAGGCGCTCGCCCCAGGTCTTCTTCCTCAGCATGCGGACGACCGTCTCGTCGGCCTTCGCGCCCGAGGCCACGTAGTCGCCGCTCGCCGGGTCGAAGCGAAGGATCTTCTTCCCGTCCTTGCGATAGAAGCCGGCGCCCGACTTCTGCCCGAGCGCGCCCCGCCCGATCAACGTCGAGAACACCGCCGGCGTCTCGTACAGCGCGTGGAACGCGTCGTCGCGCAGGTTGTCCTGCATCGTCTTCATGACGTGCCCGACGGTGTCGAGGCCGACGACGTCCGCGGTGCGGAAGGTGCCCGACTTCGCGCGACCGAGCTTCGAGCCGGTGAGGTCGTCGACGACGTCGAAGCCCAGGCCGAAGCGCTCGGCTTCGCGCACGGCGGCGAGAATGCCGAAGATGCCGATGCGGTTGGCGATGAAGTTCGGCGTGTCCTTCGCGCGCACGCAACCCTTGCCGAGCGTCGTCGTGAGGAACGACTCGAGTCGGTCGACGACCTCCGGCGCAGTGTCGCGCGTCGGGATCAGCTCGACGAGGTGCATGTAGCGCGGCGGATTGAAGAAATGCACACCGCAGAAACGCGTGCGCAGTTCCGCCGGCAGCCCTTCGCCGAGGCTGCCGATCGACAGCCCCGACGTGTTCGTCGCGAGGATCGCGTGCGGCGCGAGCGCCGGCGCGATCTTTCCGAACAGGTCGCGCTTCCAGTCGATGCGCTCGGCGATCGCCTCGATGACGAGATCGCATCCGCGCAGCCGCTCGAGGTCGTCCTCGTAGTTCGCGACTTCGATCTGCGCAGCGAGCGCGGCGCGCGCCAGCGGCGCCGGATTCAGCTTCTTCAACGCCTCGACGGCCTTCGCCGCGATGCCGTTCCTAGGGCCTTCCTTCGAAGGCAGGTCGAACAGCACGACCTCGACCTTCGCATTCACCAGGTGCGCGGCGATCTGCGCTCCCATGACGCCGGCGCCGAGCACCGCTGCCTTCCTGACGACGAACTTGTCCACTTGCATTTCCTTCGTGTGCGGGTTGCGACCGCAGCGCCTCAGCGCTCGCGGATCCACGTCTGCGTGCGGCCGAACAGCGGCGCGCCGATGTAGCCGCGCACCTCGAGACGCTCGCCGCCATCGACCACGCGCATCTGGCTGCGATAGACCTTGCCGTTGTTCGGATCGAGGATGCGCCCGCCTTCGTACAGGCCGGGCTGCTCGGCATCGGGGCGCATGCCGTCGATGATCTGCATGCCCTGCACCGGCTGGTCTTTGCGCTCGTCGGTGCAGCGGTCGCACACCGCGTCGGTCCTTTCGGTGAGGATCTTCTCGATACGACCGACGTAGACGCCGTTCCGCTCGGTGATGCGCACGAGCGCCTTCGGCTGCTTCGTCTCATCGTCGACGTTGCGCCACAGGCCGACCGGAGAGTCGGCGGATGCCGCCGCGCGCGCAGCGGGTGCGTCTGCGCCGGCATCGGGCTGCGCGTGCGACGCCGGCGCAAACGCGGCGATTGCCGCGCCGAGCACGACCGCGTTTAGCACGCGCCACCGCGAAGACACCCGGCGCGCTGGGGGGGCGAGGCGCCGTTGGCTCTCTTTCATTCGTGGCCCCTCGTCAGAACCAGTCGACTTCGACGTCCATAATCGGCGCGGAACCCGCCCGGATGCTGCGGATCAACCCGGCCGTCTCGGGGAAGAGCTTCGCGAAATAGAAGCGCGCGGTCGCGAGCTTGGCCCGGTAGAACGGGTCGTCCGACCCGGCGCGGTCGAGCGCGACGCGTGCCATGCGCGCCCAGAAGTACCCGAGGACCAGGTGGCCGACCACGCGCAGGTAGTCGACCGCCGCGGCGCCCGCCTCGTCGGCGTTGCCGAAGGCCTTCATGCCGACCTCCATCGTCAGCTTCTCGACCTTCTGGCGCAGGTCCGACAGCGGATTCACGAACTCGGCCATCTCCTCGTCGGTGCCGTGCTGCTCGACGAAGGCGTCGACGAGCGCGCCGAACTTGCGCAGCTTCGCGCCGTTGTCGAGCAGGACCTTGCGGCCGAGCAGGTCGAGTGCCTGTATCGTGTTCGTGCCCTCGTAGATCATGTTGATCCGCGCATCGCGCACGTACTGCTCCATCCCCCATTCGCGGATGTAGCCGTGCCCGCCGTAGACCTGCAAGGCGAGGTTCGCCGCCGCGAAGCCGTTGTCGGTGAGGAAGGCCTTGACGACCGGAGTGAGCAGCGCGAGCAGGTCCTCCGCATTCGCGCGTTCGGCTTCGTCGGGGTGCGTTTCCGCCACGTCGGCCTGCAGTGCCGTCCAGTACGAAAATGCGCGCGAGCCTTCGGCCCACGCCTTCTGCGTGAGCAGCATGCGGCGCACGTCGGGATGCACGATGATCGGGTCGGCCGGCTTGTCGGGCGCCTTCACGCCGGTGAGCGATCGCATCTGCAGCCGCTCCTTCGCGTAGTCGAGAGCGTTCTGGTAGGCGACCTCCATCAGGCCCAGCGACTGCATGCCGACGCCGATCCGCGCGGCGTTCATCATCACGAACATCGCCTGCAGCCCCTTGTTCGGCTCGCCGACCAGCGTGCCGAGCGCACCGTCGAAATCGAGCGCGCAGGTGGCGTTGCCGTGGATGCCCATCTTCTCCTCGATGCGCGCGCAGCGCACCGCGTTGCGCTCGCCGACGGCGCCGTCGGCGTTCGGCAGGAATTTCGGAACCAGGAACAGCGATATGCCGCGCGTGCCGGCCGGCGCATCCGGCAGCCGCGCGAGCACCAGGTGCAGGATGTTCTCGGCCCAGTCGTGCTCGCCCGACGAGATGAAGATCTTGTTGCCGGTGATGCGGTAGCTGCCGTCGGACTGCGGCTCGGCCTTCGTGCGCAGGATGCCGAGGTCGGTGCCGCACTGCGGTTCGGTCAGGCACATCGTCGCCATCCACTGGCCGGAGACGATTTTCGGCAGGTACAGCGACCGCTGCTCGGGCGTGCCGTGCGCACGCAGGCAGTCATAGGCGCCGTGCGTCAGGCCCGGATACATCGTCCAGGCCTGGTTGCCCGAATTCATCATCTCCTGGAACGCGATCCCCACCGTCATCGGCAGGCCCTGTCCGCCGTAGTCGGGGTCGCAGGTCAGCGTCGGCCAGCCGCCGCTCTTGAACTGCTCCCATGCGTCGCGAAAGCCCTTCGGTGTCGTCACCTCGCCGTCGTTCCAGTGGCAGCCCTCCTCGTCGCCGGGGCGGTTCAGCGGGAACAGCACCTCCGAGCAGAACTTTCCGCCCTCCTCGAGAACCTGGTCGATCAGCTCGCGGCCGGTGTCGGCGTACGGAGGCAGCGTCTTCAGCGTCGATTCGACGGCGAGCAGCTCGTGCATCACGAACTGCATGTCGCGCAGCGGCGGGGTGTAGCGGGCCATGTCGTTGCTCCTGATGGGTGCGGGGCGTTCAGTCGATCTCGACCGAACGTTCGTACTTTTCCGTGGACGAGAAGCGCGCCGATCGCGGCGCGTGCGCCGCAACGACCCGATCGAAGGCGCGGCGCGCGCGCGCCACGGCGCCGGGACTGTTCAACAGCCGCGCATCGTGATGCACGACCAGGATGATTCCGTAGATCGCGAAGAGAAGGTCCTGCGGGTCGACGTCGGGGGCGAGGTCGCCGACGACGATCGCCTGCTCGATCGCGCGGGTGCACTCGCGCTGCCACGAGCGGATCATCGAGACGAGCTCGTCGCGCACGTGGCCGCTGCGATCGTCGTATTCGGTGGCCGCCGAGATCCACACGCAACCGCTCTCGGCCTCGACCGCCGTGCGCGCGAGCCAGCGTTCGAAGATCGCCCGAAGCCGCGCAAGCCCGCGCTGCGCGCCGAGCGCCGGCAGCAGCACGTCGTCGACGAAGCGGCGCTCGTAGCTCTTCAGCACCGCGATCTGCAGGTCTTCGCGCGAGCCGAAGTGCGCGAAGACGCCGCTCTTGGACATCTGCATGCGTGCGGCGAGCGCGCCGATCGTCAGCCCCTCGAGCCCCTCCCGGGCGGCCAGCTCGAGGGCCGCCTCGACGATCGCCACGCGCGTGCGCTCTCCCTTCCTCGGCTTGCGGGGCGCGGGCCTGGGGGGCGACGAGGACGGGCCGGCTTGCGGGCGATCCATGACGAGTTTTCGAACGATCGTTCGTAAAACGACGACTATACCGGATTTTTCAGGGCCACAAGCCGTACCGCCAGCCGAGCATTGCGGTCAGCGCGATGGCCATCAGCACGAACAGCGGTCCGCCGACACGGACGAAGTCGACGAACCGGTAGCGCGCGGCACTCATCACCAGCAGGTTCGTCTGGTAGGCGATCGGCGTCGCGTAGCTGAGATTGCAGCCGAACAGGATCGCGAGCACGAACGGCTCGGCCGGCGCGCCGATGCTGCGCGCCGTCTCGATCGCGATCGGCGTTCCGATCGCGGCGGCCGCGTTGTTCGAGACGAAGTTCGTCAGCAGCCCCATGAACACGAGCATCGCGCCGATCACCGCGATCGTCGGCCAGCCGGAGACCCACGCCGCGAAAGCCTGCGCGATCGCCGCCGCCGCACCGGTGTCGAGCAGCGCCTTGCCGAGCGCCAGGCTGGCGGCGATGAGCAGCACGATGTCGGTCTTCAATGCGCGCCCGATCGCGGGCGGGCGCACGGCGCGGGTGGCGAGCAACGCCAGCACCCCGGTGATCGCGGCGAGATACATCGGGAGTACCTTCGTGACCGCCAGCACGATCACGCCGGCCATGATCGCGGCGGCGAGTGCGCCGTGTCCGCCGGTGGACGCGTCCATCTCGCCGTCGACGACGACGAGTCCATGCTCGGCGCGCAACGCCGCGAGCTTCTCCGGCGTGGCCTGCACGAGCAGCACGTCGCCCCCGGCGAGTCGAACGTCGGCGACGTCGCGCTCGCGTCGCATCGCCCGACCCGTAGACCGGTACGCGCCGAGCACGGCGATGCCGAAGCGGTCGTTCAGGCGCTGGCCGCGCACGGTGCCGCCGATCAGGTTCGAGTTCGGCAGCAGGATCACTTCGGCGAGCACGGCGTCGCCTGCGCGCAGCGGGTGGTCCTCGTCGACCGGTTGCTCGGGGTCGTCGACGTTGTACAGCTTCAGGCCGAAGCGGGTCTCGAATTCCTTCAGGCGCGGCGCGGCGCCACGCACGACGAGACGGTCGCCGGGCGCAAGCTTCAGGTTCGGCAGACGGACGAGCTGCAGGTCCACGCCGCGGCGCACCTCGACGACCTGCAGGTCCTGCCGGGAGCGCTCGAGGAGCTTGCCGAGCGGCGTACCCGCCACATCGGAGTCCTCGGGAACGTGCAGCACGGCATCGAAGACACGCTCGACCGGCGCCTGCGCGGCGTCGGAGCCGGCCGGCAGCAGGCGCGGCGCAGCGAGCCACAACCAGGGCAGCGCGACGAACGCCGCGACGGCGACGAGCGGCGTGAAGTCGAAGATGCCGAAGCGCGCCGCGTCCATGCGCGCGGCGATCGAGACGACGAGCAGGTTGGTCGAGGTGCCGATCGTGGTCGCCATTCCGCCGATCAGCACGGCGAAGTTCATCGGCATCAGCAGCCGGCGCGCCGAATCGCCGGTTTCGCGCGCCAGCGCGATCAGCACCGGGATCAGCAGGACGACGATCGGCGTGTCGTTGACGATGCCGCTGACGAGCATCGCCGCGACGATCACCACCAGCAGCCCGATGCCCGACCCGCGCTTGCGCCACAGCGCCGCGAGGCGCCGGGTGACGGGACGCAAGGCGCCGGTCTCGACCAGCGCGCGACCGAGAATCATCAGGCTGCAGATCGCGATCAGCGCATCGTGCGAGAAACCGTAGAAGAAACCGAGCGGATCGACACGCTGCTCGCCCGTTCCGTACGGGAACAGCGTGAAGCCGAGCGGCAGCACGACGAGCACGACAAGGCTCGTCACCTCGATCGGGATGCGTCGCAGCGTGAACGCCGCAAATACCGCGACGGTGAACAGCAGAACCGCAAGGCCGTGCAGTTGCAGACCGGGCATCGACGAGGCCTCGCGATGAGTATAATGGCGCCCCGGTGACGGCCGATCGGCCGCACCGTAGACGGCACGACGCAGTGCCGGCGCATCACGGTGGAGCCACGAGCTCGCCATCCGGTCATTCCGGGCCGCCCATCGTTCGCGAACGCGAGCGGTTTCGGGCTCGGTCCGAGCAATTTCGATGCCGCCGAAAGCGGCCGATCTCGCAAGATGCCGCGTTCCGCCGGTCGATCCGGCGAAATCCGGAATCCGCTGGCCGACGCAACGCGTGCCGACCGGAGAGTGAGGAAGCCAGCGAAGGAGACGCCTGGTGCGAGAGCAATGGGACCGACTGATCGTGGCGACGTCGCCCTATGCGGACGAGCTGCGCATCGTCGTCTCGATCGTCGGAATCGTGCTGGTCTCGTGGCTGCTGCGCCATCTCGGCTGGCGGCTCGTGGCGCCGTTCTTCGGCCGCATCGCCGATCGTGCGGCGACGCTCGAGGAAAGGCGGCGGCTGCAGACGGCGGGACGTATCGCGCGGCAGTCGCTGTCGACGTTGATCGTGGTCGTGGCCGCGACGCTGGTGCTGAACCAGCTCGGCGTGTCGATCGCGCCGATTCTCGGTGCCGCCGGGGTCGTCGGCATCGCCGTGGGCTTCGGCGCGCAGAGCCTCGTCAAGGACGTCTTCACCGGCTTCTTCCTGCTCGCCGAGAACCAGATCCGCGTCGGTGACGTGGTCGAGATCGCCGGCAAGTCGGGCTCGGTGGAGGAACTGAGCCTGCGACGCACCAAGCTGCGTGCGTACGACGGCGCCGTGCACTACATCTCCAACGGACTGATCACGACCGTAACCAACCTCTCGAGCGAATTCGCCTACGCTGTCGTCGACGTGCAGATCCCCTACGAGCAGGACATCGACCACGCGTGCCGCCTCATGCGCCAGGCCGCCGAAGACCTTCGGGCGTCGCCCGACTGCTCGGCAAAGATGCTTGGCGAACTGGAGATCGCCGGAGTCGAGCAGCTCGGTGACGCCTGGGTGCTCGTTCGCACGCGCCTGAAGACGTCGCCGCTCGAGCAATGGTCGGTTCGGCGGCAGCTGCTCAAGCAGCTGAAGATCACCTTCGAACGCGAGGGGACGCTCGAACGCGAGGGGACGCCGCCCGACGCACAAGCGCCTCGAGGCGTACGCATCGTCGTCGGCAAACCCGCGCACGAGGAAGGCGCGGGCGTCACGAGCGCAACGCCCGCACGCTGATGCCACGCGCCGCCGACGAAAGAAGAAGCTTCAACGGGAGGTTCCGATGACGGGCGATCCGCGTTCCGACCTGTTCTTCCTGCCCGCCTGGCCGCCGTCGGCCGACGCGGTGCTGTGGGTGTCACTCACGCTCGTCATCGCGGCGTTGCTGGGCGAAGCCGTCTACCGGTGGCTCCGGCTGCCGCGAGTCGTCGGCTACGCTGCGGTCGGCACGATCGTCTCCGCGCTCGACGTCGGGCTGCTGTCGGCAGCGACGCTCAAGCCGGGCCTGCGCTCGATCGTCGATCTCGCACTCGCACTGCTGCTGTTCGAACTGGGCAGCCGCATCAACCTGCGCTGGCTGCGCACGAACCCCTGGCTGCTGGCGACGAGCCTGGCCGAAGCGGCGCTGACGTTCATCGCCGTGTATCTCGCCCTCGGCGCGCTGGGGACCGACCCGCGCACGGCGACCGCGATCGCCGCCATCGCGATCGGCACGTCGCCCGCCGTCGTCATGCGCGTGGCTTCCGAGTTCGACGCATCGGGCCAGGTGACCGAGCGCATGATCGTCCTCACCGGCCTGAACACCTTCTACGCCGTGCTCGCCAGCAAGTTCGTCTTCGGCTGGCTGCACGCCGAGTACGTCGGCAGTCTCGTGCGCGCCTTTGCGCATCCGCTGTACCTGCTGGCCGGCTCGGCCATCGTCGCCGCGCTGCTCGC
The DNA here is from genome assembly GCA_036406255.1 of Zeimonas sp. GTDB lineage: Bacteria > Pseudomonadota > Gammaproteobacteria > Burkholderiales > Burkholderiaceae_E > Zeimonas. The sequence goes on from DASWVL010000166.1 coordinate 15,575, forward strand.
CTTCACGGTGTCGCTGATCGCCCGCCGGCTCGACCTGCGCAACGAGAACTCGACGCTGCTGCTGCTCGGCATGATCCTGCTCGCGCTGTCGATCACGAAGATGGCGAATCTCTCGACGCTGCTCGTTCCGCTGCTCGCCGGGCTGATGTTGCGCAACAGCACCGAAAGGCCGTGGATCTGGCCGCGCCACTTCGGCACCGCGGGCGGCGCCCTGGTGCTGATGCTGTTCGTCATCACCGGATCGGTCTGGTCGATCGACACGCTGATCGCAGGCGCGGCGCTCGGCGTGGCGGTCATCGTCGCTCGCACAGCGGCGAAGCTGCTGGCGACGACGCTGCTCGCCGCCCCGAGCGGGATCGCATTGCGCCAGGGTGTAGCGCTCGGCGTCACGCTCGTGCCGATGTCGGGCGCGGCGCTGGTGATGATGACCGAGTTGCAGAACCTGTATCCCGAATTCGCATCACACCTTGCGGCGGTCGTGTTCAGCGCGATCGCCTTCCTCGAGCTGATCGGACCGATCGCGGTGCACCTCGCGCTGCGCTGGGTGCACGAGGAGAACATTCGCTGAGGCCGCGAAGCACCGGCTCCGGCAGGGAGGGAATCATGGCTCTGGACGCGTTCGCCGAATCGCGCCCGCTGACGCTCGGCGTCGAACTCGAGTTGCAGATCGTCAACACGCACGACTTCGACCTCACGCACGGCGCGCAGGACCTGCTGCGGCTGGTGGGAAAGCGCAAGCTGCCGGGCGAGGTGAAGCCCGAGATGACCGGCAGCATGATCGAGCTGTCGACGGGCATATGCCGCGACTACGCCGAAGCGCGCGCGCACCTGGCCGAGATCCGCGACGTGCTCGTGCATTGCGCGAACCGGTTGAACATCGGCCTGTCCGGCGGCGGCACGCATCCGTTCCAGGACTGGAACCAGCGGCGCATCTACGACACGCCGCGTTTCCACATGCTCTCCGAGCTGTACGGCTACCTGTCGAAGCAGTTCACGATCTTCGGGCAGCACGTGCACATCGGCTGCGCCGGTCCCGACGCCGCGCTCGTACTGCTGCACGGGCTGTCACGCTTCA
>DASWVL010000167.1:0-12524 GCA_036406255.1 Zeimonas sp.
CGTGCGCCAGTAGGCGAGTTCCACGCGGTCCACCCGCGCATCGCGCCAGGCGAGCAGGTCGTGCAGCACGAGGTTCTCCAGGTGCGCGCCCGTGGGCGCCGAGGCGCCGAGGTGCAGCGCGACGCCGGTGTCGCCCCAGAACGCCTTGGGCGACTTGACGAGCCGCTTGGTGCGGTTCACCGCGTAGGCCGGCAGGCGCACGAGCAGATACGAGGTCTCCAGCAGGTTGAGCCACCGGTGCACGGTCGGCTGCGGCAAGCCGACATCGCGGCCCAGCTCGGTCTGGTTCAGGAGCTGTCCCACACGCAGGCAGGCAGCCTGCATCAGGCGGCGGAAGTCGGGCAGCGCGCTGATCGAGGCGAGGTCCTGCAGGTCGCGTTCGAGATAGGTGCGCACGTAGCCGTCGAACCAGATGGCGCGGTCGGCCGGCGTCCCGAGTTCCAGCGCCGGCGTGGGAAAGCCGCCGCGCAGCGCGAGGGCCTGCCAGTCTTCCTCGGGGTCGTCGCCGGTCGTCAGCAGGTCGCGCCACTGATCGTCGCGCGTCGCCAGCAGGTCGTCCCAGCGCCCCCCACGTGCGAGCCCGAGCTGCTCGCGCCGGGTCATGGGCCAGAGCGTGAGGTAGCTCGCACGGCCGGCCAGCGACTCCGACACCTGCCGCATGAGGAGCAGGTTGGCCGAGCCGGTGAGCAGGAAGCGTCCGGGCCGGCGGTCTCGGTCGATGGCGCGCTTGACCGCATGCAGCAGGCCGGGCTCGCGCTGGACCTCGTCGAGCGTGAGAGGATCGTCGCCTCCCAGCAGGGCCTCGGGATCGCGGCGCGCCGCGTCGCGCACATCGAAGTCGTCGAGCGAGCGATAGCGCCGGTTGCCCGGGATGAGCTTTTCGACCAGCGTGCTCTTGCCGGTCTGCCGTGCACCGGTGAGCACCACGGCCGGCATCACGCGCAACCGAGCGGCGAGCGCATCGTCCACGAGCCGGGGCAGGGCCGTCATGGCGTGCATGATATTCATTCACGTGACGAATTGGCAAGATCCGCGCTGCTGCTGTGGGATCCGGTCGGCGGCAACGAGGATCCGCGCAGGACTCCGCGATCCGCGGGTGTGCATCGGTATCGAGGCGACCGCGCGGTCCGCACCGTGTTGCCGTGCGATGCGCGAGCGCTCCGGACCCGCCGCGCAGGTGCGGTCTTGCTGCGACTGACATGAGGCGCCCCTGCATGCTGATCCTGCGGCGGCCCGTGTACGATTCGGGCTCTCCGGCGCGCCCTCCGCGCCGCAGCCCCGTGTCGTTGCCTGCAGGAACACCGTGCCGATTCCAGACCCTCCCGCGCTCGACGACGAGCGCCTGCTCGCGTTGTTCCGCACGCTGTGCCGCATCCGTGCGTTCGAGGATGCTGCCGAGGAGGCGAGCCGCGGAGGCGTCGCCGCCTTCGGCCAGTCGGCGGGCTCGCGCGTGAACGTTCGCGGTCCGCTGCATCTGTCGACCGGACAGGAAGCGGTGGCCGCCGGCGTCTGCGCGCACCTGCGTGCCGGCGACTGGTTGACGTCGACGCATCGCGGGCACGGTCACACGATCGCCAAGGGCGCGAAGCTCGAATCGATGATGCACGAGCTGTTCGGTCGCGCGAGCGGCGTCTGCCGCGGCAAGGGCGGATCGATGCACATCGCCGATTTCTCGGTGGGCATGCTCGGAGCGAACGGGGTCGTCGCGGCCGGGATCCCGATCGCGGTCGGCGCCGCGCAGTCGATGCGGATGCAGGGGCGCGAAGCCATCGCCGTCACCTTCTTCGGCGATGGCGCGCTGAACCGGGGACCGTTCGCGGAGGGCCTGAACTGGGCGGCCGCGTTCTCGCTGCCGGTGCTCTTCGTCTGCGAGGACAACCAGTGGTCGGCGACGACGCGCACCGCGCAGATGTCGGCAGGCGAAGGCGCGGCGGCGCGCGCACGTGCGTTCGGGGTTCCGGCCGTCGAGGTCGACGGAATGGACGTCGTCGAGGTCTGGCGCGCCGCGGGCGAACTGCTGTCCGCGGTTCGTGGCGGCGCGGGGCCGCGGCTGCTTCACGCGAAGACGTACCGCTTCAAGGGTCACGTTTCGGTCGACCCGGCCGCGTATCGCGATGCGGCGGAACTCGAGGAAGCGATGCGCGGTGATCCGCTGCTCGTCGCGCGTGCCCGGCTGATCGAGCGCGGCATCGCCGCGCAGCGCATCGAGGCCTGCCTGCGCGAGGCGCGCGACGAGGTGGCGCATGCGCTCGACTCCGCGAGCGACGCGCCCTGGCCGGACGCGGCTGCCGCGTTCGAGGACGTGCAGGACGTCGGGAACGGCAGGTGGTTCAGTTGAAGGGCACCATGACCTATGCGGCCGCGGCTGCAGCGGCGCTCGCCGACGAGATGGAACGCGACGCGCGAGTCGTCGCGCTCGGCGAGGATCTCGGACGCGGCGGCATCTTCGGGCAGTACGGCGGGCTGCTCGAGCGCTTCGGCGCGGCGCGCGTCATCGACACGCCGATCTCCGAGGCGACGATCGCGGGCGCCGCCGTCGGAATGGCGCTGACCGGACTGAAGCCGGTCGTCGAGATGCGCGTCGTCGACTTCGCCTTGTGCGCGATGGACGAGATCGTCAACCAGGCGGCGAAGAACCGCTTCATGTTCGGGGGACAGGGACGCGTGCCGATGGTCGTTCGGATGCCGATCGGCATCTGGAGCGCCTCGGCTGCGCAGCATTCGCAGTCGCTCGAATCGTGGTTCGCGCACGTGCCGGGGCTTGTCGTCGCCTGCCCGGCCACGCCGCAGGACAACTACGCGCTGCTGCGCGCGAGCCTGGCGAGCGGCGATCCGGTGGCGTATCTCGAGCACAAGGAGCTGTGGGGCGTCGAGGGCGTCGTGGACACGGTGCAGGACGTGGCGATCGGCCGCGCACGCATCGCGCGCGCGGGGCGCGACCTGACCATCGTCTCCTGGAGCCGCGCGGTACACGAGTCGCTCGAAGCGGCGCGCTCGCTCGAGGCCGACGGCATCGACGCCGAGGTGATCGACCTGCGCACGATCTGGCCCTGGGATCGCGACACGGTCGAAGCATCGGCGCGTCGCACCGGTCGTGTGCTCGTCGCGCACGAGGCGGTGCAGGTGGCGGGCTTCGGCGCCGAGATCGTAGCGACGCTCGCCGAGCGCAACGTTGCTCGCGTTTTGCGGATCGGGGCACCGCGCGTGCCCGTCGGGTATTCGGCGCCGCTCGAGCAGGTGGTGCGCGTGAACGCGGCGAAGATCGCCGAAGCGGCGCGGCGGCTCGTCGACGGGTAGGGCGTGGCGCCCGGGCGGAGCGATTCGACCTGGCGGAGCGATTCGACTCAGCCGAGGGATTGGACTCAGCCGAGGGATTGGGCTCAGCCGAGGGATTGGGCTCAGCCGAGGGATTCGAAGATTCCCGCCGCGCGGTTCTTGCGGACGTCCGACCACGGGCGCGCAACGCCGTTCATCGCGACCCAGACGCCGGGAGAGAGCGATCGCGCGAACGCGACGGCTGCGCCCAGATTGAAGCTCGCATCGGAATCGTCGACCGAGAAGGGCACCATGGCGCCGGTGAGCACGATGGTCTTCGGCAATGCGGCCTTGCCGAGCACCGCCGCCGTCTCGACCATCGTGTCGGTGCCGTGCACGACGACGAGCATCGTCTCGGGGGCCGCGCGGCACGCGTCGAGCACCTGCTGGCGGTGCTCGTCGCGCATGTCGAGACTGTCGATCAGCAGGACGACCTGCACGACGACGTCGCCCATCAGGCGCGCGCGTTCGACGATCGACGGAAGGTGCGAGTCGCCGAAAGCGAGCTCGCCGGTGACGGGGTCGTAGCGTTTGTCGAAGGTGCCGCCGGTGGCCAGAATGCGCAAGCTCATGGTCGGGATCGCGTGGGTCTCGCTCGTGCGCGGGCGAGGCGTACTTGCAGTTCACGCGCAGCGCCGGCGTCGGGCCAGTGTAGCGCGGCGCGTCGCCACCGCATCGGACGTCGTCGCCACGGCGTGCCTGCCGCATGCGAGCGACACGCAGGCAGCGCGCTCGCATCATCGGCAGGCGCTTCGAAGCAACCTGCGAGACGCGTACCGATGAACGCGTGAGGGTGATGAAGTCTCGCGAGCTCGCTGGCCTTGTGCGTGTGCCGTCCCCGCCTCGATCACGGAAGCCACCGATTGGAGTAGGCCGTTCGGGCCAATGCGCGAACACCGGCGGGTTGGCAGTATCGAGAACTTCGTTCTCGTTCTTCCGATGAAAGCAGGCGACGACTCCGATGTCGAACTACTCCATCTGGTGGCTCGCGCAGCAGAAGGCGCGCGGCCGCTGCGCAGTCGAGCTGCCTGTGCCGATCTCTGGTCACGCCTGGGCAGTCGCTTCGACGTCGTTGCCTGCGTACTGATGCCGGATCATGTGCATCTGCTCGCCAGAGTCGATAGCGCCGTTGCGCTGCGCGCCTTTGCGCGGGTGCTTTCGTCGTTCCGCGCTCGCATCTTCGCGTCGCGAGAACAGGACCGTTCCGTCTTCGAATGGGAGAGGCTTCCGCATCCGCAGAAGGTCCAGCGGGATCCGCGACACGTTGCCCGCACGATCCGATACATCCACTTGAATCCGTGCCGTGATCGCCTGTGCGACGATCCGCTCGAATGGGAGTGGAGCACGCACCGCGACTGGACGGAAGCGATCGTGCGGCCCTGCGTGGATCTCGCTCGCTGGGGAAGATTCCTGCGGCGGCCTGCCGCAACAAGAGCCGAGTGGCTGCACGAGTACGTGTGTGCGGACGCGTCGGTCCAACGACCGCGGCCGCTGGCAGACCCGCGCAGGTGGCTCGGTGCCGAGCGTGTCGATGTGTCGCTTGCGACCCTGTCGTCGGCGGTGCCGCGGGTGCTCCGAAGCAAGGCCGACCTGCCCGTCGAACTCGACGTCGAGGGCCGTCGCCTGTTCGTGCTTGCCGCGGGTCGGTGGACGTTGTACCGGGCAGCCGAGATCGCGCGGTGGATCGGCCGCGACGCGACGGGCGTGCGAAGGCTGCTGAAGGCGGAAGAGGTGGCGGCGAACGAAAACCGGGCGAGCGGTGCCTCTGACGGAGAACGTCGAGCGCGGTGGCTCGCAGCCCCCCGGTCCCCGGGCGCCGTGCGAAGCGCGTCGAGCAACGACACGCGGGGCAACCTCGATGCAGATGATCTTGTACCTCCGAGGCGCCCCCGTCCCTTGGCGAGCAACGAACTCCGCGCACTGGCTCTCACGCTCGCCGACCCCAGGCTGAGAAGCTGATACGTCAGAGAGGTCGTCTGCTGGATCGCAGCGGTGTTGCAGGCGTCGTCGGGCGCTTTCGGCGTGCCGGCAAGTCACCAGCCTCCCGAAAGTGCCGGCAAGTCACCAGACTCCCGAAAAACGGGAGGTTTCGCGGGGGCGAGAAAATGCGTGAACGCAGACGCCCGAAAAACAGGATTCCTGCCGACCGGTGGTGAATGCACTCGGTGGAAGTCCCGAAAATCGAGAGTTTCCGCTGATACCGGGTAGCGTGGGGTGTCGCGTGGCCCGCTACGCTCCCCGCAGCGCCCCCCAGACCTTCTCCCCGACCAGCGGCATCTGCAGATCCAGCGCACGCTCGCGCGCCCCCGCCCGCGACAGCGCATCGACGACGGCGTTGAACACGCAGGGCGTCGCACCGATCGTCCCCAGTTCGCCGACCCCTTTCACGCCGAGCGGATTGGTGCGGCAGGGAATCGACGTGTCCATCTGCATCCGGAACGGCGGTGACAGATGCGCGCGAGGGATCGCGTAATCGAGGAAGCTCGCCGAAAGCAGTTGACCGCTCTCCGGGTCGTAGGCGACGCGTTCGCACAGCGCCTGGCCGATGCCCTGCATCGCGCCGCCTTCGAGCTGGCCGCGCACGATCGTCGGGTTGACGACGCGGCCGACGTCGTTGACCGACGAATAGGCGACCACCTCGACCTCGCCGGTGTCGGGATCGATCTCGACCTCGCTGACGTGGCAGGCATTCGGCCAGCTCGGGGCGTCGACGGCGGTGGTGGAGTCGATCGCGATGCGCTGCGTCGGTTCGCGCCCCGCGAGCTCGAACAGGCCGATGCTGCGGTCGGTACCGACGATGCGGAACGCGCCCTCGGAGTACTCGACGTCCTCGACGCTCGTCTCGAAGTGCTCGGCCGCCAGCTCCTGCGCCTTCTGCACGGTCCGCTGCGAGGCGACCTGGACGGCAGACCCGCCGGTGAACAGCGAGCGCGAGCCGGCACTGCCGAAGCCGGTGGCGCGGTCGGTGTCGCCCTGCACGATGCGGATGCGATCGATCGGCACCTGGAAGACGTCGACGGCGAGTTGTGCGTACGAGGTGACGATGCCCTGGCCCATCGCCTGCGTCGCGGAAGCGATTTCGATGATTCCGTCGGGCGTGACGTCGACGGTGACGCGTTCCTCGAGCGCGTTGCCGCCGGTCCATTCGAGGAAGGTGACGAGGCCGCGTCCGCGCAGGCGCCCGCGCGCCTTCGATTCGTCGACGCGCGCGTCGAAGCCGCTCCAGTCGGCAAGCGCGAGCGCCTGGTCGAGCATCGACTCGAAATGCCCGCTGTCGTACAGCTGCCCCATCGCGTTCCGATACGGCATGCGTTGCGGCCCGATCAGGTTGCGGCGACGCAGCTCGACGGGGTCGAGCGACAGGCGATGCGCGGCGGCGTCGATCAGCCGTTCGATGAGGTAGATCGCTTCGGGTCGGCCGGCGCCGCGGTAGGCGCCGGTGGGCGTCGTGTTGGTGAGCACCGCCTGGAACTCGAAGTCGATCGTCGCGATGTCGTAGACGCTGGTCTGAACCCACGGCCCGATCAGCAGCTGGATCGCGACGCCGGTGGGCGTCGCATAGGCGCCGACGTTCGCGCTCGATCGAATGCGCAGCGCAAGGATGCGGCCCTGCCCATCGAGTGCGAGCGCGGCACGGCTGTGCAGGTCCCGGCCATGGACGGCGCCGAGGAACTCGTCGCTGCGCTCGGCGCGCCACCGGACCGGGCGCTGCAGTTCCTGCGCGCACCACGCGGCCACTGCATCTTCCGGGTACAGGCCGGTCTTCATGCCGAAGCCGCCGCCGACGTCCGCGGCGAGCACGCGAATGCTCTCGGGCGCACGACCGAGCAGCGCTGCCAGCGAGTCGCGCGCACCGGCGGGCATCTGCGTGCTCATCCGAAGCGTGAGACGGCCGCTGTCGCGCTCGGGCATCGCGAGCACCGTGCGCGGTTCGAGCGGCGAAGGCGCCAGCCGCTGGTTGACGATCTCCTGCTCGACGACGTGCGTCGCCGACGCGAAGGCCGCATCCGCCGCCGCGCGATCGCCATAGCGCGTGACTGCCGCGACGTTGCCCGGTGCGCCGTCGAAGACGAGCGGTGCGTCGGCTTCGAGCGCCTGCAGCGGGTCGACGACCGCCGACAGCGGGTCGTAGTCGACGAAGATTGCGTCGCGCGCTTCCTGTGCGATGGCCGGCGTTTCTGCGACGATCGCGGCGACCGCTTCGCCGACGAAACGCACGCGTTCGACGGCGAGCGCGCGCCGCGGCGGCGAGGCCGCCGGCGATCCGTCGGGTCGCTGGAACGGCGGGCCGGGAAAGTCCGACACACCGGCGGCGACGAGGTCTTCGCCGATGAAGACCGCCACGACACCGGGCATGCGCCGGGCCGCTTCGGCGTCGATCGAGACGATCCTCGCGTGCGCATGCGGCGAGCGCAGCAGGCACAGGTGCACCTGGCCCGGCGCCGTGAAATCGTCGGCGAAGGCACCTCGACCGGTGACGAGCGTGAAATCCTCCAGGCGCCGCACGGCCTGGCCGCTTCCGTAGCGGCCGTAAGTGGGCGAGTTCACTTCCGTTCCCTCCGGCAGAGCGCGATCGGTCGCCCGATGCTACTGCAACGAATCGCGCGGCGACCCCGTCGCCTTCCCTCGGGGTCGCGGGCCCGTGGTTGCGCGCCTTCCCGAATCGGACGACGATTGCGCTTCCCCGAACCACCGAACGACACGACATGCGTCCGACCGCTGCAGGCCTCGCCGCCGGCTGCGCCGCGCTCGTGCTTTCGAGCGCCGCCCCTGCCGCTGCCTTCGAGCTTTCCAGTCCCGACCTGAAACCGAACGCGACGATCGCCGAGAAGCACGTCTACAACGGTTTCGGCTGCTCCGGCGACAACATCTCGCCTGCGCTGTCGTGGAAGAACGCGCCGGCGGGCACGAAGAGCTTCGCGCTGATGGTGCACGACCCGGACGCGCCCACCGGCGGTGCCGGCTGGTGGCACTGGGTCGTCTACAACCTTCCGGCCGACGCGACGTCGCTGCCCGAGGGGGCCGGCTCGGTCGACGGCAAGAATCTGCCCGAGGGCGCCGCCCAGCAGCCGACCGACTTCGGCGTGCCTGGCTGGGGCGGTCCGTGCCCGCCGCAGGGCGACAAGCCGCACCGATACGTCTTCACCGTCTATGCGCTGAAGGTCGAGAAGCTCGAAATTCCGGTGGGGGCCACCGCCTCGCTGGTCGGCTTCATGGTCAACGCGAATGCGCTCGGCAAGGCGCGGTTGACGGCGAAATACGGCCGGCCGAAGTAGCCGCGGGCCGAAGTAGCCGCGGGTTGAAGTCGCGGCCGTCAAGGGATCGACCGCCGAGGATCGACCGCCGAGGATCGACGGCCTGGCCGGTCGGGCGGCGCGGCCGCGTCTTCCGCAAGTTTTTCGGGCGAATTCGCCGGTCTTGCGGCCAGCGGGGGCAGCGTCGACGCAGCCCGCCGGGCACCCCGTTTGACGCATCCTGCGGATTGCCCGGTACCCAGTCGCGGATGAGTCGGCTTCGCGGCTCGCTGCTTCCCACGACCGCTCGCGCTGCCTGCCGATGCCCACCGAAGCGCCCGCCTTCGGACGCAACAACCTGATTATCGATACGCTGTGGACGGTGCTGCGCCAGCATCGGCGCGCCACGCTGTTCGCCGCGCTGTTCCTCGTCCTCGCGAAGGTGGCGAGCGTCTCGGTACCGCTCGTGCTCAAGCGCATCGTCGACGAGTTCACGATCGCCGAGGGCGCGCGCAATGCCGCGCTCGCCGGCAATCCACCCGCCGTCGCCCCGCTCGTGGCAGTGCCTGTGTTCCTGCTGATCGGCTACAGTCTGCTGCGCTTCTCCAGCACGCTGTTCGTCGAGTTGCGCGACATGAGCTTCGTGCGCGTCACGCTCGATTCGATCGCCGGAACCGCCGAGCGTTCGCTGCTGCACCTGCTGCGGCTCGGGCCTCGCTTCCACTCCGCCCGCAACTCGGGCTCGCTGCTGCACGACGTGAACCGGGGCACGGCGGCGGTGGGCTTCCTGCTCGGTGCGGCACTGTTCACGCTGCTTCCCACGCTGGTCGAGATCGGCGGCGTGCTGATCGTGATGATCGGCGGCTACAGCCTGTGGTTCACCGTGATCATCCTCGCCACCTTCGGCGTCTACGCGTTCTACACCTTCGTGATGACGAAGCGGCGCGTCGAGTTCGAGGCGCGCGTGAACGCAACCGGCGCGCGCGCCGAGGGCAGCCTGCTCGACAGCCTGCTCAACTACGAGGCGGTGAAGGTCAACGTGCGCGAGCGCCACGAGTCGCGCCGCTACGCGACGCTGATGGACGAATGGAAGGAACTCGGCGTGCAGAGCCAGTACGCGCTGTCGCGCCTGCACCTTGGCCAGGGCGCGATCATCGCCGCCGGCGTGGCGGCGATCATGCTGCTCGCCGGCGAGTACACGATGCAGGGCGCGATGACGGTCGGCGATCTCGTTCTCGTCAACGCGTACGTGCTGCAGATCTGCATGCCGCTGAACGCGCTCGGCTTCCTCTTTCGCGAGACGCGCGACGCGATGGTCAACATCGACCGGCTCGCGGTGCTGCTGCGCAACCCGGTCGAGTCCGACGAGGATCCGCCGCACCGGGCGTTGCTCGAAGGCCGTCGTCCGCAGATCGCCTTCGAGGACGTGCAGTTCGCCTACGAGCCGGGCCGCCCGATCCTGCAGGGCGTGAGCTTCACGATCGAAGCGGGCAGGACGACCGCGGTGGTCGGCGGCAGCGGCTCGGGCAAGTCGACGCTCGCGCGGCTGCTGCTGCGAATGTACGAGGCCGACGGCGGGCGCATCACGGTCGACGGCACCGACATCCGCCGCATCGGCCTGCCCAGCCTGCGTGGATCGATCGGCGTCGTTCCACAGGACACGGTTCTGTTCAACGACACGGTCGCCTACAACATCGCGTACGGACGGCCGGGTGCATCGCCGGCGGACGTCATCGAGGCGGCGAAGGCGGCGCAGCTGCACGAGCTGATCATGTCGCTGCCGCAACAGTACGAGACGCCGGTGGGCGAGCGCGGGTTGATGCTCTCGGGCGGCGAGCGCCAGCGCCTGGCGATCGCGCGCGCGCTGCTGAAGGATCCGCCGATGCTCGTCTTCGACGAGGCGACTTCCGCGCTCGACACGCGCGCAGAGCGTGCGATCCAGAGCGAGATCGATCGCATCGCGCGCGACCGGACGACGCTGATCATCGCGCATCGGCTGTCGACGATTGTCGGTGCCGACGAGATCATCGTGCTCGACCGCGGCCGCATCGTCGAGCGCGGAAGGCACGACGAGCTGCTCGCGCGACGTGGGCTCTATGCGCAGCTGTGGAACCTGCAGCAGCAACAGCTCGACGTCGAGCGCACCGAGCGGCGCCTGGCGCGTCGCCCCGTGAACGTGTCGGTCGTGCTCGCCGGCGTGCTGGACGGCGTGCGCAGCATCGTCGAGGAGCGCACGATCCACATTTTCACCGACATCGAACTTGCGCAGGCGCGCATCACCGGAGACCCGAGCCTGCTCTCGCAGGCGCTGTGGGACCTCACGCTGCACGCGCTGAACGCCACGCCCGACGGGGGACGCATCGAATGGGCGATCACGCGCAACGAAGGCTGGGCCCGGCTCGTGCTCACCGATGGCGCGCGCTCGTCGGGCGAGCGGCAGGCGCCGGCGCCGGACGGCGTGAGTTCGGCCGATCCGTTGCAGTTGCGCTCGGTGTTCGAGCGGCATGGAGGTCGTTTCATGATCGAGCCGCCCGGCCCGGCGCATGGCACGCATTACGTCATCGAGCTTCCGTTGCGCGCGATCGACCCCATCGACGTTCCCTCGCGGCCGTCCGGGCAGGAGGCCGATCCGGGAACCGAGCCGGCGGGCACGACCCGGCAGCGGCTCGCCGGATTGCGCATTCTCGCGATCGACGACGTCGCCGATGCGCGCGAAATGCTGCAGATGGCGCTCGAGCACGAAGGCGCGCAGGTCGTCACCTTCGCGCGCGGCGCCGATGCGCTCGCGTGGCTGTCGACGCTCGCGCCGGAGCGCTGGCCCGACATTCTCGTCTGCGACATCGCGCTCGGCGACGAAGACGGTCACGACGTCGTGCGCGACCTGCGTCACATGGAAGCGCGCCTGCACGTCGGGCTCGAGCGGCGCATGCCGGCAATCGCACTCACCGGGCTGGCGAAATCCGAGGACCGCCTGCGCGCGCTGATGGCGGGTTTCCAGGTGCACCTGGCCAAGCCGGTGAAGATCAACGAGCTCGTCGCGACGATCCGTCGACTGGTGCCGGTCCGCGGCGACGCAGCGGGAAGCGCGACGCAGGCTGCTCCGGCGCAGCCGGCACCGAGCGATGGACGCGCCGAGCGCGCAGGAGACGAACGATGACGACCCCGACGACCCCGGCCGTGCTTCGCAGCGAACTCGGCGTGCGCGGCAGCTGGTACGCCGACCGCGCCTGCGCGCAACGTGCGATCGCTCTCGCGCTGCCCGCGATCGAGTCCGCCGTCGCGCATCGCGACGTCAGCGGCACCGGCTTCCTGTCGATCGTCGTCGTCGACCCGGCGCTCGCGCCCGGCGACTGCACGTTCGAGGAGGCGATCCTCGCGGAGCACGACATCGGCGAGCGCGCGCAATGGGACGCCGACTACAACGCGTTCGCGCAGGCGAAGGCGCGCCAGGCCTGGCTGCACGCGACCGACACGCATCGGCTGCAGGTGCTGCAGGCGCATCGACTGCGCGTCGGCGACGTTGCGGTCTGGGGCGCAGTCTGCCTCGACGGCATCGTCGTCGGCGTGAGTGGCGCGCATCCGTGGTACGACGAGGCTTTCGCGACGATGGTCGCGGCTTCCTTGCGCGCACTCGTCAAGGAAGCCGCTGCGTCGCAGCGCAGGCCCTTCGTCGGGCCCGACGCGGTGTCCGCAGGCGACGCCCGCAGTGGCGAGACCTGAACGCGCGGGAAGCGCTGCAGCGCAGTAGGAATTGCCGCGGCGGAAGAACTTGCCGTGAGCGCGCCGCAGTGCCTCGGTAAAGCGCGTTCGCGGCGAAGCGCTCCGCAGCGCACGCGCGCCGGGCACGTTCTCTGCTCTGGACGGAAGCGACAGGCTCTCCGCTCCGGGATCCTGTCCCGGAGAAAGAGTCAATGCGAACTATCGCGATTGTCAGCGAGCACGCGTCCCCACTCGGAGTGGTCGGCGGCGTAGACG
>DASWVL010000168.1:0-1596 GCA_036406255.1 Zeimonas sp.
CCGGCCGCCGGCCCCACAGCCGCGTTGCGGCGAACGCGGCTCCGAAGGCGGTGAAGGCGGCGGCGAGGGTCGATGCGAGCGGGGGCAGGGCGTTCCTCGGCACGTTCGACTCCGTTCAGTTCGTGGTCGCGTCGGCGCCCACCGCGCTGACCGGGCGCGGCGCCCGGCGCGGCGCCGCCAGGCGCGCGAGCAGCTGCGACACCTGCGCGACGCTGTCGTCGAGATCGAAACGCTGCAGCGCGAGTGCGCGCGATGCTTCGGACATGCGCCTGCGCTTCTCGGGAGACGCGAGAAGCTCGACTACCGCGTCGGCGGCGGACTGGCAGTCGCAGTAGCCCGCGAGGAAGCCGGTCGATCCGTGCACGACGAGGTCGGGGACTGCGCCGACGCGCGTGGCGACGATCGGCACTCCGCACGCCATCCCTTCCATCAGCGCGAGCGGCATCGCCTCCGAGCGCGAGGTCGAGGCGAGCAGGTCGAGCTCCGCGTACAGGCGCGGGAGATCGTCGCGCAGGCCGGCCAGGTGCACGTGCGTGCGCAACCCTTCGTCGTCGATCCGGCTCGCGATCTCCTCGCGCATCGGCCCGTCGCCGATCAGCACGAAATGCGCGTCAGGTGCGCTTCGATGCGCGATGGCTGCGAGGCGCACGAACAGGTCGGGCCCCTTCTCGGGCGACAGCCTGCCGACGAACCCGACCAGCGGCGCCTTCGCGTCGATGCCCAGTTCGTCGCGCAGCAGCGACGGACGCTCCGCCAGTGGACGGAAGGTCTTCGTGTCGACGCCGTTGGGGATGTAGCAGATCCGGTCGGCGTCGACGCCGAGTCCGAGCGCGTGGTAGTAGGTCTGCCGGCAGACGGCGTGGATGCGCGATCCGGTGCACCGGTGCACCTCGAGATCGGTCGTCGTCAACTGACGGCCATGGATCGTCGTGATGATCGGCTTGCCGGTCATGCGCGCGGCGAGCGCGGCGAGCATGTGCGCGTTCGGCAGGTGCGCGTGCAGCACGTCGACGCCGCTCGCCTGGATGAGCGCGCAGGTCGTCTGCAGAGACGCCCACGAAGGGTCTTCCGGCGGCATCGAGACGATCAGGGTGTCGATGTCGAGCGCGCGCAGGCGCTCGGTGACGGCGCTCTCGAACGGGCACAGCGCAGTGATCCTGAATCGGTCGGCCGGCAGTCGCTCGAGCATCCGCAGCACCCACGTCTCCATCCCGCCGACGATCGCGTTGCCCAGCACCTCCAGCACGTGGATGGGGTTCGACGCCATCAGCAGCACCTCGGTCGCAGCGAAAGGGATCGGTCGGAATCGGACTCTGACGTGGGGGCGTCGGCAGAGAGCGCGTCTTCGGTCGCTTCCTCGACGGGGTCGTCGACGGGGGTCGCGCGCAACGCGTCGCGCCGCAGCCAGCTCGCCGCGGTCCCGCTCCAGATTCGTTCGCGCGCGGCCGCATCGACGCCGATCTCGTCGAGCAGGTCGACGACCCAACCGCGACGTTCGGCGATCGTCTTCCCGCTGCACGGCAGGAAGCAGTCGCTGCCGAACTGCAGCAGCTCCGCGCCGAGCACCTGCAGCGCGCGCTCGAGCACTTCGCGCCG
>DASWVL010000169.1:0-2256 GCA_036406255.1 Zeimonas sp.
CGAGCGCAGCGAGCGAAGCTCGCGTAGCGAGTTACGCGGCGCCAGCCGGCGCGGCGAGCATCGCAGCGAACCCCCGCGCAGCGGGGGCTGCGCACCGGGGCGCCCGCGGCAGACGGCCCGCGCCTTTGCACGCGCCAACGATTCGCTACAGCATCCCCGCCACGTGTCCCGCGATCACCTGCTCCTCGTCGGTCGGCACCACCCACACACCCACCGACGACGCGTCCGCGTGCAGGCGCGGCCCGTGCGCCCGGTTCAGAGCGCCGTCGAGCTGCAGGCCCATCCAGCCGAGCAGCGCGCAGATCTCCCGACGCGTGCGTTCGCTGTGTTCGCCGATGCCGCCGGTGAACACGAGGGCGTCGCAACCACCGATCGCGACCGCCGTGGCGGCGATCTCCTGCGCCGCACGCTGGCAGAACATCTCGATCGCGAAGTCCGCACGCGGATCCTCGCTCGCCTCGAGCACGCGCATGTCGCCCGAGCAGCCCGAGAGCCCGAGCAGGCCGGATTCGCGGTGCAGTGCACGGCTCACCTCGTCGATGTCGACGTGCAGCTGCTGCTGCAGGTAGAGCAGCACGCCCGGATCGAGGTTGCCGGGGCGCGTGCTCATCACCAGGCCGTCGAGCGTGCTGAGTCCCATCGAAGTGCGCACCGAGCGGCGCTCGCGCATCCCGCAGACGCTCGCCCCGCTGCCCAGATGCGCGACGATGACGCGCGCATCGGCGGCCGGACCGAGCAGCGTCGGGAGCTTCTGCGCGATGGATTCGAACGACAGGCCGTGGAAGCCGTAGCGTCGCGCGCCGCGCTCGCGCCACGACGCCGGCAGCGGCATCGTCGTGTGCAGCGCCGGCTGCGTCGCGTGAAAGGCGGTGTCGAAGCATGCGACCTGGACCGCCTGCGGGGCGAGCGCCTGCATGGCCCGCACACCGGCGACGCCGAAACCCTGGTGCAGCGGCGCCAGCGGCGTGAGCGACTCGATCAGCGCGAGCACCCTCGTGTCGATGCGAACCGGCCGGATCAGTGCCTGCCCGCCGTGCGCGATCCGGTGGCCGACCGCTTCGAGCGATCCGAGCGCGCCGGCGTCGCCAAGCCGCCCGAGCACGGCTTCGAGCGCGGCGCGCGAATCGACGTTTCCCGGCAAGGCCCTTTCGTCAAGCGCGCCGTCGCCGTCCTGCCAGGACAGGACCGCGGCATCGGGCAGGCCCGAGACCTGGCCACGCAGCCGCTCGACGACCTCCCGCGGCCGATCTCCGCGGACGTACGAAGCGAACTTGATGCTCGACGATCCGCTGTTCAGCGCGAGGATCGTCATCTAGGCGGAACAGGACACGAGGTCACCAGTCGATCGTCTGCGCCATCTCGACCGCGGCGCTGCGCATCGCCGGCAGGAACTGAAGCGCTTCGTCCAGGCTGAGCCGCGACAGCGGCGCGTGCAGCGACAGCGCGGCGACCACGCGCCCGTCGGCGTCGACCACCGGCACCGCGACGCAGCAGACGCCGGGGAGGTATTCCTCGTTGTCGGTGGCATATCCCTGCTGCTGCACGCGTTCGATCTCGGCCTCGAGCCGCCCCGGATCGTCAAGCGTCTGCGGCGTGTGACGGATCAGCGGACACTGGCGGATCAGCCGTTCCCGGGAGCGACGCGACATCGCGCCGAGGAACAGCTTGCCGCTCGCCGATGCGCACAACGGGATGCACGAGCCGGCCGTCAGCGATACGCGCAGCGGCCAGTCCGCCTCCACCCGGTCGAGATAGACGACGCAATGCCCGTCGGGAACGGACAGGTTGCAGGTTTCGCCGGTCTGCTCGACCAGTTCTTCGAGGATCGCGCGTCGCGCGGCGCAGGACGGCGAGTTCAGCAGCACGGCTCCTGACAGCCGCGTGAGCCGTCGGCCGCTGCGATATCGCTTGCTGCCCGGCTCGCGCGCGACGAGACCCGCGTATTCGAGCGTGGAGAGGATGCGGAATACCGTGGGCTTGGGCAACCCCAGCGTGCGGCACAGGTCGGCAAGATGCGGCGGGACCTCGCTCTCGGCGATCGTTTCCATGACGCGGATCGCGCGCAGGATCGCCGATCCCGCGGGAACCTCGGAGGACTTCTGCGACGCGTCGGAAGACGCTTCGACGAGCGCCGAGACGATTTGCGGATTTCTCATGGCCACGCCATTATGCAGAAAACAGAGCGGACCATTCCCCGCATAGAGGACGAACATGTACGAGCGAATCCTGGTACCCGTCGACGGCTCGCGCTTCTCC
>DASWVL010000170.1:0-4506 GCA_036406255.1 Zeimonas sp.
CAATGGCAGAACGGCAGCTTCCCAAGCTGCATACGAGGGTTCGATTCCCTTCACCCGCTCCATTCCCGCCCGTCAGAGCAGCTCCTCCGGCGCGAACGGCGTCAGCAGGAACATCAGCGTGCGCAGCCCCAGGCTCGCGCCCGGTTCGCGGCCTTCGGCATCGGGAACGCTCGGCGATCCGCCGGCCCAGCGCAGGCGCCCGTCGTCGTCCTTCTCCAGGCGATAGCTGCTGTTCTTCGCGACGTCGTCGAACAGGCGCACGAGCTGCGCCGCGATGCCGGGAGCGGGAATCACGAGTCCCATCTCGGTGTTCAGGTGCTCCGAGCGGGGATCGAGGTTCATCGACCCGACGAGCACGGTGCTGCGGTCGACGACGACCGCCTTCGCGTGCAGGCTCGCGAGCGACGAACCGAAGCGCCCGAGCTGCGAACGCGGCGTGCCGAGCTGGTTGCGCAGTTCGTACAGTTCGACGCCCAGGTCGATCAGCTGCGGCCGGTAGCGGGCATAGCCGACGTGAACCACCGGCGCGTCGGTGGAGGCGAGCGAATTGGTGAGCACCCGGACGCGCACGCCGCGTTCGCGCAGCGTCCGGATCAGGTCGACGCCGTGCTCGCCGGGAACGAAATACGGCGTGACGAGGATCAGCTCCCTGCGCGCCGAACCGAGCAGGCGCGCGACCTCGTCGGCGATCGACGCCGACTTCGGCACGGGCGCCGAGCCGATCTTCGCCGGCGTGTCGGCGAGCACGCGCACGTCGACCCACGTGAGTCGCAAGCGCCTGGCCTCGAGGTCGTGTGCGAGCAGGCTCGGCGGCACCGGCGTCGAGTCGGGCGCTTCGAGCGTCTCGCCCTGCGCGCTCGTCTCCTGCTGCGGCGATTCCGAGACCGGCCCCTTGCAGCGCGGCGTTTCGCGGATCACCTGCGCCACCGGATAGGCCAGCGGATCGTTCCAGAAGCGGTCGAAGGTAGCCGAAAGCTTGCGCACCGCGGGTCCGGCGACGAGCACGTCGAGGTCGACGAAATTGCTCTTCGGGCTGCGCACGAAATACTCGTCGCCGAGATTGCGCCCCCCGGTCGCGCCGATCGCGTTGTCGGCGACGAACATCTTGCCGTGCATGCGCTGGTTGATGCGATCGATGTCGGTGAGCGAAGCGAGGATGCGCGTGTAGGTCGAGAAGCGCCCGGCGGGAAACGGGTTGAACAGCCGCAGCTCGACGTTGGGGTGCCGGGTGATGCACAGCAGGCTTTCGTCGGTTCCCGCGGTGTTCAGGTCGTCGACGAGCATCCGCACCCGCACCCCGCGCACGGCGGCGGCGTGCACCTCGCGCAGCAGCGTGCGCGCCGACGCGTCGTTGCGCACGATGTAGTACTGCAGGTCGAGCGACCGTTCGGCACGGCGGGCGAGCGTGACGAGCGAGCCGAGCGTGTCCTCGCCGGAGATCAGCAGGCGCACGCCGGACGATTGCGCATCGGGCGCGCTGCGCGCGACGATGCGCCCGAGCGCGGTTTCCTCCGGATGCGCGAAGGCGCTGCGGATCGCGCGCGGCTGGGGTGCGGGCAGGCTCGCGCACGAGACGAGGGCGGGCGCAAGCACGCCGAGGGCGAGTACGAGCCTGCACGACGCGAGAAGGCGCGCCGGGGCCCGGGCGAATGCGTCGGACATCGCGAACGGCAATGGAGGAAGCGGCAGCAGGAGCGGCGCCGCGGCGGATCAGTCTACCCCGGCGCCGTGCGCTACAGTGGGGGATGGAGGGTGTCTCGATGAAGGCCGCGTACCTCACGCATCCGAGCTTCCTGCTGCATGAGATGGGGCCGCATCATCCCGAGTGCCCCGAACGGCTGGCGGTGATCGCCGACCGGCTGCTGCTGCGCGGCGTGACCGACTACATGGACGCGATCGAGGCGCCGGAGGCGACGCCCGAGCAGATCGCGCGCGCACACGACGTCCGCTTCTTCCTCGAGCTGCAGGCGAGCGCTCCGCGCGACGGGTATTCGCAGATCGACCCCGACACCGCGATGAACCCGCACACCTGGAAGGCGGCCCTGCACGCGGCCGGCGCCGTCGTGCGGGCCACCGAACTGGTCGTTTCGGGGAAATACCGCCGGGCGTTCTGCGCCGTGCGTCCGCCGGGGCACCACGCCGAACGCGGTCGCGCGATGGGGTTCTGCTTCTTCAACAACGTTGCCGTGGGCGCGCTGCACGCACTCGAGGCGCTCGGCCTGCGGCGCGTGGCGATCGTCGACTTCGACGTGCACCACGGCAATGGCAGCGAGGACATCCTCGCCGGCGACGACCGCGTGATGATGGTGTCGACGTTCCAGTCGCGCCTGTATCCGTTTCTCGGGGAGAACCCGCGCGGTCCGAACATGTGCAACGTTCCGCTTGCGCCGTACAGCGACGGAGCGTCGTTGCGCCAGGCGGTGCTCGACTGCTGGCTGCCGAAGCTCGCGGCCTTCGCGCCGCAGATGATCTTCGTCTCTGCCGGGTTCGATGCGCATCGCGAGGACGACATGAGCCACCTCGACTGGCGCGACGACGACTATGGCGGGGTGAGCGGGCAGATCGCCCGCTTCGCCGACGAGCATTGCGAAGGACGCGTGGTCTCCTCGCTCGAGGGCGGCTACGAGCTGGCCGCGCTCGCGCGCTGCGTCGAGCTGCACCTTCGTGCGCTGATCGGCATCGACTGACGCCGGGGTCACCGCGCAGGCAGCCTTCGACGTGGAACACCTGCACACGCTCACTGCGCTGTTCGATCCTTCGCGGATCGTCCTGCTGACCGAGGCGGGCGACGTTCCGGCGTGGGTCGCGCAGCTCGGTCGACAGCTGGAGGAATCGAAGGCGAACGTGCGTCGCGTGGCGCTCGGCGCGACGCCGGGGCCGGGGCCGGGGTCGGGCGGGCGTGCCGACCGGGGGACGGTCGACCTGGCCGTCCTCGCGGTCGAGCCGGCACGTGCAGTCGATGCGCTGCGCGAGGCCGTCGGCTTCGGCGCCCGCACCGTGATGGTGCTGTGCGAATCGCCCGGGCCCGAGCCTTCCGCGCAGCTGCTCGCGATCGCCCGCGAGGCGCGCGTGCGCCTGCTCGGACCGGGAACGCTCGGTTTCGCGCGTCCGCCGCGCCGCCTCGACGCCGGGCGGCTGGGCGCGTTGCCGCCGCCGGGAAACGTCGCGCTCGTCACGCAGTCGGGTGTGCTCGGCGGCGCGATCCTCGACTGGGCGGGCGACACGGCGATCGGCTTTTCGCTGGCCGTTTCGCTCGGTTCCGAGCTGGACATCGACGTGGCGCAGGTGCTCGACTTCCTCGCGAACGATGCATCGACGAAGGCCGTCGTCGTCTACCTCGAGGCGGTGCGCGATTCGCGCAGCTTCATGAGTGCGCTGCGGGCGCTCGCGTCGGTGAAGCCGGTCGTCGTGCTCAAGGGAGGTCGCGACGCCGCGATCCGTCCCGCGGCGCGCACGCACTCGGGCGCGATCGTCGGCAGCGATGCGATCTACAGCGCTGCGCTGCGCCGCGCCGGCGCCGTGCAGGTGCGGCTGTTCACGCAGCTCTTCACTGCGGTGCGCTATCTCGCCTCGCGCAACTGGCCGCTCGGCAAGCGGCTCGCGATGATCGGCAACGGCAACGGGCCGCTCGTGCTCGCCTCCGACCAGGCATGGTTCGCGAACATCCGGCTGTTGCCGTACACCGAGCCGACGAAGCGGCGGCTCGCCGGCACGTTGCCCGGCGTCGAGATCTCCAATCCGCTGAACCTCGGGCTCGAGGCTAGCGCCGACGACTATGCGAGTGCGCTGGAGGCGATCGCCTACGATCCCGAGTCGGATGCGATGCTCGCGCTGTTCTCCCCGTTCGCCGGGGTGGACGGGCCGCAGATCACCGAGCGCGTCGCGCGCATCGCCGGCACGCTCGGCAAGCCGCTGTTCGCCTGCTGGCTCGGCGACAACTCCACGCGGCCGCTGCGCGCCTGGCTCGACGCCGCCGGAGTGCCGGTGTTCCGTACGCCGGAGGCGGCCGTCGACGCATTCTCGACGGTGGCGACGTTCTACCAGAACCAGTTGCTGCTGCAGCAGACGCCGCGCTCGCTGTCCGACATGACGGCGCCCGACCTGGATCGCGCGCGTTCGGTCCTCGATGCGGCGCTCGCGGAGGGCCGCGACGTGCTGACCGAACTCGAGTCCAAGGCGTTGCTCGACGCCTTCCACGTCCCGGTGAATCGCACGCTGCTCGCGGCCGACCGCCAGCAGGCGGTGGCCGCGGCGAACCGGATCGGCTATCCGGTCGCGATGAAGATCAGCTCGCCCGACATCGCGCACAAGAGCGACGTCGGCGGCGTCGCCCTGAACGTTCGCAACGCGACCGAGGTGCGCGAGCAGTTCGACGAGATCCTGCGCTCGGTGCGCAGCGCGCGCCCCGAAGCGCGCATCCAGGGCGTGACGCTGCAGCCGATGAAGCTGGGGCGGCACGGCCGCGAACTGTACGTCGGCGTGTTCCGCGACCGGCTGTTCGGGCCG
>DASWVL010000171.1:0-2738 GCA_036406255.1 Zeimonas sp.
GGCGGCATCGTTGGCGCTCTCGACGATCCTCGGCTCCGCAACCTGAGGCCCGCCCGACCCGTCCGATGTCCGCCGCCGCGACGGTCGCCGTCTATTTCGTTGCGTCGCCGCTGCAATACCTGGCCGCGCGGCGCATCGCGCGATCATTCGATGTCGGGGCGCGCCACGTGCTGTTGTGGTACAAGCCGGCGCTCGCCTCGGTGATCGATCCGGGCGAATGGGACGCCTGCGCGTACCTGCCCTGGCCACGCTGGGATCCGATGCCCGGACCTTTCGGGCGCCACCGACGTCTCAGGGCGAACGTGCGTGAAGTGGCGGCACTGGTCGGGCCCTGCGGGCAGCTCCTGCTGCACAGTGCCGTCTTCGACACCGAGGCGATCAACTACTTCCTGAATGCGCTGCCTGCTGCCTGCGGGGCCCGCTCGATGCATGCGCGTATCCTGCCCGACGGCATCCTCAGCGTGCGTCGCTATCCGTTGTCGCCGCTGCGCCGATCGCTCCAATGGATGCGAAAATTGCGGCGGCTCGCGGCGCCCGAACTCGACTACCGGCGGTTCACGGGTGATCGAACCGGCTCGGACGCGTCGTTCTGCGACCGTGTCTACGTCGTTGCCGGCCTGCCGCACGAGTACGAAGCCTCGAAGGTGCGGGAACTGCCCGCGCTCGTCGAGGTGCCCGCCCGACCCGGCGGCAACGGGGGCGAACGGCGTGCGCTGGTGGTGGGGCAGCCGCTTACCGGTTTTCGACTGATGAGTCACGAAGACCTTGCCGTCGTCACCGCAAGCATTCGCGCGTGGCTTGCGGACGAAGGCTTCGCGCAGATCGACTACAAGGCGCATCCGAAAGATGCGACGAACGAATTGAATCATCCCGACTACCGGAAGATCGATCCGCCGGTCGCGCTCGAAGTGCACCTCGCGCGCAGCGCCTACGATGCGGTGGTTGGCGTGCGTTCGTCGGCGCTGCTGTTTGCCCGGCAGATCGATCCCGAGCACGTTCGCGCAGTAGCGTTCGGCTGGGACCGCGTCCGCTTCGAATCCGACGACGAGCGCGGCGCGATGCGCGCGGCCTTCGAAGCGTGCGGAGTCGAGTTCCGATGAGCTCCGTGGCCTCGGGTACCGGCGCTGCCGCCGGCGGTCGCTTCGCCGCGGACCTGTCCGTCGCCCAGTCCTGGCTGCTGGCGGCGATCTTCTTCTGCATCCCGATCCAGGTCGCGCCGGCGTACATCCTGTCCGCCCTGTTGCTCGCCGTCTGGCTCGTCGACGGACGCCTCGGCACGAAGCTGCGTGCGCTCTCCGGCGAGCCGCTCGTCTGGGTGTTCGCCGGCTACTACGTCGTGCTGCTCGCGTCGATGCTGTGGACCTCCGACGCCGAATGGGGCTGGCGCATGGTCGGGCGCCAGAACTTCTTCCTTCTGTTCGCGCTGTATCTGAGCGTTGCGCGACCCGAGCATTTCGGCCGGTACGCGTCGGCATTCCTGCTGTCGATCGCGCTGTGCGAAATGCTCGCGTTCTACAACTGGACGCAGATGCACTGGATGCCCGACTGGCCGCCCGGCATCCGCGTGGACAAGGGTGCGCAGGACACCGCCCCCTTCGTCGATCGCATCCTCTACACGCCGACGCTCGCCTTCGCCGGCTACCTCGCTGCGCACCGGGTGATTTTCGAGGCGCGCCCACCTCGCGAGCGGTTGATGTATGCGTTGCTGCTGCTCGCCACCGCAACCAACCTGATGATCAGCGGCGGCCGCGCCGGCGCCGTGGGCTTTCTCGCGTTGCTCGCGCTGCTGGCACTGCAGCGTTTTGCCCATCGACCGGTGTGGGCGTTGATCACGGCGTCGTCGCTGGTCGTGCTCGTGTTCGTCACCGGGTATCACGGCAACGACTACTTCCGGCAGCGTGTCGACCAGGCGGTTGCGGAACTGCAGGCACCCGATTCCGCTGCCGACACGGCGGTGGGACTGCGTCTCGTCTACGCGCAGAACGCCTGGCGGGTCTTCGCCGAACATCCGTGGATGGGCGTCGGCATCGGCGATTATCCGAACGAGTACGAACAGGTGAACGCCGAGTACACCCCGAAATGGGCCCCGGCGTGGAACCCTCACAACCAGTATCTGTATGCGCTCACCGCCGCGGGATTGATGGGCGGTGCGTCGCTCGCTGCGGTGCTGCTCGTACCGTTCCTGCGGCGAGGCCCGAACGACGGGCGTGAACGCCTTCGCAGGGCATTGCCGGTGCTGTTCGTCGTCATCTGCTTCTCCGAGTCGTACCTGCTGCGCTCGAACACGAGCCTGATGTACGCGCTGTTCACTGCCGCGTTGTGGTGCGGCGCGAGGGTTCCCGCGCGGTGCAACGCATCCTGATCGTTCGCACCTCGGCGATCGGCGACGTCGTCTTCGCGTCGCCGCTGGCGGCGGCGCTGCGGCGGACCTGGCCCGACGCCTATATCGCCTGGGCCGTCGAGCCGGGCATCGATGCGCTCGTCGCGAACGATCCCGCGATCGACGAATGCATCGTCTGGCCGAAGAAGCAGTGGCGGACGTTGCTGCGCTCCGGGCGCCTGGTTGCGCTCGTGCGAGAGATCCGGC
The DNA here is from genome assembly GCA_036406255.1 of Zeimonas sp. Classification (GTDB taxonomy): domain Bacteria; phylum Pseudomonadota; class Gammaproteobacteria; order Burkholderiales; family Burkholderiaceae_E; genus Zeimonas. The sequence goes on from DASWVL010000171.1 coordinate 2,588, forward strand.
GCTTTCGCACCCTCCTGCGCGAGCGACGATTCGATCTCGCGCTCGACCTGCACGGGCTCGCGAAGAGCGCGTTCCTCGCCTGGCTGAGCGGCGCCCCGCGTCGCATCGGGCTCGGCGCGCGCGAGGGCAGTGCGCATCTCGTCACCGAGGT
>DASWVL010000172.1:0-1965 GCA_036406255.1 Zeimonas sp.
GTTGTACGCGATCGTGTGGTTCGTTCCCGGCTCGTTGCCGCGCAGCCCGGCGATCGACGCGACGATCAGGATGCGCCCGTAGCCGCGCGGGATCATCGAGTGCTTGCCGATGTGCTGCGTGAGCAGGAACACGCCGGTGAGATTCAGGTTCACCAGCTTCATCCATGCCTCGAGCGGATGCTCCGCCATCGGCGCGCCCCACGTCGTCCCGGCGTTGTTGACCAGGATGTCGCAATGACCCAATCGCTCGAGCGCGGCATCCCCGAATGCGACGACCGATTCGGGCTTGCCCAGGTCGCTGGCGATCGCGTGCACGCGCACGCCCTGCTTCGACAGATGCGCGACCGCCTCGTCCAGTTCGCCCTGTTTGCGTGCCGTGATCACGATCTCGGCGCCCATCTCGCCCAGCGCCTCGGCGATCTGCAGGCCCAGCCCGCGCGATCCGCCGGTGACGATCGCCTTGCGGCCGGCGAGGTTCATCGATTCGCGTACCGACATACGACGCTCTCCCGTCAGACGATCTCGAACAGGCCGGCGGCGCCCATGCCGCCGCCGATGCACATCGTGACGACCGCCCAGCGTGCGCCACGACGACGGCCCTCGATGAGCGCGTGTCCGGTCAGCCGCTGGCCGCTCATTCCGTACGGGTGCCCGACCGCGATCGCGCCGCCGTCCACGTTCAGCCGGTCGTCGGGGATGCCGAGCCTGTCGCGACAGTAGAGCACCTGCACCGCGAAGGCCTCGTTCAGCTCCCACAGGTCGATGTCGTCGACCTTCTTCCCGGTGCGCGCGAGCAGCTTCGGCACCGCGTAGACGGGGCCGATGCCCATCTCGTCGGGCTCGCAACCGGCGACCGCGAATCCGCGGAAGTACCCGAGCGGCTTCAGCCCGCGCTTCTGCGCGAGCGACGCTTCCATCACCACGCAGGCGCCGGCGCCGTCGGAGAACTGGCTCGCGTTGCCCGCCGCGACCGATCCGCCCGGAAGCGCCGGCTTGATCTGCGAGATGCTCTCGACGGTGGTACCGGGTCGGCGGCCCTCGTCGTCGGAGAGCGTGACCTCGCGCGTGGCCAGGCGGCCGCTCGCCTTGTCGGCGACCGCCATGCGCACGGTGATCGGGACGATCTCGTCCTTGAACCGGCCCGCCTCGGCGGCGGCGACCGCGCGCTGCTGGCTGCGCGCACCGTATTCGTCCTGGCGCTCGCGCTCGATGCCGTAGCGGCGCGCTACCGTCTCGGCGGTCTGCAGCATCGGCCAGTACAGCTCGGGTTTCGTCTTCTTCAGCCCCTTGTCGATGAACATGTGGCGGTTCGACTCGTTCTGCACGCACGAGATCGACTCGAGGCCGCCGGCGACGAAGATCTCGCCCTCGCCGGCGATGATCCGCTGCGCGGCCATCGCGATCGTCTGCAGCCCCGACGAGCAGAAGCGGTTGACGGTGACGCCGGAGACGCTCACCGGGCAGCCTGCGGCGACCGCCGCCTGACGCGCGATGTTCCAGCCGGTGGCGCCTTCGGGCGTCGCGCAGCCCATAAGCACATCCTCGACCTCACCCGGCTCGATGCCCGCGCGCTCGATCGCTGCGCGCACGACGTGTCCGCCCATCGTCGCGCCGTGCGTCATGTTCAACGCGCCGCGCCACGACTTCGCCAGCCCGGTGCGCGCCGTCGATACGATCACTGCTTCACGCATGATTCCCGTTCCCTTTTCCGTTCAACCGTTGAATCCCTTGCCTTCGGCGGCGAGCTTCTCGAGCAGCGGCGCGGACTTCCAGAAGCCGGCGTCGCCGTGCGCGTTCGCCGCGAAGTCGCGCATCCGGTTCACGACGTTGTACAGGCCGTACTGGTCGGCGTAGAGCATCGGGCCGCCGCGCCACAGCGGGAAGCCGTAGCCGGTGAGATAGATCATGTCGATGTCGGAGGCGCGCAGCGCGATGCCTTCCTCGAGGATCTTCGCGCCTTCGTTC
>DASWVL010000173.1:0-4047 GCA_036406255.1 Zeimonas sp.
CATGCTCTTCGGCTTCTATCCGTACGAGTTGCAGTGGCGACCGGCGATCGTCATCGTCGTGCTGTGCGCACTTCTCGTCGTCTCCGCGATCCCGTTCTTCTGGCGCCCGTCGCTCGCGATCGTCTGGGCGGTCGGGATCGCCCTCGCGTTCTGGCTGATGGGCGGCGGATTCGGCCTTGAACCCGTGCGCAGCGAACAATGGGGCGGCCTGCCGGTGACGCTGATCCTCGCAATCTTCGGCGTCGCCTTCGCGTTCCCGTTCGGCGTGCTGCTCGCACTCGGCCGGCGCTCGTCGCTGCCGATCGTGCATGCGCTGTCGGTCGTCTACATCGAGGTGATCCGCGGCGTGCCGCTCATCACCGTGCTCTTCATGGCCTCGGTCATGTTCGCGCTGTTCCTGCCCGAGAACCTGCGCATCGAGCAGTTGCTGCGGGCACAGATCGCGCTGATCCTGTTCGTCGCCGCGTATCTCGCCGAGGCGGTGCGCGGCGGACTGCAGGCGGTGCCGCGCGGCCAGTACGAGGCGGCCGAGGCGCTGGGGCTGCCGTACTGGAAATCGATGGGCTTCGTGGTCCTGCCGCAGGCGCTGCGCGTGGCGATCCCGTCGATCGTCAACAGCTTCATCTCGCTGTTCAAGGACACGTCGCTCGTCGTCATCATCGCGATCTACGATTTCGCGTACGCGGTGAAGAAGTCGGTCGAGACCGATTTCGCGTGGAAGAAGTACTTCATCGAGGCGTTCCTGTTCTCGATCGCCGTCTACTGGGTGTTCTGCTTCGCGATGTCGCGCTACAGCCAATGGCTCGAGCGGGGGCTCGCGCGCGGCGAACGCGGGTGACCCATCACGGGGAGAGCGACGATGCACGAGGCGACCGAGGGGATGCGGCACGACCGGGCGGTCCGCGCGCAGGCGACGGAAGGGGCGCCGGCGATCCTGATCGAGGGACTGAACAAGTGGTTCGGCGACTTCCAGGTGCTTCGCGACATCGACCTGCGCGTCGAGCCCGGCGAGCGGATCGTGATCTGCGGCCCGTCGGGCTCGGGCAAGTCGACGCTGATCCGCTGCATCAACCGGCTCGAGCCGCACCAGCGGGGCCGCATCGTCGTCAACGGAACCGAGCTGACCGACAACCTGAAGAACATCGATGCGGTTCGATCTACCGTCGGCATGGTCTTCCAGCACTTCAACCTGTTCCCGCACCTCACCGTGCTGGAGAACTGCACGCTGGCGCCGATCTGGGTGCTGCGCAAGCCGCGCGCCGAGGCGCAGGCGACGGCGATGCGCTACCTCGAGCGCGTGCGGATCGCCGACCAGGCGCACAAGTACCCCGGGCAGATCTCGGGCGGTCAGCAGCAGCGGGTCGCGATCGCGCGGGCGTTGTGCATGAACCCGTCGATCATGCTGTTCGACGAGCCGACGTCGGCACTCGACCCGGAGATGGTCAAGGAAGTTCTCGACACGATGATCATGCTCGCGCGCGAAGGCATGACGATGGTCTGCGTGACGCACGAAATGGGCTTTGCGCGCGCCGTCGCCGATCGCGTGATCTTCATGGATCGCGGCGAGATCGTCGAGCAGGACGCGCCGCAGCGGTTCTTCGAGTCGCCGCGCAACGAGCGCACGAAGCAGTTCCTCGGGCAGATCCTGCACCGCTGAAACGCGGGCGATGCGCTCGCACGCAGCCGTCGCGCGCCGCTGCGCGGCCGCGCGGAGGTCTGCTCAGATATAGCCGAGCACGTGGTCGACCGAGTGCCGGATGTGCAGCGTGAGCGCGAGCGACGACTGGTCGTTCACGTCGAGGATCTTCGCCGCCAGCGGAAGGTACCCGCTCTCCTCGAACTGCGCATGCGCCGCGTAGCGGTCGCACAGCCGCGCGACGATGCCGGCATCGAGATCCGCATCCCGGCCGCGCGCCAGGCGCACGAGTGCCGGCTCGAGTGCCTTCCAGTCTTCCTCGATCTGCCGGTGCTCGCGGGTGAGCCGTGCGGCGAGCGACGCGACGAGCGCCGCTTCGTCGCCCGCTTCGGCGCTGCGCGCAACCGCAGGGAACAGGGCCTGCTCCTCCTCGGCGTGGTGCTCGACCACCGCCTCGCGAAAGAACGAGAGGATTTCCTGCGCACGGTTGCGCAGCGCCCGCCGGTCGGCCGTGCCCTGCGCCAGCTTCGTGGCCAGCTCGCGCAGCTGCTCGAGCCGGATCAGGATGCCGGCGTGGCTGCGCGAGAAGTCGTCCAGCGGCGCGGCGGGCGCGGAGTCGTTCGGGCGAAACTCGTCGGCCATCGGCACTCTCGTCGCTACAGACGGAAGATCTTGCCCGGATTCAGGATGTCGTCGGGATCGAGCGCGCGCTTGATCCGGCGCATCAGGTCGATCGCGTCCTCGCCCGCCTCCTCCTCGAGGAAGCCCATCTTGTGCAGGCCCACGCCGTGCTCGCCGGTGCAGGTGCCGTCCATCGACAGCGCCAGCCGCACGATCTGCTCGTTGAGCCGCTCGGCTTCGGCCATCTCGCCCGCATCGTTCGGGTCGACCAGCAGCACCGCGTGGAAGTTGCCGTCGCCGACGTGGCCGACGATCATCGTGGGGAACTTCGCCGTGTCGAGGATGCGGCGCGCGCCGGTGATCGATTCGCTGAGCTTCGAGATCGGCACGCAGGTGTCGGTGGAGATTGCGCGTGCGCCGGGACGCTGCTGCAGGCAGGCGAAATAGGCGTTGTGACGCGCGGTCCACAGCCGCGTGCGGTCTTCAGGGCGCGTCGCCCAGTCGAAGTCCTGCCCGTCGTGCTCGTGCGCGATCTGCTGGGCGAGCTGCGCCTGCTCCTGCACCGATGCCTCGGTGCCGTGGAACTCGAAGAACAGCGTCGGCGCCTCGCGCAGCGTGGTGTGACTGTGCGCGTTGATCGCGCGGATCGTGTGCTCGCACAGGTATTCGCAGCGCGCGACCGGAACGCCCAGCTGGATCGTCTGGATCACCGCGTCGACCGCCGACGCGAGGCTGGGGAAGTTGACCACCGCCGCCGACATCGCCTCGGGCACCGGGTACAGTCGCAGCGTGACCTCGGTGATGATGCCCAGCGTTCCTTCGGAGCCGACGAACAGGCGCGTGAGATCGTAGCCGGCCGACGACTTCTTCGCGCGGCCCGCGGTGCGGATCACCTTGCCGTCCGCGGTGACGACGGTGAGCCCGAGCACGTTCTCCTTCATCGTGCCGTAGCGCACCGCGTTCGTGCCCGAGGCGCGCGTCGCCGACATGCCGCCGAGACTCGCGTTGGCGCCCGGGTCGATCGGGAAGAAGAGCCCGGTGCCCTTCAACTCGTCGTTCAGCTGCACGCGCGTCACGCCCGCCTGCACCGTGGCAGTGAGGTCTTCGGGCTGCACCGCCAGCACGCGATTCATCTGGCTGAGGTCGATCGACACGCCGCCGCGCACGGCAAGCAGGTGCCCCTCGAGCGACGAGCCGACGCCGAACGCGATGACCGGAACGCGATGCGAGCGGCACAGGCGCACGACCTCGGCGACGTCCTCGGTGCTGTGCGCGAAGACGACGGCATCGGGCGGCGTCGGCGGAAACGGCGATTCGTCACGCCCGTGGTGGTCGCGCACGGCGGCAGCGGTGCTGAAGCGCTCGGCGAAACGCAGGCGCAGCGCCTCGGCGAGCGCATCCGGAAGCGGGCGCTTCAACGCATCGGCGACGAGGGTCGGACTGTTCATGGCAACTCTGCAGGACGGGCCAGGCACGGCCCCGGCGCGGCGCGCATCGGCCGCTCGGGGAAATGGTAGCGCGAGAACGCGCACGGCGGGCACGAAGCCGGCGGCGCCGCCGCACCCCGTGCGGCCGGTGCCCCGCACGCGGGCAACCGGTCGGCGATACACTGGGCCATCACCAGACGAAGGAGCCGTACCGATGGGATACCGACTGTCGAAGATTGCGACGCGCACCGGCGACGATGGCACGACCGGCCTGGGGGACGGCAAGCGTACGCGCAAGGACGGCCCGCGCATCGAGGCGATCGGGCAGGTGGACGAACTGAACTCGACGATCGGCGTCCTGCT
>DASWVL010000174.1:0-2206 GCA_036406255.1 Zeimonas sp.
GCCGGGAAGCGCCGCGGCGAGGCGCCGGCCGATCCGTCGCCGGGCGACGACGACACCGGCGGCGAGCCCGCCGGGCGCGCGGCGGACCTGCGCACGCTGCAGCGCCTGTGCGCGCTGTACCTGCTGCAGACCTCGCCTGCCGAGCAGCGTCCGTCCGATCCGGTGGCGCGCTTTCACCTGAACAACGGCGCGAGGCTCGAGCGCATCAACGTGGGCGCCGACCTCTCGCGCAAGGGGTTGCGCCAGTCGCTCGGACTGATGGTCAACTATCTGTACGATCTCGAGCAGGTCGAAGCCAACCACGAGAAGTTCGTCGGCGATCGCGTCAGCGCTTCGCGTGCCGTCCTCTCGCTGTTGTAGGTTCCCTTTCCACTTCCGTCTTTCCGGACCCATGAACGGTGCGAGCGACGTCAACCTGTACACGCTCCTGAGCAGTGGCTTTCCCGACGATCTCCTCGGCTGCGCCCTCGAGACCGAGGACGGAAGGCGCTACAGCTGGGACGACATCGAGCGGGCGAGCGCGATGCTCGCGAACCTGCTCGTGCGCCTGGGTCTTTCCGCCGGCGACCGGATCGCGGTGCAGGTCGAGAAGTCGCCCGAGGCGCTGCTGCTGTACCTGGCGACCCTGCGCGCGGGCTTCGTCTTCCTTCCGCTGAACACCGCGTACCAGGCGGCCGAGATCGACTACTTCGTCGGCGATGCCGGGCCGGCGATGGTCGTCTGCTCGCCCGCGAACCTCGGGTGGGTCGAGGCGATCGCGCACCGGCACGGCGTGCGGCACGTCTTCACGCTGGGCGCCGATCGCAGCGGCACGCTGCTCGAGGCCGCCGCTGCCGAGCCGGACGGATTCGACACCGTCGCGTCGCGCGGCGACGACCTCGCCTGCATCGTCTACACCTCGGGCACGACCGGACGCAGCAAGGGGGCGATGCTGTCGCACGCGAACATCGGCAGCAATGCGCGGGTGCTGCATCGCTACTGGCGCTGGCGCATCGGCGACGTGCTGCTGCACGCGCTTCCGATCTTCCACGTGCACGGCCTGTTCGTCGCCTGCCACGGCGCGTTGCTCTCGGGCAGCCCGATGCTGTGGCTCGCGAAGTTCGACCCCGCCGAAGTCATCGAGCGCCTGCCGCGCGCCACCGTCTTCATGGGCGTTCCGACGATGTACGTCCGGCTGCTCGACGACGAGCGCTTCGATGCCCGCGCGACGCGCTCGATGCGGCTGTTCGTTTCCGGTTCCGCGCCGCTGCTGGCCGAGACCTTCCGCCGCTTCGAGGAGCGCACGGGGCGGCGCATCCTCGAGCGCTACGGGATGAGCGAGACGGCGATGCTCACGTCGAATCCGTACGACGGCGAACGCGTCGCCGGAACCGTGGGACTGCCGCTGCCCGGTGTCCAGGTGCGCGTCGTCGACGACGCAGGGACGATGTGCGGCGTCGGCGCGATCGGTGCCATCCAGGTGCGCGGGCCGAACGTGTTCTCCGGCTACTGGCGCAGGCCGGAGAAGACGCGCGAGGAATTCACCGAGGACGGATTCTTCCGCACCGGCGACGTCGGAACCTGGGACGCGAACGGATACCTGTCGATCGTCGGCCGGAGCAAGGACCTGATCATCACCGGCGGCTACAACGTCTATCCGAAGGAGATCGAGTCGTATCTCGACGAGATCGACGGCGTCGTCGAGTCGGCGGTGATCGGCGTGCCGCATCGCGACTTCGGCGAAGCGGTGGTGGCGGTCGTCGTGCGCGCGCCGGGGGCGACGCTCGACGAGGGTGCGCTCGTCGCCGCGCTGAAAGGGCGCATCGCGTCGTTCAAAGTGCCCAAGCGCGTGTTCGTCGTCGACGAACTTCCGCGCAACACGATGGGGAAGGTGCAGAAGAACGTGCTGCGCGAGCGTTTCGCGCGCTCGTGAGCGCGCTCACGAGCGCGCGGCGACGATTCCCTTCCACATCATGTACGCCGCGAGTACGTACAGCAGCAGCGCGAACAGCCTGCGCAGCCGGTCGACCGACAGCGCGTGCGCGGCCTTCGCTCCCAGCGGCGCGGTGAGCACGCTGGTGGCGACGATCGCCGCGAGTGCCGGAAGGTAGATGTAGCCGACGGTGCCGGAAGGCAGCGCGAGGTTCCATCCGGCAAGGATGTAGCCGAGCGTGCCGGCGAGCGCGATCGGAAAGCCGCACGCGGCGCTCGTCGCCACCGCCTCGTG
>DASWVL010000175.1:0-3002 GCA_036406255.1 Zeimonas sp.
TGAGGTTCAGGCTTCCCGAGACCATCAGCACGACGACGAGCGCGAAGCCGATTCCCAGTTCGTACGAGAGCATCTGCGCCGAGGCGCGCATCGCGCCGAGGAACGCGTACTTCGAATTCGACGCCCAGCCGGCGATGATGACGCCGTAGACCTCGACCGACGTGATCGCCAGCAGCAGCAGCAGCCCGGCGTTCACGTTGGCGAGCACCAGGTCGGGCCCGAACGGGATGACCACCCAGGCGGCCATTGCCGGCATGATCGTCATCACCGGGCCGAGGATGTACAACCCCCGGCTCGCCTGCGTCGGAAGGATGATCTCCTTGAAGATCAGCTTGAAGGCGTCGGCGATCGGCTGCAGCAGCCCGCCCGGCCCGACGCGGTTCGGCCCGAGCCGCAGGTGCATGAAGCCGATCAGCTTGCGCTCCCACAGCGTGAGATACGCGACCGCGCCGAGCAACGGCAGCACGAGCAGGATGATCTTCGTGAGGTTCCAGACGACGGGCCAGGCGCCACCCAGCGTATCCGCGCCCCACGTCGTCAAGCCGTTCAGCAGGTTGTCCATCGGAATCTTTGGATTTGCTCAGCGCGAACGGCCGGGCGCGAAGCGCTCGACGTGGATCGGCCCGAAGCCCTCGGGCAGGGATGCGGTCTCGGGAACGGCCGCCGGTACGCGCACGACGCCGTCGGCGAGCGCGTCGTCGACGACGAGTTCGAGAACGGCCTCGCCGCTGCGCTCGCCGCGCGCCTGGCGCAGCAGGACCTGCTCGCCGGGCGCCAGGCCGAGCCGCGCGATCGTCGCTGCGTTCATTCGCGCGCGCGCAGCGAGCAGCGCGTCGTTCGTCAGCTGCAGGCTCGGCGCGCGACGCACGATCGGGTCGGCGGCGTAGATCGGCACTTCGGCGAGGCGCTCGAGCGCACCGTCGGTGGCTGGCGCCGCGGCAGCAGAAGCCCCGGCGTCCGGCGCGGCACGCAGCGAGTTGTTCAGCTGCGCGGCGATGTCTCCGGCGAGCGCGGCCTTGCGCACCTGCTCGGGGCTGTCGACGTCGAAACCCTCGACCTCGAGCAGGCTGCCGAGCACGCGCAGCACCTTCCACGCCGGACGCGAATCGGCGAGCGGGGGCGTGACGCCGTTGAACGACTGCACCCGGCCCTCGGCATTCACGAACGTACCCGAGGTCTCGGTGAACGGCGTGATCGGCAGCAGGCAGTCGGCCAGTTCCATCAGCTCCGGCGAGCGGTAGGCGGTGAGCGCGATCACCGACTCGGCGTTCGACAGCGCGTCGGTCGCGATCGCCGGGCGCGCGACGTCGAGCGCGGGCTCGACGTTCAGCAGCAGGTACAGGCTGCGCGGCTGCTCGATCATCTGCGCCGCGTTCAATCCGCCGTTGCGCGGCACGGCACCGGCGAGATGACCGCCGACGGCGTTCGCCGAATCGCCGATCACGCCGAAGCTCGCCGACGCGGCCTCGGCGATCGCGCACGCGAGCGCGACGATCCGGGCGCAATCGGGGTGATGCAGCGCCGCGTTGCCGATCAGCACCGCCCGCTTCGCGCCGCTGCGCAGCGATGCCGCGATCGCGCGGGCGGCGTCCGACGGCGCGCGATCGCCCTGCTGCGTGCCCGGACGCGCGTTCGATTCGCGAGCGGCGGCGGACGCCGTCGCCTCGTCTTCGTCGCCCAGTGCCGCCAGCACCTCGCCAAGGACGTGCGTCCAGCGCGACGGAGCGACGACGACGCGGTTCGCCAGCGGCATCAGCAGGTCATCGTCGGCCGCGTGCACGATCGAGACCTGCGCGCCGGCCTTGGCCGCCTTGCGCACGCGCGAGGCGAACAGCGGGTGGTCCTTGCGCAGCGTCGAGCCCACGAGCAGCAGCCGGTCGAGCGATTCCGCGTCGGCGACGGACATGCCCAGCCAGGGAACGCCGTCCCGCAGCGCGTCGCCGGAGAAATCGACCTGGCGGGTGCGGAAGTCGACGTTCTCCCCGCCCAGCCCGCGCACGAGCCGCGCGAGCAGATGCAGTTCCTCGACCGTGCTCTGCCCGGAGCCGAGTGCGCCGATCGCCTGGGCGCCGTGCTCGGCGCGCACGGTGCGGATCGCATGCGAGGCGTAGTCGAGCGCGGTGGGCCAGTCGGTGACGCGCCACTCGCCGTCCTGGCGGATCATCGGCGCCTCGAGGCGCTCGTCGCCGACGAGCGCCTCGTACGAGAAGCGGTCGCGGTCGGACAGCCAGCATTCGTTGACTGCCTCGTTCTCGAGCGGCAGCACGCGCATCACGCGGTTGCCGCGTACCTGCACGATCAGGTTCGAGCCGAGCGAGTCGTGCGGCGAGACCGACTTGCGACGCGCAAGCTCCCAGTTGCGAGCGGTGAAGCGGAAGGGCTTGCTCAGCAGCGCGCCGACCGGGCAGACGTCGATCATGTTGCCCGACAGCTCGGAGTCGACGGCGCGACCGACGAACGAGAGGATCTCGGAGTGCTCGCCGCGATTGGCCATTCCGAGTTCCTGCACGCCACCGATCTCGATGCCGAAGCGCACGCACCGGGTGCAGTGGATGCAGCGCTGCATCTCGCGCGCGGAGATCAGCGGCCCCATCGGCTTGGGCGTGACGACGCGCTTGCGCTCCTTGAACTGCGACGCGGAGTATCCGTAGCCGACGGAGAGGTCCTGCAGCTGGCACTCGCCGCCCTTGTCGCACACCGGACAGTCGAGCGGGTGGTTGATGAGCAGGAACTCCATCACGCCCTTCTGCGCGCGCAACGCCATCTCCGAGCGCGTGAAGACCTTCATTCCGGGGCTCACGGGCGTGGCGCACGCGGGCAGCGGCTTGGGCGCCTTCTCGACCTCGACGAGGCACATGCGACAGTTCGCCGCGATCGAGAGCTTCTTGTGATAGCAGAAATGCGGGACGTAGATGTCGAGCTCGTTCGCGGCATGCATCACCATGCTGCCCTCGGGCACCTCGACCTCGCGGCCGTCGATCTCCAGCTTGACCATCTCGATT
>DASWVL010000176.1:0-1505 GCA_036406255.1 Zeimonas sp.
GTCGGCGATCGCCTGCCGGCGCTCGCGCGCCCGCTCGACCTCGGGCTCGCGGCCCGGCACGCCCGGGTAGGCGGGCTGCTCGGCAGCGCCGCTGATCGCGAGCGCGAAGGCGTCGAGCACAACGGGATTCATCGCCGTGTCGCGCGCGGCGTCGACGACGTCCTGCGGCGCGCCGGCCAGCCCCTTGTTCAGGTGTAGCGAGACGCCCACTCGCCGGCTCGCGGCGACCAGCGCGTCGACGAGGACCGGTCGACGCTCGGGTCGCAGCAGCGACGCCGGCAACCATGCGGAGCCGAAGCCGTGGATGAACTGCCCGACCTGGGCCTCGTCGCCGGCCCAGTAGACGTTGCCGCGTGGCGCCCCGGGTCGGTCGTCGGCTCGCTGGAAACCGAGCGCGCGCTTGAACAGCGACGGCTCCCAGAACGTGCGCACCGACGTCGCGACGAACTTCAGCGGCGAGAAGTCGATCGAGAAGTCGCCCGAAGCGGCATCGACCGCGTCGAGGAACGGCTGCCACACGGCCTGCGCCCGCGGACGGTCGAGTCCCTGGAACACCATCGCGACCTGCACGGCGTCGTCGGGACGGACGCGGATCTGCTCGCCCCAGTGCGCGTCGAGCAGGCTCGAAGCGCAGAAGTCGACGACGAGCGCGACGAGCCGGCGAAAGGCCGGCGGTGACTTCGCCCGCACGACGAAGTTCACCGCGCCGAAGGTCTCCGGCAGCGGGTGCACGCGCAACGTCAGCCGCGTCACGACGCCGAACGAGCCTCCGCCGCCGCCCTTCAGCGCCCAGAAGAGATCCGGATTCGTGCACCCGTTGGTCGTTCGGATCGCGCCGTCGGCGGTCACGACCTCGGCCTCGAGCAGGCTGCAGGCCGCGACGCCGAAACGTTTCGAGAAACTGCCGAAGCCGCCGCTCTGCACGAGGCCGGCGACGCCGACCGTCAGGCACCCGCCCCCTTGCACGTAGCCCCCGCCGCGCGTGGTCACCGCGTCGTAGACCTCGGACCAGATCGCGCCTGCGCCCACCGTCACCGCTCGCGAAGGCGCAACGCGCCCGCCGCATCCGGAAGGCACGAAGGCGTCGTGAATCTCGATCGCGTCCAGGCGACGCGTCCACACGAGCAGCGAGTCGGGGGCACAGGAGCCTCCGTGATAGCCGTGCCCGCCGCCCTTGACGACGAGGCGCAGCCGGTGCTCGCGGGCGAAGTCGACCGCCGCAGCGACGTCCTTCGCCGTTCGCGCAGCGACGGCGTACACGCTCGGGCGCGAAGTCCACGCGTCGACCCAGCCGAGCGACTGCGTCAGGCCGACCTCGTCGCGCAGGAAGTACGGGTTCTTCATCGAAGCGAAGAGCGCGTCGCACTTGCCCTCGTCGGGCGAGGCCGCGCAGTCGGCGAGCGGCGAGCGCACCGTGAGGAAGGCATCGCCCACCTGCCGGGCCAGCCGCTGCCACTGCGCGGCGTCCGGCCAGCCCGGCTCGCCGGGTCGCACGCGAGCCTCGA
>DASWVL010000177.1:0-5156 GCA_036406255.1 Zeimonas sp.
CCAGGCGATGTCGACGCTCGGCATCAGCTTGTAGATCAGCATGAACATCGCGGTGAGCAGGCCGAAGCTCACGACGAAGTTGATGATCTGCGCGAGCACTTCCCAGCCGCCGAAGACCGGCGACCACCACTTGCCCAGCGCCGAGATGGCGGCGCTCGCGACGAGCGAGACGATCAGCAGGAAACCGAGCGACAGGATCAGGCCGAACGACAGCAGCCGCGTGCGGATCAAACTCCAGAGGCCGCTCGCCGGCTGCTTGCGCGGCGTGCGCCAGATGCGATCGAGGTTGCTCTGCAGCTCGCCGAAGACGGTGGTGGCGCCGACCGCGAGCAGCACGATGCCGACGACGCTGCCGAGCGGCCCCTTGCCGCTCGTCTGGACGCCCGCCAGCAGGTTCTCGACGGCCGACGCGCCGTCGTCGCCGAGCATGCCCTGCAATTGTCCGAAGACTTCGCCGCGTGCCGCTTCCTCGCCGAACACCAGGCCCGCGACCGAGACGACGATCAGCAGCAGCGGCGCGAGCGAGAACAGCGTGTAGTACGACAGCGCGGCCCCCATGCTCGGCGCGTAGTCCTCGATCCACGACGAGACGGTGTCGACGAGCAGCTTCCAGAAACCGCGGATGCCGCGCGGCGGCGCCGGTGCCGTCTGCCCGTGCTCGAGGGCCGCGCGACGCGCTTCGCGCTTGCGCCGCTGGCGCGCCGACTCGCCGGGGATTGCGACTCCGTCCAGGGCGGCGCTCGCTGCCCGTGCCACGCTGCCCAGCGCAAGCGGCTCGACGGAGCGTTGGCTCCAGAGGCGCCGTGCGGCGAAGGCGGCGCCGAAGGCGGTGACGGCAGCGGCCAGCGTCGGCGCGAGCGAGGGAAGGGCGATCCTGGGCATCGTCGGACTCCGTTCAGTTCGTGCTCTCGGCGCCGACCGCGCTCACCGGGCGCGGAGCGCTGCGCGGAGCCGCCAGGCGTGCAAGCAGTTGCCAGACCTGGGCGACGCTGTCGTCGAGATCGAAGCGCTGCAGCGCGACCGCGCGCGACGCTTCGGACATCCGCCTGCGTTTCCCGGGGGACGCGAGCAGGTCGACCATTGCGTCGGCGGCCGCCTGGCAATCGCAGAAGCCGGCGAGGAAGCCGGTCGACTCGTGCACGACGAGGTCGGGAACGCCGCCGACGCGCGTCGCGACGATCGGCACGCCGCAGGCCATTCCTTCCATCAGCGCGAGCGGCATCGCTTCGGAACGCGACGTCGACGCGAGCAGGTCGAGCTCCGCATACAGACGCGGAAGATCCGAGCGCAGGCCGGCCAGGTGCACGTGCGCGTGCAGCTGCTCTTCGTCGATGCGGCGGGCGAGCGCGTCGCGCATCGGGCCGTCGCCGATGAGCACGAAGTGCGCGTCGGGCACTCCACGATGCACGATCGACGCGACCCGCAGGAAGAGGTCGGGGCCCTTTTCCCACGACAGCCTGCCGACGAGCCCGACCAGCGGCGCCTTCGCATCGATGCCGAACTCGTCCCGCAGCGTCGATGGCCGTTCGGCGAAGGGCCGGAACGCGTTCGTGTCGACGCCGTTCGGGATGTAGCAGATCCGGTCGGCATCGACGCCGAGCCCGAGCGCCTGGTAGTAGGTCTGCCGACAAACCGCGTGGATGCGCGATCCGGTGCAGCGGTGCACCTCGAGATCGTTCATCGTCAACAGGCGGCCGTGGATCGTCGTGACGATCGGCTTGCCGGTCATGCGCGCGGCGAGCGCGGCGAGCATGTGGGCATTCGGAAGGTGCGCGTGCACGACGTCGACGCCCATGGCCTGGATCAGCGCGCAGGTGGTCTGCAGCGACGCCCACGAAGGATCGTCCGGCGGCATCGAGACGATCACGGTCTCGATGTCGAGCGCGCGCAGGCGATCGGTGACCGCGCTCTCGAAGGGGCACATCGCGGTGACGACGAAGCGGTCCCGGGGCAGCCGCTCGAGCAGCCGCAGCACCCAGGTCTCCATGCCGCCGACGATCGCGTTGCCGAGCACCTGCAGTACGTGGATCGGGTTCGCTGCCATCAGCAGCACCTCGGTCGCAGCGAAAGGGATCGATCGGAGTCGGGCGGCGCCGAGCCGGCGCCGGCGCGGAAGACGTCTTCGGGCGACTCCTCGTCGAGGTCGCGTGTTTCCGGCTCGCGCGCGTCGGGCTCGCGCGTTGCGCCCAGGCCCAGCCAGCTCGTGGCCGTCGCGCTCCAGATCCGATCACGCCCGGCCGCATCGACGCCCAGCTCGTCGAGCAGGTCGACGACCCAGCCGCGGCGCTCGGCGATCGCCTTGCCGCTGCACGGCAGGAAGCAGTCGCTGCCGAACTGCAGCAGCTCCGCGCCGAGCACCTGCAGCGCGCGCTCGAGCACTTCGCGGCGATACGGCGGCGGCGGCCCGAACGAGATGTCGAAGCGGAACGCGCAGGCGTCGGGCGCCACGCCGTTGATCCGGTCGATGACGCCGACCGCGATCGCCTCGTCGGTCCACGGCCAGCCGAGGTGCGCGAGTGTCACGCGCGCACCGGGGTGATCGCGCAACGCCTCGAAGAACGCGGGCCGGCAGAAGCGCCCGGAGCGTCCATCGATGAAGATGCCGCTGTGGAACAGCACCGGAAGCCTCAGCTCGGCGGCGACGGCGAAGGTGGGTTGCACGCGATCGTCGTACGGATACCAGCCGGTGGGCACCATCTTCACGCCGCCGAGCCCCCACGATTCGACGGCGCGACGAAGCAGTTGCGGTGCGCGCTCGTCGCGGGGATCGACGACGGCCAGGCCCGTCAGGCGGTCGCGGTGGCCGCGCACCAGCGCGGCAAGATGCCGATTGCCGCGTTCGAGCGATTCGAAGTCGTCGAGCGAATATCCGTCGCCGAGGAAGGGAGCGAGCAGCACGCCGTGATCGATTCCCGCCTCGTCGAGCGCGCGCAGTACGTCGTCGGCGCGCTCGCGTCCGGTGCAGTGCAGGTGTGCGTCGATGATCATGATCAGGCCGACGCGGTGCGCAGGCGCGCCGCGCTGGCCGCCAACGCCTGCTCGCCGGCGCGCTTCCCGGCGATGAACGCGTGGTCCGAGTTGTAGTACTCCCACTCGCTGTAACGCCCGGCGAGGATCACACCGAACTGCGCGAACCAGTCGCGGATCTTCGCGACGTTCGCCGCACGCGCGTGGTCGTAGACGACGTAGGCATACGGCATGTCGACCTGGTTGGCGACCAGCACCGGATCGTCGGCGCCGACGATGCCGACGCGGCGGCAGTCGTCGACGACGCGCTCGACGAGCGCCGAACCCTCGCACGGCAGCGGCTTGTGCGAGCTGTAGGAGATCTCGCAGATCAGCCCGAAGCCGCCCGGCGGATTGTTGTGCGGACTCGCGTTGCCCTGCAGGAAGATCCGATGGAAGACCGTGTCCTCGGGGTAGTAGATCCAGTGCTTCTCGGAGAGCTTCTCGCGACCGATGCCCAGGTTCACGCAGCGCACCGACACGTGCCGCAGCGCCGCCGCGGCCTGGCGTACGTCCTCCGGGGCTTCGTCGCCGCAGGCGGCGACGAGCTGGGGCAGCGGCATCGTGCTGATCAGCGAATCGAATCCGACCGAGCGTCCGTCATCCAGCCGCACGGTGCGCGCGGCGGGCGAGACGTGCAGCACGTTCGTCTCGAGCGCCAGCTCGCAGCGCAGGCGCGGAACGAACGCATCCATCAGCGACTGGAAGCCGCCGCGCAGCGGATAGCCGAAGCGCGCGTTCGGCCCCATCGGCGCCGGCGTCGGGACGAGCGCGCCGTGGATCATCTGCGCGAGATCGGGCAGCGGAACGCGCCCGCCGAGCCACGACGTCTCGATCTCGTCGAGCGGCACCGCCCACAGCTTCTCGTTGTAGGGAACGGCGAAGTGCTTCGCGATTCCGGCGCCCCAGACGCGGTGGATGAATTCGAGGAAGTTCGCCGGCGGCTCTGCATCGCTCGCCGGGCCGTTGCCGTCGATCGCGCCGAATCGCGCCTCGATCGCGCCGACCAGGCATTCCTCGAGCACCTGCGGCGGCAGCCCGTGCAGCGATCCCTGGAACGGGTAGCGCGTGTGAACGCCCTTGCTGTAGATCCACGCTTCGCGGTTCTGCCAATGCAGGTTCTCTCCGAGCAGCAGCTCGTACAACTCGAGCACGTACGGATCGTTCGAGAACATGATGTGGCCGGCGTAGTCGAAGACGAAACCGCCTTCCTCGATCGATCGGCACCAGCCGCCGACGCGCTTTCCGCGTTCGACGAGCAGCACGTCGGTTTCACCTGCGAGGCCGAGGTGGTACGCCGCCGACAGCCCGGTCGGTCCGGCGCCGATCACCAGGTGGCGCACGTCGCGCTGTGCGCGCCGCGCAGGAGCGCGCGCAGCGCCGCCCAGCGGCTCGGCGTCCGCTCCGCTCGCGTCGTCGACCAGGCCGGCGAGATCGCGCATCGCCACCGGTGTCGTGCCCGTCGCCAGGTGCCTGCACAGCAGCGCGTCGATGTAGTCGACGGTGCGGTCCCACGAGCACTCGGCCACGTGCCGCGCCATTCGCTCCTCGCGTGCGGCGCGCAGCGCCGGCGTTTCCGCGAGTCCCTCCTCGCACGCGCGAACGAAGGCCTGCGCGTCGTCGACGACGCGCACGACGTCGCCATACCGCACGGCGACGTCGCGCACCGCCGTGCTCACGATCGGCTTGCCCGCGGCCATGTACTCGAGCGTCTTGGTCGGGCTGATGAACCGCGTCGCCGCGTTCATCGCGAAAGGCAGCAGGCACAGGTCCCAGTCGGCGAGGAGAAACGGCAGGCGCGCATACGGCTGCATGCCGAGCCAGTGCACGTTCGGGCGCTGCGGCAGCGATGCGCGGTCGATCTTCGCCACCGGACCGACCATCACGATCTGCCAGTCCGGGTGCGCATCCGCCAGCTGCGCCACCAGCTCCTGGTCGAGCCGCTCGTCGATGACCCCGAAGAACCCGAGCCGGGGGTGCGGGATGTCCCTGTGCAGCTCGGCGGCGTCGCGCGCCTCCTCCGAGTCGAAAGCTTCGGGAGGCGGTGCGAAGTGCAGCGCCTCGACCGCACTCGGCAGGCAGTGCACGTTGCGCGCCAGCGTGCGCTTGGCTTCGTACAACGACGGACCGCCGGTGAAGACGAGATCGGC
>DASWVL010000178.1:0-1562 GCA_036406255.1 Zeimonas sp.
GTCGACGTAGACACGATGCGCGAATCGCCGCCGGGCGAGGTGGGCGAGATCGTCGTGCACGGGCCCCAGGTGTTCCAGGGCTACTGGGGCAACGAGCAGGCCACGGCCGAAGCCTTCGTCGAGATCGACGGCAGGCGCTTCCTGCGCACCGGCGATCTCGGTCGCAGCGACGAGGACGGCTACTTCTTCCTCGTCGACCGCCTGAAGCGGATGATCAACGCGTCGGGCTTCAAGGTGTGGCCGGCCGAGGTCGAGTCGATGCTGTACGCGCATCCGGCCATCCAGGAAGCGTGCGTCATCGCGGCGAGCGACGCATATCGTGGCGAGACGGTGAAGGCCGTCGTCGTCCTGCGCGAGGCGGCGCGCGCGAAGGTCACCGGCGAGGAGATCGCCGAGTGGGCGCGCGGGAAGATGGCGGCGTACAAGGTGCCGCGCATCGTCGAGTTCGCCGACGCGTTGCCGAAGTCGGCGACGGGGAAGATCCTGTGGCGGGTGCTGCAGGAGGCGGAGCGGGGACGCGCGCGAACGACCTGAACGTGCGCTCCTTCGGCGGCACGTCGAGGCGGCGGCCGCGCCGGGCGCCGGCGGGCGAAGCGGCCCCTTCGGGGCCTCCCTGCGCGACCAGCCATCGAGGCCGGCTGCGCGATTCGTGCTCGTCGCGGCGTCGCTTCGGGGCTTGCGCGCTTCGGGGGTCGTGCTCGTGGCGTCCGCGCATGCTCGTCACATCCGCACGGGCGCGGGCGCGAGGAGGGCGAGGGCGAGGGCGAGGGCGACGGCAACCCGGGGCGCGGCAATGCGGATCGATCCGCGGCTCGGCCGGGCGCGCAACTCGGGAGGATCGCCGGGGACGCGAGGAACGCCGTGCCGCGCCGACCTCGCGCGCTCGTCTGGCCATGCCGGGGGAGCGCCGAAGGCGGGTGCCACGAACGCCGTCGTTCAGGAAGCTCGGCTCGCGCAACCGCTTTGAAACGGTTCGCGAAGTGGAGCAAATCTCGAAGGCGGCCTTTCAAGACTACGAAAAATGCTCGCAATCCATTCAATTGTGTCGACGCGAGCGATGGCGCTCCCCGGATTGCAGGAAGAACGAGCGATCTGCCGGGCGTCGACCGGCTGCCCCTGCAATGCGCACCGGAAACGAGCATTCCTCCGCCTCTCATCGCGGCTGAGCGTACCGGGACGCTGCTTCACGTCGAGGCGATGGTTCGCGTCTGCGACGGCATGGCCGCCTGTGATGGCGAGAAGCGCAGGACCCCGAAGAGGCGGCGGCGTCAGTGCGAAAACGTGAACCGTCGCTTCGAAGTGGCGCTGAACACCCGCCAGGAAGGATCACGCAGTCCGGGAATCCGGCGATTGCCGATGACCGCCCGACGCTAGCCTGAGCACCCGCCACGCCGAGTACGTCGCCAGCGCCGATGCCCCTGCGCACATCGCGATCGCCGCATCGTAGTTCCCGTAGCGATCGAACAGCGCCCCCGCCAGCACCGGTCCGAGCAGCGCCCCGAAACCCGCGCCGGAATACAGCAGGCCGATCGTGCTCGACACCGCGCGCAGTCCGAAGAGGT
>DASWVL010000179.1:0-6649 GCA_036406255.1 Zeimonas sp.
CATCGACAAGGCGGGAACGACGCTGGGCACCGCGGCGACGCGCACGCGCGCCATCGAGCGCAAGCTGCGCGGCGTGGAATCGCTGGCCGAGCCGGCGGCGGTGCAGCTGCTCGACGACGAGATGCAGGCCGAGCCATAGCGATGAAGCCCGGGGGCAGCGAACGCGCTTGCCGGTGCCCTGCCGATGCGTGCGGCGCCGTCCGTCAGCGGCGCAGCGACGCGCGCAGGAACATCGCCAGGCCCCGCTCGACGTATTCGTCGAGCGAGTAGCGCTGCGACAGCCGCCAGTGCTTCAGCGCCCAGGAGTGGGCGAAGGTGACGACCTGGTGCGTGAGGAACGCGACGTCGAGATTGCCGTCGAAAACGGCCGCGTCGACGCATTCCTGGATTGTCCGCGCGATCAGCTCGTTCGATTGCAGTTCGGCTTGCATCACGAGCTTGCGATGCTCGGGGCACAGCGAGCGCGTCGAGCGGTACGCGAGCACCGTCGCATCGCGCAGCCGGTCGACGACGCTGCAATAGGCGCGCACCGCGGTACGGAAGCGCTCGAGCGGATCGGCGACGGCCTCCAGCGCGGCCGGGATCTCGCGACCGTATGCGTCGACCACCTCGAGGATCGCGAGCAGGAGGAGGTCGCCCTTGTCCTCGACGTACTGATAGACGAGGCCCGTGCTGATTCCGGCGCGTGCCGCGACCTCCTGCACGGTGGTGCGGTAGTAGCCCTGGTCGGAGAACAGGTCGACGGCGGCCGCGACGATCTGCTGGCGTCGCCTGCGCACGAGCGCTTCGTCGGCGACGCGTGCCTTCACGTGCATCGGGTTTCCTGTCGATCCGGTGGTTGTGGCGAGCTTATCCAGTATAACGAACGCCTGGTTCCCTCCGGCGAGGGTCGAAGACGAACGGGGAGCGCGGATGAGTCGGGAGCGACACGGAAAGCACGGGGTCCAGTCGTTCGAGATCGGCATGCGGATCCTGCAGGTCCTGCTTGCCGGCGGGCGGGCGATGATGCTCAAGGACATCGCTGCCACGGCAGCGATGCCAGCCCCGAAGGTGCATCGGTACATGGTGAGCATGGTGCGTACCGGGCTCGTCGAGCAGGATCCTGCCACGTCGCTCTACTCGCTCGGCCCTTTCGCCCTGGAGATCGGCCTCGTCGCAGCCGATCGTCTCGACGGAATCGAACTCGGACTGGGTGCGATCGCGCATCTGCGCACGACGATCGACGAGGCGACCGCGCTGGCGACGTGGACGAGCAACGGACCGGTGGTCGTGCGCTGGGAGCGTTCGCGCCGGCCGGTTGCGATCAGCGTCGCGACGGGCACCGCGCTCGAGATGCTCACGACTGCCAGCGGGCGCGTTTTCGGCGCCTGGCTCGCGCCGGAGCTATCCCGCCCGCTGATTGATGCCCAGCGCGCTCGCGCTTCGCATCCACGAGCGCTTCGCACGAGAAGCTCGATCGAGAGGCTGTTCGCGCAGGCGCGCCGCGACGGCGTGGCGGTCATAGCCGAAGGCCATGCGTCGGCCGGAATCGCATCGATCGGCGCGCCGGTCTTCGACCATCGCGGCGAGGTCGTCTTCGCGATGTCGGTCGTCGGCATCCAGGGAATGCTCGACACGAGCGTCACCGGCGCTCCGGCGCGCGCACTGCGGGCGGCGGCGCAAGCGCTGTCGGAGCGCCTCGGCCACCGGCCCGCCGCGCGAGGTTGACACACGGGCCCGGCTGCCGGACGATGGCAGTAAGAAACGGAATTCGATTCTGCATTTCAGAATGTCCAGGAGCACCGCATGACCCCTGTTGTTCGCAACGAGCGTCTCTGCGACGACGAGTTCTTCCGCATTCGCAACGAGGAAGTGCTTCCGCAGTGGGAAACGGGTCGCGCGCTGCACGACCTCGATGAATGCATCGCCGTCGCGCGCGAGCTGTCGCAGGGAAAGAACCAGACGCTGAAACTGAAGGCGGCGAAGGAGGCGGGCACGCACGTGCTCATTCCGCAGTTCGGGCGGGCGCTCACCGAATACATGATCGAGGGGCTGCAGTTCGTCGAGCAGGAAGCCGGGCTCGCGCCGAACGGGTCGTGGTTGATCTACTCCGACTCCTATACGCGCAAGAACGATTACCGAAGCGCGGCGATGGGTATCGAGCGCAGCCGCAGCGAAGGCATGTCGATGCTCAACGGCTGGCCGGTCGTCAACTTCGGCGTCGAGGAGGCGCGCCGCATCATCCGCGCGAGCGAGGTGTCGCTGCACTTCAACTCCACCGACGAGGACGGTCGCCTGGCCTCGGAAATCGTGCTCGCCGCCGGCTGGAGCGGGTGCTCGGTGCGTTCGCTGCAGGAGGTCATCGCGCACTGCAAGAACATTCCGCTCGCCGAGGAGATCCGCATCAATCAGTACGAGGCGCGCCTGGCGGCGATCTACACCGAGAACGGCGTTCCGATCTGCCCGTGGAACGCGTGCAACCTGTCGGGCTACGACAGCGCCGGCTACCACTCCTTCGTCTGCGTCTCCGAGGCGCTGCTCGCCGCCGCACAGGGCGTGAAATACCAGTTCCTCGAGCACGGGCTCGGCATGAACCTGGTGCAGGACATCGCGATGGTGCGCGTCACGGAGCGGTTGTGCGAAGAGTACTGTCGGCGCTTCGGCTTCGACGACGTCGAGTTCTTCACCGGAGCGTTTCCCTTCCTCGGCGCGTGGCCGCCCGGAGAGGACGAGGCCAACGCGATGATCGCCTGGAACGCGGCGATTCCGATCCTCGGCGGTTTCCCCGGCGTCGTGCTGAAGTGCCAGGACGAGGCGCGCGCCACGCCGACCAAGGAGGGCATGGCGCGCTCGGTGAAGCTCGCGAAGCACATGCTGCGGATCATGGGCACGCAGCGGATGCCCGACAACGCCGAACTCGCGCAGGAAGAGGCGATGATCGAGCTGGAGGTGCGCGCGCTGATGGAGAAGTGCCTCGAGGCGGCCGACGGCGACATGGCCGTGGGGCTGTGCAAGGGAGTGGAGGTCGGATGGATCGACACGATGCTCACCCCGTGGAAGCACAACCACGGCAAGGTGCGCGTGGTGCGCGACGCGAACAACGCGGTGCGCTACCTCGACGCGGGCTCCGTTCCGCTGCCGAAGGAGGTTCTCGAGTACCACCGCGAGAAGATCGCCGAGCGTGAGCGCAGGGAGGGACGCAAGGCCTCTTTCGAAATGGTCGTCGAGGACCTGCAGTTCGCTTCGGTTCTGAAAGGAAAGGGCATATGACCGGCAGGAAAGTCGTCATCGGCACCATTGGATCCGACTCGCACATGATCGGCGCCTGGGTGCTCACCAATGCGCTGCAGGAAGCGGGGTTCGGCGTCACGTTCCTCGGCGCCGTGGTGCCGCAGGAGGAATTCGTGAACGCGGCGATCGAGACCGCGGCCGATGCGATCCTCGTTTCGTCGATGTACGGAATGGGCATCCTCGACTGCGAGGGGCTGCGCGAGCGCTGCGTCGAGGCGGGCCTGTCCGACATCGTCCTCTATGCCGGCGGAACCGTCGCGGCGCCGCTCGAACTGGAGAAGAACTGGCCCGAAGTCGAGAAGCGCTTCCGGCAGATCGGCTTCAACCGCGTGTTCCCGAACACGGTGACCACCGACGAGGTCATCCGCGTGCTGAAGAGCGACCTGGGCGTCGAGAAGGCCGAGGAAGCCTGAATGCACGTCGTACTGCTGGTCGACTTCGGAAGCACGCACACGAAGGTCCTCGCGGTCGATCTCGATCGCGAAGAAGTCGTCGGCCGGTCGCAGGCGATGACGACGGTCGACGAGGACATCACGATCGGACTGAACAACGCGCTCGAGCACCTGTTCTCGCAATCCGCCGTCACCGAGGCGGACGTCGTGGCGCGCTACGCGAGCAGCAGCGCCGCCGGCGGTCTGCGCATGGCGGCGATCGGGCTCGTCCCCTCGCTCACGCTCGAGGCTGCGCGTCGCGCCGCGCTCGGCGCGGGCGCGAAGGTCGTCTGGTCGTCGGGCTACGAACTGGACGAAACGAGCCTCGACGAGATGCGCTCCGCCGCCTGCGACATCATCCTGCTGTCGGGCGGCACGGACGGCGGCGACCGGAAGACGATCATCGCCAACGCCCGCCTGATCGCGCAGTCCGACATCGCCGCGCCGGTCATCGTCGCCGGCAATCGGGTCGCGGCTTCCGCGGTCCGGCAGATCCTCGCCGACGCCGGCAAGGCTTCCTACCAGGTCGAGAACGTGCTGCCGCTTCTCGACCGACTGAACGTCGAGCCTGCGCAGGCGCTGATCCGCGACCTGTTCATCCGGCAGATCACGGCGGCGAAGGGGTTGAACCGGGCGCAGGAGTACATCGGCGACATCGTCATGCCGACGCCGAAGGCGACGCTGCAGGCGGCGACGCTGCTCGCCGACGGGACCGCAGACGAGCCCGGCATCGGCCCGCTGCTCGTCGTCGAGGTCGGCGGCGCGACGATCAACATCCATTCGGTGGCCGACGGACAACCGACGGACCGCAAGACCGTGCTGCGCGGGCTGCCCGAGACGCGTACGAAGCGCACCGTCGAAGGCGACCTCGGCATCCGCTACAACGCGCCGACGATTCTCGAGTTCGTTGGGGCGGCGCGCCTGCGCGAGAGGCTGCGTTCGGTGCTGCCCGGCGTCTCGATCGAAGAGGGCGAGTTGGAGGCACGCGTGCACGCGCTCTCGGCCGACGTGGGGCACGTGCCGCGCAATGACGTCGACGATGCGATCGATCGCGTGCTGGCCGCGTCGGCCGTCGCTTTCGCCGTCGAGCGGCATGCGGGAACGCTCCGGCAGGAGTTCACGCTGGCCGGCGACGTGAAGGTGCAGGTGGGCAAGGATCTCACTCAGGTGCAGAACCTCGTCGGCACGGGCGGGATCTTCAAGTACGGGCGCTGGCCCGGCGAGGTGCTTGCGAGCGCGCTGTACGACGCCGCGGTTCCCTGGAGCCTGAAGCCGATGAAGCCCGCTGCCTGGATTGACCAGGAGTACCTGCTGTACGGGATCGGGCTGCTCGCCGAGCACTCGCCGGATAAGGCGCTTCGCATCGCGAAGAAGTACCTGCGCGGCGTGGTGCTCGACACGACGGCCGCGGCGAGTGCGGCAACGAGCGCGGCATGACCGTCGACGTCGCCGAAGAGACCCGGCTCGTCGCGTTCGCGCAGCGCCTCGAGTGCGACGCGATCCCGCCACCGGCCGTCGACGTCGTGAAGAAGGTCGTGCTCGCGGTTGCCGGAACGGCGATCGCGGGCGCATCCGAAGACGGATGCGGGCCGCTGCGCGAGCTGCTCGTCGATCGGGGCGGCAAGCCCGAGTGCACGTCGTTCGTCCATGGAGACCGCCTGCCTGCGCCGAGCGCCGCATTGCTGAACGGCGTGATGTGCCGGGCGCTCGACTTCTGCGACGCGATGGTTCCGGGCCTGCACATCGGTTCGTCACTGGTGCCGGCGGCGCTGGCGGCCGCCGAGCTGGCGGGCGGATGCAAGGGGAGCGAGTTCCTGGCAGCGCTCGCGGCAGGCGCCGAAATCGCGTCGCGCCTGAATCGAAGCGAGGGCGACTACGACGGCTTCGATCCGACCGGCGTCGCGGGCGTGTTCGCGGCGACGGCGGCGGCCGGACGCATCCTTCGCCTCGACGAGACGCAGATGCGCAACGCGCTCGCGCTCGCCTTCAATCGTTGCGGTGGCAGCTTCCAGAGCAACGTCGACGGTTCGCTCGCCGTTCGCCTGATCCAGGGCTGGGTCGCCGAGTCGGGCGTGAACTGCGCGCTGCTCGCCCGCGCGGGGCTGACCGGTCCGGCGCATTTCCTCGCCGGCGTCTACGGCTACGAGCACCTGTTCTCCAGGGGCCGCGGCATCGTCGGCGAGGCAGGCGTCGGCCTCGGCGAGCAGTTCCGGCTACAGGAGGTCGTCTTCAAGAAGTACCCGAGCTGCGGGCTCACGCAGGGCGTCACCGAGCTTGCGCTGCAGCTCGCCGCCGAAGCCGACTGCGCACCTGAGCGGATCGGGCGCATCGAGGTGCGCCTGCCGCCGTACGCCTACCGGCTCGTCGGACATTCGTTCTCCCTCGGCGCGAATCCGCGCGTCGACGCGCAGTTCAGCGCGCGCTACTGCGTGGCGAGTGCGCTGGTGCGAAAGGGCGCGAAGCTGCGGCACTTCCGTCCGGAGGAGATCGACGACCCGGCCGTGCTCGCACTCGTTGCGCGAACCGACGTCGTCGCCGATCCTGCACTGGACGATCGAGGCCACACGGCGGTCGACCTTACGGTCGTCGACGTCGACGGGCGGCGGTACGCGAGGCGACTCGACGTCGCACCGGGATTCCCGGGGCGGCCGCTGAGCGACGCCGAGCATCGCGCGCGCTTCGACGAATGCATCGACTACTCGAGCGTCGGCTTCCCGCGTTCCCGGGCCGACGAGCTGGCCGGCGCGATCGCCGCGCTCGACCAGCTCGACGACGTGCGCTTGCTCGTCGAACTGCTCGTGGCGCCGCGCGCTACTCGATGAATCGCAGCAGCCCGAGCGTCAGCACCGGGAACGCGATCAGGATCAGCACGCGAAGGAAATCGCTGGCAAGGAAGGGCAGCACGCCGCGGAACGACTCCGCCATCGGCACGCCGGGCGCCATCGAGT
>DASWVL010000180.1:0-1540 GCA_036406255.1 Zeimonas sp.
GGCTCGTCCATCACCAGGATGCGCGCGTCGGCGTGGATCGCGCGGGCGATCTCGACCAGCTGGCGCTCCGCGATCGACAGGTCGCTCACCAGCGTGCGTGGCCCGAAGGAGGCGCCGAGCCGTTCGAGGATGCCGGCGCAACCCGCTTCCATGCCGTGGCGGTCGATGCGACCGCCGCTGCGCAGCTCGCGTCCGAGGTAGATGTTCTCGGCCACCGTCAGGCTCGCGCACAGCGTGAGCTCCTGGTAGATCACCGCGACGCCCAGCGCCTTTGAAGACAGCGGCCCGTCGATGACGACCGGCTGGCCGTCGATACGGATCTCGCCGCCTTCGTCGGCGGTGTAGGCGCCGGAAAGAATCTTCATCAGCGTCGATTTGCCCGCGCCGTTCTCGCCCATCAGCGAATGCACCTCGCCGGGATAGAGCGTCAGCGACACGTCGCGCAGCGCCCGCACGCCGGGGAAGGTCTTGGAGATGCCGCGCATCTCGAGCACGGGGCGGCGGATGTGGTCAGTAGCGAGGTCAGTCGGCATCGCGCATTTCCTCCATGGAACGCGTCACGCTGCCGAGGATCTCGGCGCGCGGGGAGAAGCTGAAAAACATTGGCAGGCTCGCCGCGCCCACTGCGCCGGCGTCCGAGCCGAAGGAACCGCGCACCAGATCGGGCGCTCCGCGCGCCTCGGGCGCGTTGTCGGCCAGCGCCTGCGCGAGGCGACGCTGCAGCAGGTCGATAAGGCCGCCATCGACATCGGCGTCGAACACCACGACCGGCACGTCCAGCATGCACAGCGCGGAACGCACCGCCGGCGCGAGGGCGTCGATGCAGTCTTCGACCCACTCCTCGACGGCCGGGTGATGGGCGCGGATATGGCGCTCGAGGTCCGCATGGCTCGTCACGATCGCGCCGGCATGCCGCAGGTGGCGGCCCAGCGCGTTGAGCGAGGCGCGCGACAGCAGCATGTCCCACTTGTGCGCGGGCGCCTGCGCCGAGGCGAGGCGGCTCGGCGGCACCGGCATCACCGCGATGTCGCCGGCGTTGCCGGTGACGCCGCGCAGGCAGTCGCCGTTCAGCGCGATGCCACAGCCGATCACCGGCCCCATGAAGAGATACAGGAAGTCGTCGAACTCGCGTCCGCAGCCGTAGAACAGCTCCGCGATCGCCGCCGCGTTGCCGTCGTTTTCGCCGAACACCGGCAGGCCGCTCGCTTCGCCAAGCTCGAAGGCGAAATCGACCTCGTCCCACGCGCGGAAGTCCTCGTTCGGCAGGTTCAGCTCGCGCAGCCACGCGCCGAGGTTGAAGGGCTGCGCAACGCCGATTCCGGTCAGGCGCTCGCGCTCCTCCGCGGTGAGCACGTCGAGCACCGCCTCGATGTCGGCGAGCACGAGCTGCAGCGTCTCGTCGGGGGAGGGCAGGATGCGGTCATGCACGCGGCGGGCGAGGATCTGGCCGCCGAAATCCAGCAAGGCGGTCTCGATCGTGTCGCGGTCGAGACGCACGCCGATGCCGAAGGCGCCCTTCGGGTTCAGGTCGATCAGCGTC
>DASWVL010000181.1:0-8897 GCA_036406255.1 Zeimonas sp.
CGTGCCGGTTGAACAGCTCGAAGAAGTTGCCCTCGCGGGGCATCAGGCGTCCGAACATCGGCGTTTCCGTGCGGTGGCTCAGCGGCCCGCGAGGCGGTCCTTGCGAGCAGGAAATTCGGGGCGAAGGTTAACAGAAGGGGATCGTTCTCTCATTTCGATACCTTCTGCACGCAGGCCAGATAGGCATCGCCGTCGGGCGGCTTCGCGTCGCGCTGCGCGCGCCAGACGGTTTCGGCGAGGCACTCGATCAGCACGTGCGTCGCCTCGTGCCGGTCGCGCGCGGCCGCGAGCCGCTGCCACGCGGCGCGAATGCCGTGCGGCTGGTCGATCTGCAACTGCTCGGCGACGGCCAGGTGCAGCGACAGGTGCAGGAACGGGTTCGTGCGACCGGCCTCGACCGGATAGTCGGCGGCGAGCGCTTCGTCGACCGAATCGAGGTCGCGGTGGTATTCGGGATGCAGCAGGATCGCGTCGAGCGCGATCGACTCGAGCGGGCTCAGCGGCAACTGCTCCCGGTGCTTGCGCCACGTCTCGCAGAAGAAGCGGCGAACGTCGGCGCGGGAAGGGTCGAACATGAGTTGTGGAGCGGCGCTCGCGTCACTTCGGCGCGGGCGTCTTCGGTCGGTATTCGCAGAGGTCGGCGATCGGGCAGCGCCAGCACTCGGGTATGCGCGCCTTGCAGACGTAGCGCCCGTGCAGGATGAGCCAGTGATGCGCGTGCATCCGGAAGCGCTCGGGCACCAGGCGCAACAGCCGCCGCTCGACTTCCAGCGGCGTGCTTCCCGGCGCGACGCGCGTGCGGTTCGCGACGCGGAACACGTGCGTGTCGACCGGGATCGTCGACTGGCCGAAGGCGACGTTCAGCACCACGTTGGCCGTCTTGCGTCCGACGCCGGGAAGCTGCTCGAGCGCTTCCCGATCGGCCGGCACCTGCCCGTCGTACCGGTCGAGAAGGATCTGCGCCATCGCCACGACGTTCCTCGACTTCGTCGGGAACAGGCCGATCGAGCGGATGTACGGCGCGAGGCCGTCGGCGCCCAGCCCGACGATCGCCTGTGGGGTGTTCGCCACGCGAAACAGCTCGCGCGTGGCGAGGTTCACGCTGCGGTCGGTCGCCTGCGCCGACAGGATCACCGCGACGAGCAGCTCGAAGGGCGTCCGGTATTCGAGCTCGGTGCGCGGATGCGGATCGAGCGCTTCCAGGCGCGCGAAGATCTCCGCGCGTTTCTGCGCGTTCACGGCTTCGGGGTCGCGCCCGTGCGTCGGGGCGCGCGATGTCGTTCGTGCGCCCGGCGCACCGCGGCGGCGACGATCGCCTCCCGGTCGAACGCCGGCGCGGGCGGCGTTTCGGCCTCGCGCGCGAGCCGTTCGCGTCGACGCTCGCGTCGTTCGCGCGCTTCGATCGCCTGCGCTCGCGTGAGCGCCGCTGCCGGTTGCGCGACGATCAGCTCGATGCAGTCGACCGGGCAGAGCGCGATGCACAGTTCGCAGCCGATGCACGGCTCCTCGATCACCGTGTGCATGCGCTGCGGGGCGCCGATGATCGCGTCGAAAGGACAGGCGTCGATGCAGCGCGTGCAGCCGATGCAGCGCTGCGGGTCGATGCGCGCGATGCGTCGGGCCTTGTCGGTGCTCACGCCACCTTGCGCAGCGCAACCGCGGCGCGGTGCGATGCGATGAACTCGCGTACCCGGGGGTAGACGCGCTCGCGCCAGCGGCGGCCGCTGAAGATCCCGTAGTGGCCGGCGCCCTGCACCGTGAGGTGCCGCTTCTGGGCGGCCGGCAACGACGAGCAGAGGTCGTGCGCAGCCTGCGTCTGCCCGGCGCCCGAGATGTCGTCGAGTTCGCCTTCGACGGTGAACAGCGCGACATTGCGGATTCGCGACGGTTCGATGCGATGCATCGCGCCTTCGTGCCGCACGCTCCACGTACCCCTGGGCAGTGCGTGTTCCTGGAAGACGGTGCGGATCGTGTCGAGATAGTACTCGGCGGGCATGTCGAGCACCGCGTTGTACTCGTCGTAGAAGCGGCGGTGCGCCTCGGCATCGCCGAGGTCGCCCTTCATCAGGCTCAGGTAGAACTCCCAGTGCGAGCTCATGTGGCGATCGGCGTTCATCGCGACGAACCCGGCGTGCTGCAGGAAGCCCGGATACACGCGGCGCCCCGCGCCCGGGTGCCGGGCGGGCACGCGATAGATGACGTTGCGCTCGAACCATTCGTAGCTGCGGGTCTGCGCAAGGTTGTTCACCTGCGTCGGGCAGCGACGCGTGTCGATGGGGCCGCCCATCATCGTCATCGTTCGCGGCAGGTGCGGGTCTTCGGCGGCGGCCATCAGCGAGATCGCCGCCAGCACCGGAACCGTCGGTTGGCACACCGACATCACGTGCACGTCGGGGCCGAGGTGGCGCAGGAACTCGACGGCGTACGCGACGTAGTCGTCCAGGTGGAACGGACCGTGCGACAGCGGGACCATTCGCGCATCGGTCCAGTCGGTAATGTAGACGACGTGATCGGCGAGCAGCGTGCGAACGGTGTCGCGCAGCAGCGTCGCGTGGTGGCCCGACAGCGGAGCGAAGACGAGGACGACCGGATCGTGGCTGCGGTGCACCAATGCGCGCGGAAGGCGACGGTCGAACTTCAGCAGCCGGCAGAACGGCCGCTCGATCGCGACGCTCTCGACGACGGGAACCTCGCGGCCCTCGATCGTCGTCGATGCGATGCCGAATTCCGGCTTCTCGTATTCCTTTCCGAGGCGGTGGACGAGCTCCAGGCCCGCCGAGATGCGACGCGCGAAAGGCGCATACGCGAGCGGGCTGTACGGGTTCGTGTAGAGCCTGCTCATCGAGTCGGCCCAGCTCGACAGCGGATTCAGGAAAGCGCGTTGCGCTTCACGGATGTCGTACAGCATTCGATCGTCCGGGCGAGCCTGGTTCAACGATTATGCGGACGGGCTTTTCCGCTACGCAACACGGAATTACCCGAGCGCCCGACAAGGACTTCATATTGTTGCGTTTTTCCCGTTTTCCAGCTGACGAACGGCGCTTGCGCGCGCGTCGCCGGCTCGTCCCGAACGGACGCGCGAAACGCGTACCGATCTTGTACCCATTTCGCCGCCCCTCGAAAGCGACGACCGGAAGACGTCGAGCACCGTGCACGCGTGGTGCCCGGGCCGGGATGGCATGCGCGGCGCGCGCTTTGCGCGGATCAGCGCTCGAGGTATTGCAGCTTGTCGGGCGCGTCCTTCCATTCCTCCGCGTCGGGCAGCGGTTCCTTCTTGCGGGTGATCGCCGGCCAGCCTTTCGCCAGCTCCGCGTTCAGCCCGATGTACGACTGCATCCCCGGAGGGACGTCCTCCTCGGCGACGATCGCCTCGACCGGGCATTCCGGGATGCACACCGCGCAGTCGATGCACTCGTCGGGGTCGATGACGAGCATGTTCGGCCCCTCGCGGAAGCAGTCGACGGGACACACGTCGACACAGTCGGTATAGCGGCAGCGGATGCAGGATTCGAGGACGACGTGGGTCATGAGCGGTTGCGCGAGGGCAGCGCGGCAAGGCGGGCGTATTGACGGTCAATGGTACCGTGGGTTAATTTCGACGCGCAACGCAATGAATGAAGCGGTCACTTCATGCCGCTTCGCGTGCCATTCCGGGGAATGCGATGCCCGCTGAAGCCGCCGCCCCCGCGCGCGACGCGCTGCCGCGCTACCGCAGTGCGGACGACCTCGACGACGCGCTTCGTCTGCTCGCCCAGGACCGCTGGACGCCGCTGGCCGGCGGTACCGATTTCTATCCGGCCCGGGTGGGCCGCCCGGTTTCCGAATCGCTGCTCGACCTCTCCGCTGTCGAGGAGCTTCGCGGGATCACCCGCGCAACCGGTGCCGACGGCATGCCGGTGCTGCGCATCGGAGCGTCGACGCCGTGGTCCGCGATTGCGCGCTGCGCGCCCGATGCGCGTTTCGCCGCGCTTCGACAGGCCGCGCGCGAGATCGGCGGCATCCAGGTGCAGAACCGCGCGACGATCGGCGGCAACCTGTGCAACGCATCGCCCGCTGCAGACGGCGTCCCGGCGTTGCTCGCGCTCGATGCCCGGCTCGAGCTCGCGAGTCTGCGCGCTCGACGCCGGCTGGCGGTCGACGAGTTCGTGCTCGGCAACCGGCGCACTGCCCTCGCGCCCGACGAACTGCTCGTCGCGATCGAGCTTCCGCTGCCGTCGCCGCGCGCGCGTTCCGGGTTCCTGAAGCTCGGCCACCGGCACTCGCTGGTGATCTCGATCGCAATGGTGGCGGTCGCGCTCGATTTCGACGCGCACGACCGGCTCGAACGCTGCGCCATCGCCGTCGGCTCGTGTTCGGCGGCGGCCGTGCGGCTGCGCACGCTCGAGTCGCGCCTGCTGCGCACGCCGCGCCCGGCGCTCGCCCAGCGCTTCGAGGCGCTTCTCGGCGAAGAGACGCTCGCTCCGCTGCAGCCGATCGACGACGTGCGCGGCACGGCCGCCTATCGCCGGCACGCGGCGGTCGAACTCACGCGACGCCTCGTTGCCGAGCTTGCGCTCGAGGACGGCGCCGCCGTCGCGTCGCCTCGCATCGGGGACTGAACGAATGGACCGACCGCTCGGGCGGATCGCCGCCCTCGACGCCGACCCTGTGCCCGATGCGCCGCCGCTCGCAGGAAGCTCGCTGCGCACCGGCGCGGACGCCGCGCTCGCCGCGCCTCTGCGCCTTCGCGTGAATGGGCGAGAGCGCGAGTTGCGTTCGCTGCCCTCCGTGCGGCTGTCGGACTGCCTGCGCGACGAGCTTGGCCTGACGGGGACGAAGGTGGGCTGTCACGCCGGCGACTGCGGGGCGTGCACCGTGCTGCTCGACGGCGAAGCGGTCTGCTCGTGCATCGTCCCGCTCGGACAGTGCGCCGGACGGGAAGTCGTGACCGTCGAGGCGCTGGCGCAGGCGTCGCCGTCGTCGATCGAGGCCGCGCTTCGCCGCTCCTTCCTCGAGCACGGCGCGGCACAGTGCGGCATCTGTACGCCCGGCATGCTGATGACCGCCGTCGACGTGCTGCGCCGACACCCCGAGCCGACGCTCGAGCAGGTACTCGACGGGCTCGGTGGCGTGCTGTGCCGTTGCACCGGATATCGCAAGATCGTCGAAGCGGTGCTCGCCGCAGCGGGCGTCGGCGCGGTGACGACCGAGGTCTGCACGATCGAGCAGACGGCGGTGGGCAGCGCGGTCGGTGCGCGCGTGCCGCGCCTCGACGCGCTGGCGAAGGTCGACGGAAGCGCGTCGTACGGGGCCGATCGCGCACCGGCCGATGCGTGCTGGCTGAAAATCCTCCGCTCGCCGCACGCGTCGGCGAGCTTCGAGTACGGAAATCTCGACGCATTCGTCGCAGCCCATCCCGGCCTGCTGGGCGTGCTCACCGCCCGCGACATCCCGTACAACCGCTTTGCGATCTTTCCCGACTTGCGCGACCAGCCCGCGATCGCCGAGGGCGTGGTCCGCATGCGCGGCGAGGCGGTGCTCGTGCTGGTTGGCGAGCGCGAGACGCTCGAGGCGATCGACCTCGCCGACGCTCCGGTGCATTTCTCGCCGCGTGTCGCGCTCGAGGCGCCCGGCGAAGCGCTCGCCGAAGGCGCAGCCGCGCTGCACGAGAGCCACCCCGACAACGTGCTGTGCCGCGGCCGCGTGGCGCTCGGTGACGTCGATGCGGCGATCGCCGAGGCCGCCGTGGCGATCGACGCGACGATGCGCACGCGGCACATCGAGCACGCGTACATCGAGCCGGAGGCGGGTTACGCGCAGTGGTCGCGCAGCGACGACGCCGTCGAGCGCGTCACCGTCTTCGCGTGCACGCAGACGCCGTACCTGGACCGCAGCGAACTGGCTTCGATGTTCGCGCTCGATCCGTCGCAGGTGCGCATCGTGCCGTCGGCGGTCGGCGGCGGCTTCGGCGGCAAGCTCGACATCTCGATCCAGCCGCTCGTCGTGGCGGCGGCGCGCAAGTTCGCGCGTCCGGCGCGCATCGTCTACACGCGTCCCGAGTCGATGGTGTCGACGACGAAGCGTCATCCGGCGCGGATGCGCGCGACTCTCGCGGCCGACGCCGACGGGCGCATGCTCGCCTACCGCTTCGAGGGCGACTTCGACACCGGGGCCTACGCATCGTGGGGGCCGACGGTGGCGAACCGCGTTCCGATCCATGCAAGCGGGCCGTACCGCGTCGAACACGTTCGCGCGCTCACGCGCGCCGTCTACACGAACGGCCCGATCGGCGGTGCGTTCCGCGGCTTCGGGGTCCCGCAGTCGACGCTGCTGAACGAGACGCTCGTCGACCGGCTCGCCGAACGCCTCGGCGTCGATCCGCTCGAATACCGCTTCGAGCACGCGCTGCGTGCCGGCGACCGCACCTGCACCGGCCAGCGACTGCAGGCGAGCGCCGGGCTGCGGGCGTGCCTCGACGCGCTGCGTCCCGCCTGGCGCGAGGCGCGTGCGCGCGCCCACCGGTTCAACGCGAAGGCCGCGGGCGAGCACGGCGACGCAGCGGACGACTCGACGACGACTGCTCAGTCGATCGAGGTCGCCGATCGGGGCTCGAGCGATCCGCACCGGCGCTACGCCAACGCGAAGCGACGCGGTGTCGGCGTCGCCTGCATGTGGTACGGGATCGGCAACACCGTGATCGCGAATCCCTCGTCGATGCAGGCGAGCCTGCGCGCCGACGGACGTGTCGTCCTGTACAACGGCGCAGTCGACATCGGCCAGGGCACGTACACGATCCTGCCGCAGATCCTCGCCGATGCACTCGGCGTACCGCTCGCGTGCATCGACCAGGTCTGCGCCGACACCGACCTCACGCTCGATGCCGGCAAGAGCTCGGCGTCGCGCCAGACCTTCGTCTCGGGCAACGCCGCGCGACTTGCGGGAGAGGACCTGCGCGCGCGCCTGCTCGCGTTGCTCGGCGTCGACGAGCCGGCGACGCTGTGCATCGAGGGCGGCGTCGTCTCGGCCGCTCGCGCCGGGGAAGCGGGTTCCGGCGCACGTATCGACCTGCGAACGCTCGCCCTCGATTCGCGCGGCGACGTGCTGGTCGGCACCGGGCATTTCGATCCGCCCACGGTACCGCTGGATGCCGACGGGCAGGGCGTCCCCTACGCCACCTACGGGTTCGCCGCGCAGGTCGCGGAGGTCGAGGTGGACGTCGCGCTCGGCACCGTGCGCGTGCTGGCGATCCACGCCGCGCACGACGTCGGACGCGCGATCAACCCGACGCAGGTCGAGGGCCAGATCCACGGCGGCATTGCGCAGGGCCTGGGCCTGGCACTGATGGAGGAATACGTCACGGGGCGGACGGACAACCTCCACGACTACCTGATCCCCACCGCCGGCGACATTCCGCCGATCCGCGTGCATCTCATCGAGGACGCCGAACCGCTCGGCCCGCGCGGCGCCAAGGGCGTCGGCGAACCGGCGCTCGTCGCCACGGCGCCGGCGATCCTGAATGCGATCCACCACGCCGTTGGCGTGCGCATGCAAGAGGTGCCGGTCACCCCCGACCGCCTGCGCGCGGCAATCGTCGAGGCACGGGCGCGATGACGAAGATCGGTTCGAACGCGATCGGCGAGCAGTTCGATGCGTCGCCGCAGCCGCAGGTCGTCGCCGCGCGCGCGCCCGAGCGCATGGCGGCGGGCAAGATCCAGTGCGACGCCTGCCCGGTGCTGTGCCAGATCAGCCCCGGACGGCTCGGCGCCTGCAACCGCTACGGCAACGCCGACGGCGTGCTGACGCGCACCGATCCGGTCGTACTGCTCGCGAAACCCGGCGCCGAAACGGTCGCCTCGACGGTGGCCGGCTGGGACGGCGCACTGCTGAACGACGCGCCGGTGTTCGTCTCGGGCGTCGGCAGCGGCACGACGTACCCCGACTACAAGCCGGCGCCGTTCATCGTCTCGAGCCGTGTCGAGGGCGTCGATCTCGTCACCGTCGTCACCGAGGGCATCTTCAGCTACTGCAGCTTCAAGGTGAAGATCGACACCGACCGCTATCTCGGCGCCGAGCAGTCGACCGTGCGTCATCGGGGCGAGGCGGTCGGGCACGTGACGACGATCGAGTACGGCTCGCAGTTCCTGTCGCTGGGCGGGGTGCATCACCTGACCGGCGGCTCGAAGAAGGAAGGCCGCGTCACCTGCGAGCTGATGATGGCGCTCGGCAACGGCGAGGCGGTCGACCTCGAGATCGAAGGCGGGGCGCAGCTGTCCGTGCAGGCCGGGCGCGCGCCGCGCATCAACGGTGTCGAGGAACAGCGCATGCGCGTCGGTTGCGGTTCCGCGACGATCGGTATCTTCGCGAAGCAGTGGTTCGGCCACGCCGACGAAGTCGTCGTCGTCGACGATCACATCACCGGCGTGCTGACCGAGCATCAGGCGGGCCGCTGCCTCGACATGCCGCCCTCGGGCATTCGCATCCGGGGCCGCAGGTCGACGCCGGGACGCTATTTCCAGGTCGCCAACCCGGGCACCGGCTGGGGAGGCACCGACATCGAGGATCCGCTGACCATCGTCGAGGGCTGGGATCCGGCGGTGGCACGCCCGGGGCTGCGGCTGCTGATGGTGTCGACCACCGGCGAGCACGCCGAATGGTTCGAACTCGACGAGGCGCTTCGCCCGGTGCGCGCAACGATGCCCGCGCCGGTGCGCAAGGTGGTCGAGCGCATCGGCGAGAACTGCGAGCCGGCGCTTGCCACCGTGCTCTTCGTCGGCGGGGCGGGCGGCAGCCTGCGGGCGGGCGTCACCGAGAACCCGGTGCTGCTCACGCGTTCGATCAAGGACCTGCTCACGCGCGTGAGCTGCGGCGGGGCGCCCGCCTACGTCTGGCCCGGCGGCGGCATCACGGTGATGGTCGAC
>DASWVL010000182.1:0-3529 GCA_036406255.1 Zeimonas sp.
GGTGATCGACGCGACGATGATGAACAGGATCATCACGCTGATCTTCGCCGTCTCGACCAGCGACACGACGAGGTTGCGCCGGTCGAGCGCGCGGTAGCCGAGCGCGGCGATCGCCGACGCGACGCAGCCGAGCGCGGCCGATTCGGTGGGCGTCGCGATGCCGGCGACCAGGCTGCCGACGACGGCGACGAAGATCAGCGACAGCGGGACGACGTCGACGACGAAGGGGCGGTAGCGCGCCCATCCGGTTGCGTCGGAGGCGTCCTCGCGCGGCGCGCGCGAAGGGTCGCGCACGCAGACGAACACGATGTAGCCGATGAAGAGCGTCGCCATCAACAGCGCGGGCAGCACGCCGGCGATCAGCAGCTTCGAGATCGACATGCCGGCGAGGCTGCCGAGCAGCACGGCGAGCGCCGACGGCGGGATCAGCATCGCGATGCCGCCGGTGGCCATGATCGGGCCCATCGCGATGCGCGGATCGTAGCCGCGACGGAGCATGTCGGGCAGCAACGCGCTGCCGAGCATCGCCGTGTTGGCCATCGACGACCCGGACAGCGCCGCGAAGACGGTGCCGCCGACGACGCTGACGATCGGCAGGCGACCGGGCACGCGGGAGATCAACTGCTCGATCGCGTTGATCGCGCGGAACGCGACCCCGGTGTGCAGCAGCAGTTCACCCATCAGGATGAACAGCGGGATCGGCGCCAGCGAGTAGTTGGTGAGCGCGGTGACGGAATTGCGCACCATCTGCATCAGCCCGATGTCGCCGCCGAGGAAGACCATCGCGCCGACGATGTTCACCGCGAAGAACGCGAAGGCAACCGGCAGGCCGAGCAGCAGCAGTCCGACCAGCACGCCGAGGAGCAAGAACAGCGCTTCCTGCCAGGGCATCGTCGCGTCCCTTCGTCGTGCTCAGAGGTCCGGCGCCTGGCGCGTCGTTTCCCGCCCGCCGAGCCGGATCGCGAACTCGATCGCGAGCAGCAGCGACGCGAAGGGCATCACGACGAACACCCACCACTCCGGAAAGACGACCGCCTTCAGCACCATGCTTCCCTGCTGCCAGGCGGCGAACGTCACGCGCGTGGAATAGACGAGGAGCACCAGCGCGATCGCCAGGCCGACGGCATCCGAGAGCCGCGCCGCGCCGCGCCGGGCGCGCGGCGGCAGCGCGCTGACGGCGAAGTCGACCTGGACGTGACCGCCCTTGCGCAGCACCCAGGGCGCGGCGAGGAAGGTGGTGACGAACAGCGCGTACTCGACGACGTCGACGAGCCCGCGCACGCTCTCTCCGAACACGTTGCGCGTGAAGACGTCCCACGCGGTGGCGAGCGCGATCAGCGCGAAGCCGACGCCGGCGAGCACGCCGCAGAGGTCGAGCAGACGCCGATGGAGCGTCGCGATCATTCGGTGGGGGGCGAGGCGATGGTGCGGCCGGCGCGCGCCGGCCGCGTGCCGCGGGTCAGGGTGCGAGCAGCTTGCGCAGTTCGTCGGCGTTCTTCGGTGCGATTTCCTTCACGTACGCCCACCCCGCTTCCTGCGCCGTGGAATTCCACTTCTCCAGCTCGGCGCCCTGCAACGTGATCGTCTGGATGCCGGCACCGGCCTGGCGCTTGCGTTCGGCGGCGTTGATCTCCGCGTTCAGCGCGTTGCGCTCCTCGACCCATTGCGCAGCCTTCGCCAGCACGTCGCGCTGCGCGTCGGTGAGCTTCTTCCAGCGGTCGAGGTTGACCAGGATGTTGACGTCGACCTGGTAGAAGCCCGGGTCGACGCGGTATTTCGTCTTCTCCTGCCAGCCGAGATCGAAGATGCCCTGGATCGGCCAGCCGTAGCCGTCGACGACGCCGCGCTCGAGTGCGGTGTAGACCTCGCCGGGGGCGGTCTGCACGAGGTTGGCGCCGAGCGCCGCGAAGAATGCGCGGTAGATCGGCGTGACGCGGATCGTCAGGCCCTTGAGGTCGGCCTTCTCGATCGGCTTGTTCACGTACAGGTGGAAGGGGACGCCGTCGCCGGTGCGCGCGAGGTACCAGGCGTTCATCTTCTCGTTGTGCAGCTGGTTCAGGTACTCCCACGCGCCGCTCTTGCGCTGCTGCTGGATCGGCTGCGTGGCGAGTTTCAGCGCCTCGGCCTCCGGCATCAGGTTCGTGTAGAACGCGCTCGTGACGTTCGCGATGTCGACGACGCCGGACTTGACTGCGTTGCCGACCTCGAACGGCGGCATCGCCTTCGGACCGCCGATGTACTGGATCTGGATCACGCCCTTGCCGTCGGCGTTCACCTTCTCGATGAAGTCCTCGAAGGGCTTCGCGAAGGCGGTGCCCTCCTGGAACGCGTTCACGCCGCGCAGCGTGACCTGCTGCGCCCAGGCGCCGGCGCTCGCGCACAGGGCCAGCGCGCCGGCGAGTGCGCGAATCGTCCACGATCGATGCATGTCTCCTCCCGTCAGTGTGCCCGCTTTGTGTCCGGCAAAGTATATCGGAGGCTCTCGCGCTACACTGGTCGGTTCGCTTCACCCAGCGCATTCCCATGATTCCTGCGACTCGCCGGCCGGATGAGCCGCGGCTGCCTGCGGCGCGAACGATGCTTCGCAGCGGCGCCCTCGTCGCGTGGCTCCTCGCGGTGCTGGCCGGATGCGCCTCGTCGCCGCCCGTAGCGCAAGAACCTGCGTCCGTGCCTGCTTCCTGGTCCGCGCCGCTGCCGCATGAAGGCAGCGCCGAGGCCCTCGTCGACTGGTGGACCCGCTTCGACGATCCGCTGCTCGTGCGCCTGATCGACGACGCGCAGCGCAACAGCCCGACGCTCGAGCAGGCGGCGCAGCGCATTGCCGAGGCGCGGGCAAATGCCCGCGCGGCCGGCGCCGCGCTCGCGCCGACGCTCGACGCCAACGCGAGCGTCAACCGCGGCAACACGCTGCTGATCGCCGCCGGTTCGCCGGCGGCGGCGACGATGTCCAGCGGCACGCTCGATGCGCGCTGGGAGATCGACGTGTTCGGCGCGGCGCGCAACCGCGCAGCCGCGGCGCAGGCGCGCCTCGACGGTGCGCGGCTGCAGTGGCACGACGCCCGGGTGAGTCTCGCCGCCGAGATCGCCGATGCCTACGTCGGGCTGCGCGCCTGCGAAGCGCTGGTCGACGTGCTGCAGGCGCAGGCGGCGTCGCTGGCACAGACCGAATCGCTGACGCTGCGCAAGACCGACGCCGGATTCGAGGCGCCGGCGAACGCCGCGCTCGCGCGCGCAAACGCCGCCGACGCGCGCGCCCGCACCACCGCGCAGCGCGCCGACTGCGACGTGGCGCGCGTGCAGCTCGCTACGCTCGCCGCGCTGCCGGTGGCGGAACTGCGCGACGCCGTCGCCGCGTCGCGAGCGCAGCTGCCCGAACCGCAGGCGTTCGACGTCGATTCGGTGCCCGCGCGCGTGCTCGCGCAGCGCCCCGACCTCGTCGCCGCCGAGCGTGCGGTCGCGGCCGCGGCCTCCGAACTGGGCGCCGCCGAGGCCGACCGATATCCGCGGCTGTCGCTCGCCGGTTCGATCG
>DASWVL010000183.1:0-24730 GCA_036406255.1 Zeimonas sp.
CCACCGACCCGCACGCCACCGTCACGCGCCGACCCGCCTACAATCCGCCCCGTGATCGCACCCCGACTCGTCGACTGGCAGCGCCGGCACGGCCGCAACGACCTCCCGTGGCAGCACACTCGCGACCCGTATCGCGTCTGGCTGTCGGAGATCATGCTTCAGCAGACGCGCGTCACGAGCGTCGTTCCGTACTATCTTCGTTTCGTCGCGCGTTTCCCGACGCTCGAGGCGCTCGCCGCCGCCGCCGAGGACGACGTGCTCGCGGCGTGGAGCGGTCTCGGGTACTACAGCCGCGCGCGCAACCTGCACCGTTGCGCGCGCGAGATCGTCGGGCAGCACGGCGGCGTCTTTCCGTCGACCGCGGCCGGGCTCGAGCGCCTCCCCGGCATCGGCCGCTCGACCGCGGCGGCGATCGCAGTGTTCGCATTCGGGCGCCGCGCGGCGATCCTCGACGGCAACGTACGCCGGGTGCTCGCACGCTGGGCCGGAATCCGCGGGCACGCCGCAGAGCCCGCGGTGACCGCTGCGCTGTGGAGCACCGCCGAGCGCCAGCTGCCGCACGAGTCGATCGAGGCGTACACGCAGGGACTGATGGATCTCGGCGCGAGCCTGTGCTCGCGAACGCGCCCCGCCTGCCACGCGTGCCCGCTCGCCAACGACTGCGTCGCACATCGCGAAGGGCTCGTCGCATCGATTCCGTCGCCTCGTCCGCGGCGCGCGTTGCCGCTGCGCGAACGGACCTGGCTCGTCATCCGCCGCGATCGACAGGTGTTGATCGAAAAGCGCGCGCCGAGCGGCGTCTGGGGTGGGATGTGGTCGCTGCCCGAATCATCATCCGAGGAGGCGGGCGATGCGACGCAGCTTGCGCTGCGCCGTTTCGCGCTGCGCACGCGTGCGCGGGGCGAGCTTGCCGTCGTCGACCACGCGTTCACGCATTTTCGCTTGCGCGCGCGCCCGATCGTGCTCGACTGCGACGCAGCGCAAGCCGCAGCCGAGGCGGCGTGCGCGACGCGGTGGCTGGCGCTCGACGAAACGCAGGCCGCGCCGCTGCCGGCGCCGGTCAAGGCGCTGCTCTCCGCTCTGCGCGATCAAAGAACCTGGTGCTGATGCAGGTACTGGTGGATGAGCGACAGCCGCATGGCGGCGTCGTTCAGCTCCATCAGCTTCTGCCGCGCGCGCGGCGCGATCGGCAGGAACTCGCAGATGCGGTTGCCGACCCACGAAGCGGAGTCGAAGCGGTATGGCTCGGCGATCATCCGCCGCATCGGATCGCTCTCGCGCGCGACGAGGTCGTCGACGAGACGGCGCACCAGCGTTTCGCAGTCGGCGTGCTCCTCGGGAACGGGCACTTCATCGTCGGGGTCGATCATCTCGATGTCTGCGCGGATCAGCCCGTCCTGGCGCAGCCGTCGATCGAGCACGCGGAAGCGCTGGCCACCGAGCGCGCGCACGTTCAGGAGACCCGAATCCTCGACGTCGAAGTCGATGATGCGCGCCGTGCAGCCGACGGGCTCGTGCGTGGCGCCGGGGTCGATCTCGCTGCCTTCGGTGATCAGGCAGACGCCGAACGGGCTGCCCGCCGCCGTGCATTCGC
Organism: Zeimonas sp.; assembly: GCA_036406255.1. GTDB lineage: Bacteria > Pseudomonadota > Gammaproteobacteria > Burkholderiales > Burkholderiaceae_E > Zeimonas. The sequence continues at coordinate 1,595 of DASWVL010000183.1, forward strand.
TGACGAGGTCGAGGTAGCGCGCCTCGAACACGCGCAGCGTCAGCACCCCGTCGGGAAAGAGAACCGTTTCGAGCGGAAAGATCGCCAGTTCGCCGGGCATCGCGACTCTTCTCGAAGGGTCAGGGCCTGGAGGCCTGGCGGGAAGCGAGCGCGCGATGGCGCACGAGAACCTGTTCGATTCGACGGAAACGCCGGGCCAGCTCTTCGACGCAGTATACCGAACGGTGCTGGCCCCCCGTGCACCCGATCGCCACGCTCAGGTAACTGCGGTTCTCGAGGATGTAATGCGGCAGCCACGCGCGCAGGAATTCGGCGATGTGGTCGACCATGCGCTGCACCGAGGGGATCGACTGCAGGTACTCGGCCACCGGCGCGTCCAGCCCGGTGAGCGGGCGCAGTTCGGCCGTGTAGTAGGGATTCGGCAGGCAGCGCACGTCGAAGACGAGGTCGGCGTCGAGCGGAACGCCGTGCTTGTACGCGAACGACTCGAAGACGATCGTCATCGACGCGCGATCGGTGCCGACCACGTCGCGCACCCAGTTGCGCAGCACGTTCGGATGCAGGTCGCTCGTGTCGAGCGACACGCCGAGGTCCTCGATCGGCGACATCATCTCGCGCTCGCGTTCGATCGACTCGATCAACGTCGGCGCGTCGGGGCCGTCGCCGCCGCGCAGCGACAACGGGTGCCGGCGTCGCGTTTCCGAATAGCGCTGCACGAGCGTCTCGGTGCGTGCGTTCAGGAAGATCACCTTGACGTCGTGCCCGTGGCGCGCGAGGGCGCCGACGACGTCGCGCAGTTCGCTCACCGAATCGCCGCTGCGCGCATCGATCGACACGGCGACCTTCTCGTGCCCGGCGTCCTGCAGCGATGCGATGACCTCGCCGAGGAAACGCGCGGGCAGGTTGTCGATGCAGAAGTAGCCGTCGTCCTCGAGCACGTTGGTCGCCACCGACTTGCCCGATCCGGAGATCCCGGTGATCAGCACGACGCGCATCGCTCGGCGTCCTACCCGGATTCCATCAGCCTGCGCTGACGGTCGAGGAAGTCGCCCGTGGTGTCGAAGCCGCGCAACTGGAGGATGGTGCTGCGCACCGCCGCCTCGGTGAGCACCGCGAGGTTGCGCCCGGCCGCCACCGGGATCACGACCTTCGGGATCGGCAGGCCGAGCACGTCCTCGGTGAGCGCTTCGAGCGGCAGTCGCTGATGCTCGTCGTCCATCGAGGTGCGACGCACGAGGTGCACGATGAGCTTCAGCGTCATCTTCCGCCGCACCGCGGCTTCGCCGAAGATCGTCCGGACGTCGAGCAGTCCGAGGCCGCGCACCTCGAGCAGGTCGCGCAGCAGCGGCGGGCAGCGGCCCTCGATCGCGTGCGGTGCGATGCGCGCCAGCTCGACGACGTCGTCGGCGACGAGTCCGTGCCCGCGGCTGACCAGCTCGAGCCCCAGCTCGCTCTTGCCGAGCCCCGATTCGCCGCTGATGAGCACGCCCATCCCGAGCACGTCCATCAGCACACCGTGCTTCGAGCAGGAGGGCGCGACTGCCTTCGACAGGTAGGAGCGCAGCGACGCGATGACGCGCGCCGCGGGCAACGGGCACGAGATCACCGGCAGGTCGTCGGCGCTGGCCGCGGCAAGCAGTTCGGCCGGCGTCTCGAGGCCCTCGGCGATGATCACCGCCGGCGGCTTTCCGGCCACCAGTTCGGTGACGAGCGCGCGGTGGCGCGCGCCTTCGAGCTGCTCGGTATACGCGCGCTCGGCGTGTCCGTAGACGTGGATCCGGTTGGGATGGATCAGGTTCAGGTAGCCGATCAGATCGGCAGGCTCGATCGACGCCGGAGTCGCCGTGCGCCCGCTGCCGGCCTCGCCCGTGACCCACGACAGGCGAAGTTCTTCGCGGTTCTGATCGAAGAGGGCGCGGACCGTGACGCTCATTCGCGAAGCATACGATTCCGCGCAGGGCCCGTCAGCCGGCCGCTTCGGGTGCTTCCCCGGACAGGATCCGGTGCATGCGCACCGGGTCGTCGCAGGCGAGCAGCGCCTCGCGCGTGGGTGTGTCGGCGAGCAGTTCGGCCAGTTCGGAGAGCAACTCGAGGTGCTCCTCGGTGGCTGCCTCGGGGACGAGCAGGAACACCAGCAACCCGACGGGCTTGCCGTCGGGCGCATCGAACGGTATCGGCTGCGCGAGCCGCACGACCGCGGCAAGCGCTTCCTTCGAACCCTTGATCCGACCGTGCGGAATCGCGACGCCTTCGCCCAGCCCGGTGGAGCCGAGCCGCTCGCGGGCGAACAGCGAATCGAAGACCTTGCCGCGCTCGATTCCGTGGTTGTTCTCGAACAGCAGCCCCACCTGCTCGAACAGCCGCTTCTTGCTCGTGACCGGAAGGTCGAGCACGACGTTCTGCGGGGGGAGCAACCGGGAGAGGCGATTCATCTCGAAACCGCTCGCCGGGAAAACCGGCGTGCTGCTATGCAACATCGGACAACACCCGCCGCGGCGAGCGCCGAAAAACGCGGATCATAGCCATCACGCGGCGTCGGGACAACCGCTGCGGTTGCGCTGTGCAGCAAAACCACGGATCGAGACGCGCCGTCTCAGGATTCCGGGCGGAATTTCACGGAATCGTGATCGAAGCCGTCGCGCTTTTCCTTGTATTTCGCCACCTGTCGATCGAGCTTGTCGACCAGCGCGTCGATCGCGGCGTACAGGTCGGCATCGCTCGACTCCGCGAACAGGTCGTTGCCCCGCACGTGCAGGGTCATCGCCGCGCGCTGCACCAGCCGGTCGGTACTGAGGTTCACCGTCACGTCGATCGGCTCGTCGAAATGGCGCTGGATCCGTTCGAGCTTGGTCTCGACGTACTGGCGGATCGCGGGCGTCAGGCCGATGTCGGGGGCGGAAATGGCGAGGTTCATGCGGTCTTTCCTGGGGAAGGGAGAGAAGGGGGAAGGGGGAAGGGGGAAGGGGGAACGACGGGTTGCCGCAAGGTAGGGGCCCGAGCGAGCCGTCGTACCTTCTCAGGCGCTACAGGGATTTTCGCCTTGAAACGGTCGGGATGCGCAACGATTCGCGGTACTTTGCCACGGTGCGTCGCGCGACGACGAATCCCTGCTCGGCGAGCATCTCGGAGATGCGTCCGTCCGACAGCGGGCTGGACGAATCCTCGGCTTCGACGAGCTGGCGGATCATCGCCCGGATCGCCGTGCTCGACGCCGCGCCGCCGCTGTCGGTGGCGACGTGGCTGCCGAAGAAATACTTCAGCTCGTAGGTCCCGAAGGGCGTCAGGATGTACTTGCGCGAGGTCACCCGCGAAACGGTCGATTCGTGCAGTCCGAGTGCGTCCGCGATCTCGCGCAGCACCAGCGGGCGCATCGCAACGGCGCCGTGCGAGAAGAACGAGCGCTGCCGCTCGACGATCGCCTGCGCGACGCGCAGGATCGTCTCGAAACGCTGCTGCAGGTTCTTGACCAGCCAGCGCGCTTCCTGCAGTTGCCCCGACAGGCCGGGAGCGGCGCCGCGGTTGCGCTTGAGGATCTGCGCATAGGCGTCGTTCACCCGGAGCCTCGGCATCACGCCCGGATTCAGCGTCGCGATCCATCCGCCGCGTACACGCCTGGCGATCACGTCGGGGACGACGAAGCCGGCCTCGTTGCTGGCGAATGCGGCGCCGGGCCGCGGATCGAGCTGCTGGATCATCGCCTGCGCGTCGCGAAGCGCCTCGTCGTCGCAGCGAAGGGCGCGACGCAGCCGTGCGAAGTCCTTCGCCGCGAGCGACTCGAGGTGATGTTCGACGATCGCCTGTGCGAGCCGCAGCGTCTCGACGGGACGTCGCCCGCGCGTCATTTCGCCGTTCGCCATCCGCCGGCCGAGTTGCAGCATCAGGCACTCGCGCAGGTCGCTCGCGCCGACGCCGGGCGGATCGAAGCTCTGCAGCAGACGCAACGCGGTGACGACCTCGTCGGACGAGACGTCTAGCTCCGCGGGCAGCATCGCCGCGACCTCGGCAGGCGTCGATTCGAGGAAGCCGTCCTCGTCGAGCGCATCGATGAGCAGCTGCACGAGCGCGCGGTCGCGCGGCGTGCAGCGCGTCGCGGCGAGCTGCTCGCCCAGGTGCTCGCGCAGCGAGGTCGCGGCAGCGGCCAGTTGCGGGTAGTCGCGTTCGTCGTCGTCGCCCAGTGCGCGCCCGCTCTCCAGGCTCCAGTCGCCGCCGCGGTCGTCGTCGCCGGCGTCGTCCCAGCCCCCGGCACTCCAGTCGTCGACGTCGATCCCGTTGCCTTCTTCGGCTCCGGTCGCAGACGCGGAATCCGCCGGTTTCGTCGACGGATCGTCGAGCGAGCCGCTGGCGGCGACGCGCACGCAGCCGGCGAACGGGTCGTCCAGGCGCTCGAGCAGCGGGTTGTCGGCCAACGCCTGCTCCAGCTCCTGGTTCAGCTCGAGCGTGGACAGCTGCAGCAGGCGAATGGACTGCTGCAGCTGGGGAGTGAGCGCGAGCTGCTGCGTCTGCCTGAGCTGCAGCGACGGCTTCATCGGCCGTAGCGCCTACATGGAGAAATGTTCGCCGAGGTAATACCGGCGGACGTCCTCATTCTGCACTACCTCGTCGGGGCGACCTGAAGCAAGAACAGTACCAGCCCTGATGATATACGCCCGGTCGCAGATGCCAAGCGTTTCGCGGACGTTGTGGTCTGTTATCAGGACGCCGATCTGCCGCTCCTTCAGGAAGCGGACGATGCGCTGGATCTCGATGACGGCGATCGGGTCGATGCCGGCGAAGGGTTCGTCGAGCAGGACGAAGCGCGGGGAGCCGGCGAGCGCACGCGCGATCTCCACCCGCCTGCGCTCGCCGCCCGACAGCGACTGCGCGCTGTTCGAGCGGATGTGCTCGATCTGCAGCTCGGCGAGCAGCGCTTCGAGCCGCGAATCGACCTCGCGGCGACCGAGCGCTCTGCCGCGTTCGTCGGTCTGCAGTTCGAGCACGGCGACGATGTTCTCCTCGACGCTCAGCTTGCGGAAGACCGACGCTTCCTGCGGAAGGTACGACAGGCCCAGCCGCGCACGGCGGTGGATCGGCAGGCGGCCGATCGACGTCCCGTCCAGCTCGATCGTCCCTCCATCGGAGGGAACGAGCCCGACGATCATGTAGAAGCAGGTCGTCTTGCCGGCTCCGTTGGGGCCGAGCAGGCCGACGACTTCGCCGCTGGCGACGTCGAGCGAGACGTCCTGCACCACTTTGCGGCCGTGGTAGGCCTTCATCAGGTGCCGAGCGACCAGGCGGCTGTCGGGACGATCCGGCGGCGCGCGCCTGGTCATCGGCCCGATCCGCCTTCCTTCGGAACTTCGAGCCGGTCGTCCGGCTTCAGCGGAACGGGGGCGGAAGGTTTCGGCGCAGTGCCCGACTTGTCGTCGCGTGGCTGGATGACGACCCGAACGCGCCCGCCCGGGTTCTCGGGGGTGCCGGTGCGTGCGCTGCCTCCCTCGACGGTGAAGAACTCCGTACCCGATTCGTAGAGGATCTCGTTGCCGTGCACCTCGTCGACGACGCGGCCGTTCTCGGTGCGCCGGAGCATGGCCTGGCGCTGCAGCCGGACGGTCTCGGCCTTGCCGTCGTAGTCGATCTGCAGCGCGTGTCCCTCGACCCACTGATTTCCCGGACCGTCGCGCTTCTGTCGAAAGCGTGCCAGATCGCCGTTCGCGGTCGCGTACTGGTATCCCTCGGGATCCTGTCGCACGACGAGTCGATCGGCGGTGAGGCGGATCGTGCCTTTGGTGAGCACGACATTGCCGATGAACACGTTGACCTGCTTCAGGTCGTCGTACTGCATGCGGTCGGATTCGACCTGCGTCGGTGCCTCGCTGTCGCCTTTGGCCGCGAATGCCGGAGTCGCCGCGGCGGCAGCGACGACCAGCACGGCGGCCGCGAGCGCGAATGCGCGCCTGCGCTTCGGGGAGAGCGCCGGGGCCCGGTGGTTCGTCGTCGGGGAGGGGGATCGAAGGTCGTTGGACGCGCGCATGATCAGCGGGACGTTTGCGGCGGCTGCCAGGTGAGCGAGACCTGGGAATCGACCTTCAACGAGCGGGCCGCATTATCGAATTCCATTCCGACGCCCGTCAAGACGGAGGTCCCGCGCTCGATGCGCACCGGCAGGTCGCTGCGCGCGACCTCGGTGTCGCTGTAGATGGTCACCTGCTCCGTGCGGATCGTCATCTGTGGTTCGCTCGGGGTGGGCGCGCGCACGAGAACGACGTTGCCGGTCAGCACCGTCTGCGTTCCTTCGGCGTTCGAGCGGCCCTGGTCGGCGCGCACCGTGACGCGGGGCCGTGCGGGATCGACGCTGACCAGCACCGGCGCCCGGTAGACGCTCGTGCCGTCCTCGGGAAAATGCATCAGATGCTCGGCCGACATCCGGTATACGGGGTTGCCCTCGACGTTGATCCGCGTGAAGACCGCGTCGTCGAGGAAATAGTCGGGTTCGCCGACCGGCGTTCGCGCCGTCTGCCGTGTCTCGTCGCGCTCGGACAGCAGCGCGAGATACCACGTGCCCGCAGCGAGTCCGGAGAGCAGCAGGATCGAGATGCCGGCGGCGAGATGGTCCCAGCTGCGCCGCCTCATCCGGGCCGCTCCGCTGCGCGTCGGGCGACGCGCGGCGGTGCGGTCGCGCTCGAGGCGGGAAGGAGGACGTTCTTCACGGCAAGTCGCCAGGCGAACTGCCCGCGTTGCCGGCTGCGCCGGCATCGTCGGGCCTGCCGACCGCCCCGGTGCGATGCGCGAGCATCGCGTCGAAGAGGCCTTTCGCGCGCAGCACGAACTCGGCGAACTCGCGAACCGCGCCGCGGCCCGCAGGCAGCGTGGACACCCAATGCGCACGTTCGCGCACTTCGCGTGGTGCATCGAGCACCGTCGCGGCGAGGCCCGCGATCGACATCGCGCGCAGGTCGGGCCAGTCGTCGCCCACGAAGGCGCACTCGGCGAGTGGCGTTGCGCGCTGTTCGCACAGCTCGCGCAGCGCCTGCGCCTTGTCAGGCACTCCCTGCCGTACGTCGTCGATGTGCAGCTCGGCGGCACGCGCCTGCACGATCGTCGATCGGCGCGCGGTCACGAGGGCGACGTGGATCCCGGCCTCGCGCAACAGCGTCAACCCGAAGCCGTCGCGCACCGAGAACGACTTCATCGCCTCGCCGTCGCCGCCGATGAACAGGCGCCCGTCGGTGAGCGTGCCGTCGACGTCGAGGGCCACCAGCCGCACCCGGGCCGCCCGCTCCGCAACTTCACCCATCGTCGACCCGATCACCGTTCTCCCCCGCCCTGGCCCTCATCACGCTCTTCACCCGGTTTTCCCCTTCTCCCTTCCCCCTTCTCCCTTCCCATCCTCAAGCCACCTTCGCCGCCAGCAGATCGTGCACGTTCAGTGCGCCCACGAGCCGAGTGTCGGCGTCCACGACGAGCAGCTGCGTGATGCGCCGCTCCTCCATCACCCGCACCGCTTCGGCGGCCAGCGCGAGCGCGTCGATCGTCGCCGGTTCGCGCGTCATCACGGCGTCGATCGGTACTGCGCGCAGGTCGCGCTCCTGTTCGAGAAGGCGTCGCAGGTCCCCGTCGGTAAAGATTCCGACGAGCCGTCCGCCGTCGTCGAGCACCGCCGTCATCCCCATGCGCTTGCGCGTGATCTCGATGATCGCGTCGACGACGCGTGCGTCGCTGCGCACGGCGGGCAGCGCGTCTCCCGACCGCATGACGTCGGTCACGCGCGTGAGGAGGCGCCGTCCGAGCAGTCCGCCGGGATGCGAGCGGGCGAAGTCCTCGGGACCGAAGCCGCGCGCATCGAGCAGCGCGACCGCGAGCGCATCGCCCAGCGCGAGCGCGGCGGTGGTGCTCGCCGTGGGCGCGAGATTCAGCGGGCATGCTTCGCGGTCGACCCGTGCGTTCAGGTGCACGTCGGCCGCCTGCGCCAGCGGCGACGCGTCGTTGCCGGTGATCGCGATGAGTCCCGCGCCCTGGCGCTTGACGATCGGAACGATCGTCACCAGCTCGTCGGTGCTGCCCGAATTCGACAGCGCGACGAAGACGTCGTCGCGCGTGACCATTCCGAGGTCGCCGTGGCTGGCCTCGGCAGGATGGACGAAGAACGACGGCGTTCCGGTCGATGCGAGGGTGGCTGCGATCTTGCGCGCGACGTGGCCCGACTTGCCCATCCCGCTGACGACGACGCGGCCGCGACACGCGAGGATCAGGCGGCACGCCTCGGCGAAGCGCTCGTCGATGCGCCCGGCGAGCGTGGCGACCGCGTCGGCCTCGATGCGCAGGACCTCGCGCGCCCGTTCGAGCAGGCGCCCGGGTTCGATGCTGCATTCGGGTGTCGCGTCGGTGTCGACGCCGGTTCGGCTCATGCGGGCGAGTATAAGGGCGGCCGGTTAGAATCGCGGGTTCGACTCACGAAGTCCATTCTTCGATGGCAGAGTTCCTCGCGCTCGATTCGGTCCGCTTCGGATACGGCTCGCGCGCCGTCCTGCACGACGTCTCGATGCGTTTCGAACGCGGGAAGGTCGTGGCGCTGATCGGGGGCTCGGGATCGGGCAAGACGACGATCCTGCGACTGATCGGCGGACAATTGCGCCCGCAGGCCGGGCGCATCGTCTTCGACGGCCGCGACGTGCACGCGCTCGACCGGCACGACCTGTACCGCCTGCGGCGGCGCATGGGGATGCTGTACCAGTTCGGCGCGCTGTTCACCGATCTCGACGTCTTCGAGAACGTCGCGTTCCCGCTGCGCGAGCACACCGACCTGCCGGCGGCGATGATCCGCGACCTCGTGCTGCTCAAGCTCGAGGCGGTGGGCCTGCGCGGGGCCGCTCGGCTGGCCATCTCGCAGCTCTCGGGCGGCATGGCACGCCGCGTCGCGCTCGCGCGCGCGATCGCGCTCGATCCGCCGCTCGTCATGTACGACGAGCCGTTCACCGGGCGCGATCCGGTCGGCGTAGCGACGATCGCCAGGCTGATCCGGCGCCTGAACGACCTGGTCGATTGCGCCTCGATCCTCGTCTCGCACGACATCGAGGACACCTTCGCGATCGCCGACTACGTCTACCTGCTCGCCGGTGGGCGGGTCGCCGCCAGCGGCACGCCGGAAGAGATGCGCGCGTCCTCCGACCCGAACGTGCGCCAGTTCCTCGACGCGCGCATCGACGGCCCGAACGCGTTCCATTACCAGGCGAAGCCGCTGGCGGTCGATCTCGGCCTGCCGGCCTGAACGCGTGCTTCGATGACGCGCACGCTGCTTCTGCCCTTCGTCTGGCTGCTCGATCTGGTCGCATACACCGGGCGAGCCAGCCGCTTCTTCGTACGGCTTTGCTGGCTTGCGCTCGCGTCGCTGCGCCGGCCTCGCCTGGTCGTCGACCAGGTCCACTTCATCGGCAACTACTCGTTGTCGATCATTCTCGTCTCCGGGCTGCTGATCGGCTTCGTCCTCGGACTGCAGGGCTACTACACGCTGCGACGCTACGGCTCCGAGGAAGCACTCGGCGTGCTCGTCACGCTGTCGCTGGTGCGCGAACTCGGGCCGGTCGTCACCGCGCTGCTGTTCGCGGGTCGCGCGGGCACGTCGCTCACCGCCGAGATCGGCCTGATGAAGGCCGGCGAGCAGATCGACGCGATGGAAATGATGGCGGTCGATCCCGTCGCGCGCGTCCTCGCGCCGCGTTTCGCGGCCGCGGTGCTCGCGCTGCCGCTGCTCGCCGCGCTGTTCTCGGCGTTCGGCGTGCTCGGCGGGTATCTGGTCGGCGTCGAGATGATCGGCGTCGACCAGGGGGCGTTCTGGTCGCAGATGCAGGGCGGCGTCGACTGGCTGGACGACGTCGGCAACGGCGTCGTCAAGAGCGTCGTCTTCGCGTTCACCGTCGCCTTCGTCGCGCTGTTCGTCGGCTACGAGGCCCGGCCCACGCCCGAGGGCGTCGCGCACGCGACGACGACGACCGTCGTCAGCTCGTCGCTGGCGATCCTCGCGCTCGATTTCATCCTCACCGCGCTGATGTTCAGCAGCCCCTGAGCCGGCGCCGGAGCCAGAAGAATGCGGAGATTCGTTCGATGAAACGTTCGGGAGTCGACCTGCTGGTGGGGCTGTTCGTACTGCTCGGCTTCGCCGCGCTCGTGTTCCTCGCGATGCGCGCCGGCAACATGAGCAGCGCGCTCGGCCTCGGGCCCACCTACACCGCCACTGCGCGTTTCGACAACATCGGCGGCCTGAAGCCGCGCGCCGCAGTGCGCAGTGCCGGTGTCGTGGTCGGCCGGGTCGAGTCGATCCGCTTCGACGACCAGAGCTACCAGGCCGAGGTCTCGCTCGCCCTCGACGAGCGCTACAGGTTCCCGAAGGACTCTTCGGTGAAGATCCTCACGTCCGGGTTGCTCGGCGAGCAGTACATCGGACTCGTCCCGGGCGGCGACGAGCAGATGCTGGCCGAGGGCGATCGCATCACGCTCACGCAGTCGGCCGTCGTGCTCGAGAACCTGATCGGCCAGTTCCTGTACGGACGCGCCGCCGAGGGAGGCTCGCCGCAATGAACGTACCCCGAACGATCCGCGTGCTCGCCACGCTCGTCCTTGCGGCGGCGACGGTCGGGTGCGCGACCACCGGCCCCGACGGCGCGGCGCCCGCGCGCGATCCGCTCGAGCCCGTGAACCGCGCCGTCTACGAGTTCAACGACGCCTTCGACCGCGCGATCGCCAAGCCCACCGCGCAGGCCTACGAGAAGGCCGTTCCCGACTTCCTGCGTAACATGATCGGAAACGCCTTCGGCAATGCGCGGGACGTCTGGACGGCCGTGAACCAGCTGCTGCAGGGCAAACCCGGGCACGCCGCTTCCGACGCCTGGCGGGTGGCGATCAACACGACGTTCGGCTTCGGCGGGCTGCTCGACGTCGCGAGCGAGGCCGGCATCGAGAAGCACAACGAAGACTTCGGACAGACGCTGGGGCGCTGGGGCGTGGCCGCCGGTCCGTACCTCGTTCTGCCCTTTCTCGGGCCCTCGTCGCTGCGCGACGCGCCGGCGCGCGGGGTCGACGTGTGGGGCGATCCGGTGCGAACGATCGATTCGCGCGGCCAGCGCAACAACGCGTTCCTGGCGCGCGCGATCGACGATCGGCAGCGGCTTCTCGACAGCGAGCGCGTCGTGAACGAGGCGGCGCTCGATCGTTATTCGTTCATCCGCGACAGCTGGTTCCAGTTCCGGCGCAACCAGGTGTACGACGGCAACCCGCCGTCGGCGTACGAAGAGGACACCGACTGGCTCGACGAGCTGGAAAGGCAGGAGTCGGGCCGGGACGATGCCGGTGCGGCTCCGGCCGCGCCGGCCGACGCGCCGGCGAACGAAAGGAGGTGATCAGATGAATCCGCATTCCCGTTTCGCGCACCTCGCGCTGTGGTTTTTCGCGGCGTTCGTGCTGCTCGTCGGCTCGGTGCGCGCGGCCGAGGCGCCGAACGACATGATCCGCCGGCTGAGCGACGAGGTGCTCCAGCGCATCAATTCCGACCCGGCGCTCAAGGCCGGCGATCCGCGCAAGATAGACCAGCTCGTCGACGGCATCGTGATGCCGCACGTCGATTTCCAGCGCATGACCGCGCTCGCGGTCGGGCGTACCTGGCGTGAGGCGACGCCGGACCAGCGCCGGCAGCTGATGGATCTGTTCCGCACGCTGCTGATCCGCACCTACTCGGGTGCGCTGTCGCAGGTGGGCGACCAGAAGGTGCAGATGAGGCCGTTCCGCGCCAACCCCGCCGACACCGACGTCATCGTGCGCAGCGAGGTCCTGCAGCCGGGTCGCGAGCCGGTGCAGCTCGACTACCGGCTGCGCAAGGTCGGCGATGCGTGGAAAATCTACGACGTCAACGTGCTGGGCGTCTGGCTCGTCGAGACGTACCGCACGCAGTTCGCGCAGGAGGCTTCCGGCGGCGGCATCGACGCGCTGATCGCCAGCCTGCAGGAAAAGAACCGGCAGCTGGCTTCGGGCAACGGCAAGACGTCCTAGTGTCGAGCGTGGCTTCGTCCGCTGCGCCGGCGGCGCAGGCCCCCGCCGGGTCCACCGCGTGGCGCTTCCCGTCCGAGGTGCGTTTCGCCAACGCGCGCGAGATCGTCGAAGCCGCGTCGTCCGCGCTCGCGACGCCCGCTCCGCGCTACGACCTCTCCGGCTGCCAGCGCTTCGACTCGTCGCTGCTCGCCGTGTTGCTCGAACTCGAGCGCCGCGCGGCGGCGCTCGCGCGCGAATGCCGTTTCGAGTCTCCCGCGGAGAACCTGCTGAAGCTGGCGGCGCTGTACGGCATCGACGCGCTGCTGTTCGAGAAGGCGCTCGAGTCGGCGCTCGCCGAGGTGCGCGCGGCGCCCGCGCCGGCGCCATGACGACGCCGGCGATCGACGTCCGCTCCGTCGTCAAGCGCTACGGCACGTTCGAGGCGCTGCGCGGCGTGTCGCTGTCGATCGGGCAGGGCGAGTTCTTCGGCCTGCTCGGTCCGAACGGCGCCGGAAAGACGTCGCTGATCTCGATCGTCGCGGGCCTGAGCCGCGCCAGCTCGGGCAGCGTCGAGGTGATGGGGCACGACGTCGTCGACGATTTCCGTGCGGCGCGCCGCGCGCTGGGCGTAGTGCCGCAGGAGCTGGTCTTCGACCCGTTCTTCACGGTGCGCGAGACGCTCGAGATCAGTTCGGGCTACTACGGCATCCGGCGCAACGACGACTGGATCGACGAGATCCTCGAGAACCTCGACCTGCGCTCGAAGGCCGAAGAGAACATGCGCTCGCTCTCGGGCGGAATGAAGCGGCGCGTGCTCGTCGCGCAGGCTCTCGTGCACCGCCCGCCGGTCATCGTGCTCGACGAGCCGACCGCCGGCGTCGACGTCGAGCTGCGTCAGGCGCTGTGGAGCTTCGTGCGCAGGCTGAACCGCGACGGCCACACGATCGTGCTCACGACGCACTACCTCGAGGAGGCCGAGGAGCTGTGCGGGCGTATCGCGATGCTCAAGCAGGGCTCGATCGTCGCGCTCGACCGCACCGAGTCGCTGCTTCATCGGTTCTCGGGCGCGCGGCTGCAGCTTCGCCTGTCGGGCGCGCCGCTGCCGGCCGCGCTCGAGCCGCTGCGCGTCGCCGACTCCGATGCCGAAGCGCGTCCGGCAAAGGGACTCGTGACGCTTCGCATCGACCGTTATCCCGAGGTGGAGGCCGTGCTCGCGACGTTGCGCGAAGCCGGTTGCACCATCGAGGAAATGGAACTGCAGCGCACCGACCTCGAAGAGGTCTTCGTGCAACTGATGAAGGAGACGCGCTGAGGTGAGGGCCGCAGCCACGAACCGCAGGGAGGCGCGCTGATGGACAGCGAAGGCTTCGACGAGGCGGCGAGCGTCGCGAGCCGTTCTGCGCCCGGCTTCGCATGGCAGGGCTTCTTCACGCTGTTCCGCAAGGAGCTGCTGCGCTTCTACAAGGTCGGCTTCCAGACGGTCGGGGCGCCGATCCTCACGTCGCTGCTGTACCTGCTGATCTTCTCGCACGTGCTCGAGGATCGCGTCGAGGTCTACCGGAACGTGGGCTACACCGCGTTCCTGCTGCCCGGGCTGGTGATGATGTCGGTGCTGCAGAACGCGTTCGCCAACAGCTCGTCGTCGCTCATCCAGAGCAAGATCACCGGAAACATCGTGTTCGTGCTGCTCACGCCGCTGTCGCACCGCGAGATGTACTCCGCGTATGTCCTGGCGGCGATGGTGCGCGGGCTCGTCGTCGGCACCGGCGTCTTCCTCGTCACCGCGTGGTTCGCCCGGCTGTCCTTCCACTCGCCGCTGTGGATCCTCGCCTTCGCGATCCTCGGCAGCGCGATTCTCGGTACAATGGGCCTCGTCGCCGGGATCTGGGCCGAGAAGTTCGATCAGATCGCAGCGTTCCAGAACTTCATCGTGATGCCCGCCACGTTCCTGTCGGGCGTCTTCTATTCGGTGAAGTCGTTGCCGCCGTTCTGGCAGACGCTGTCGCACCTGAATCCGTTCTTCTACATGGTCGACGGGTTCCGCTACGGGTTCTTCGGCGTTTCCGACATCCCGCCGGGCATCAGCTTCGTCGTGGTCGCCGCCACGCTCGCCGTCGTCTCGATGGTTGCGCTGCGGCTGCTCGCCGGCGGCTACCGGCTGCGCCTCTGAACCGCTCGCCCGATTCTCCGTCCGCATCCCGATTCAACCGAGTTCCGTCCGGATTTCGCCATGGTCACACCCGAGAATGTCCGCAGCTACATCGCCGCCGGGCTCGATTGCGAGCACCTGGAGGTCGACGGGGACGGCCGCCACTTCCAGGCGATCATCGTCTCGAAGGCATTCGAGGGAAAGCGGCCGGTGCAGCGACATCAGCTCGTGTACCGCGCGCTCGGCGACCGCATGCGCGAGGAAGTGCATGCGCTGTCGATGAACACCCTGACGCCCGAGGAGTGGGCCGCGCTGCAGTGAGCCGGCCGCGCGCGCTCCGGGGAAACCGGGAGCGCACATGCCGATCGCATACATGGACAAGCTGAGAATCGAAGGTCGCCTGCCGCTTCGCGGCGAGGTCGAGGTCGCCGGCGCCAAGAACGCCGCGTTGCCGATCCTTTGCGCGGCGCTGCTCGTCGCCGATACGGTCGAGCTGGCGAGCGTGCCGCACCTGCACGACGTCGCCACCACGTTGCGCCTGCTCGGGCGTCTCGGCGCGATCGCCGAGCGCGACGGCAGCGCGGTGCGCGTCGACGCCTCGCGCGTCGATTCGGTCGAGGCGCCCTACGAGCTCGTCAAGACGATGCGCGCGTCGATCCTCGTGCTCGGCCCGTTGCTCGCGCGTTTCGGCGAGGCACGCGTCTCGCTGCCCGGCGGCTGCGCCATCGGCCAGCGTCCCGTCGACCAGCACCTGAAGGGTCTGCAGGCGATGGGCGCGCAGATCGCGATCGAGCACGGATACGTCGTCGCGCGTGCCGGAAGGCTGCGGGGCGCCCGCATCGTCACCGACATGGTCACGGTGACGGGCACCGAGAACCTGATGATGGCTGCCACGCTCGCCGAGGGCGAGACCGTGCTCGAGAACGCCGCGCGCGAGCCCGAGGTCGCCGACCTCGCGGCGGCGCTGGTCGCAATGGGGGCCCGAATCGAGGGCGCGGGCACCGACCGGATCGTCGTGCACGGCGTCGAGCGCCTGCACGGCGCATCGCACCGCGTCATGCCCGATCGAATCGAAGCGGGAACGTTCCTGTGCGCGGTCGCCGCCACCGGCGGCGAGATCGTCCTGCGCGGAGCGCGACCGCAGACGATGGAGGCCTCGCTCGAGAAGCTGCGCGAGGCGGGCGCGCAGATCGACTGCGGCGGCGAAACGATCCGCCTGCGCATGCCGCGGCGCCCGAGGGCGGTCGACGTGCGCACCGCGCCGTACCCGGCCTTCGCCACCGACATGCAGGCGCAGTTCATGGCGGTGAACTGCGTGGCCGAAGGAACGGCGGTCGTCACCGAGACGATCTTCGAAAACCGCTTCATGCACGTGCTCGAACTGCAGCGCCTCGGCGCCGACGTCGTCGTCGAGGGCAATGCGGCCATCGTGCGCGGCGTCGCGTCGCTGTCGGGTGCACGCGTGATGGCCACCGACCTGCGCGCATCCGCCGGACTGGTCATCGCCGCACTCGTCGCCGAGGGCGAAACCGTCGTCGATCGCATCTATCACCTCGATCGAGGCTACGAGTGCATGGAGACGCGCCTGCAGTCGCTCGGCGCACGCGTGGAGCGCATCGACGGCCGGACGGGGTCGTCTGCAGGCGACACGTCGCCGGCGGGCGGCGCGGACGCCGCCGTGGCCGACGTCGCGGAGGCGAACCGATGATCACGCTCGCCCTGTCGAAGGGGCGCATCTTCGACGACACGGCGCCGCTGCTCGAGGCCGCCGGCATCCCGCTCACGGCGTCGGCGAACGGCTCGCGAAAGCTGATCCTGCCCACCGCCGATCCGGACCTGCGCCTGATCATCGTGCGCGCCTCCGACGTTCCCACCTACGTGCAGCACGGCGCCGCCGACCTCGGCGTCGCCGGCAAGGACGTGCTGCTCGAGCACGGCGGCGAAGGGCTGTACCAGCCGATCGATCTCGGCATCGCGCGCTGCCGGCTGTCGGTGGCGACGCGCGAGGATTTCGACTACGCGCGCGCGGTGCGTCGCGGGGCGCGGCTGCGCGTCGCGACGAAGTACGTGAAGACCACGCGCGAGCACTTCGCCGGCAAGGGCGTGCACGTCGATCCGATCAAGCTGTACGGTTCGATGGAACTTGCCCCGCTGGTCGGCCTCGCCGACGCGATCGTCGACCTCGTCAGCACCGGCAGCACGCTGCGCGCGAACCAGCTGGTCGAAGTCGAGGAGATTATGCCGATCTCGGCGCGGCTGATCGTCAACCAGGCATCGCTGAAGACGCGTGCGGCCCGGCTGGAACCGTTGCTCGACGCGCTCGCCCGCGCGGCGCAGCGCTCGCCGGGCGCCGCGCGCGATGCGACCGCGGTGACGCGGTGAACGCGCCCATGCCCGCGCGTCTCGACACCCGCGAGCCCGGCTTCGCCGCACGCCTCGCCGCACTGCTCGCCTGGGAGCCGGCGCAGGACGAGGCGATCGAGCGCACCGTCGCGCAGATCGTCGGCGACGTTCGCGCGCGCGGCGACGAAGCGCTGCTCGAGTACACGCGCCGCTTCGACCGCGTCGAAGCGGATTCGATGCGTGCGCTCGAGCTGTCGCGCGGCGAACTGCAGCACGCACTCGATTCGCTCGCCGGCGCCGACCGCGACGCGCTGCAGGCGGCGGCTTCCCGCGTGCGCCGCTACCACGAGCGCCAGCTCGCGCATTCGTGGTCGTACGTCGAGGACGACGGGACGCGGCTCGGCCAGCGCATCGGCCCCATCGACCGCGTCGGGCTCTACGTGCCCGGCGGCAAGGCCGCCTATCCGTCCTCGGTACTGATGAACGCGCTGCCGGCGCGGGTGGCGGGCGTGCGCGAACTGGTGATGGTCGTGCCCACGCCGGACGGAGTCCGCAATCCGATGGTGCTGGCCGCCGCGTGCGTCGCCGGCGTCGACCGTGTCTTCACGGTCGGCGGCGCGCAGGCCATTGCGGCGCTCGCGTGGGGCACCGCTACCGTGCCGGCGGTCGACAAGATCGTCGGGCCCGGCAATGCCTACGTCGCCGAGGCGAAGCGGCGCGTCTTCGGAACCGTCGGCATCGACATGATCGCCGGGCCGTCCGAGATTCTCGTGCTGTGCGACGGCGCCACCGATCCCGACTGGATCGCGATGGACCTGTTCTCGCAGGCCGAGCACGACGAGATGGCGCAGGCGATCCTGCTCACGCCCGATGCCGCGTTCGCCGATCGCGTCGCCGAATCGATCGCGCGGCTGCTGCCGTCGATGCCGCGGCGCGAGATCATCTCGCGCTCGCTCTCCGATCGCGGCGCTCTCGTCGTCGTTCGCAGCATGGAAGAGGCCTGCGAGATCGCCAACTCGATCGCCGCCGAGCACGTCGAGATCTCGGCGCGCGACGCCGGCCGTTGGGTCGAGCACATCCGGCACGCCGGCGCGATCTTCCTCGGTCCGTGGTCATCGGAGGCGCTGGGCGACTACTGTGCGGGCCCGAACCACGTGCTGCCGACGATGCGTACCGCGCGCTTCTCGTCGCCGCTGGGCGTCTACGATTTCCAGAAGCGCACGAGCATCATCGAGGTCTCCCCGGCGGGAGCGCGCACGCTCGGCGCGATCGCGGCGACACTCGCGCGCACCGAAGGGCTCGAGGCGCACGCGCGCAGCGCGCAGCTTCGGGTCGAGGCCGACGTCGCGCAGGCCTGCGTCTCGCGCGCCGATGCGGGCGTGGCGGTGCGGACGGACGGTGACGACGCGGCCGGCCACCTCGATCCCGTCCGCCCCGACATCGCCGCGATGAGCGGCTACAAGGTCCTCGACGCCACGGGCATGGTCAAGCTCGACGCGATGGAGAACCCGTACCGGCTGCCGCCCGAGCTGCGCCGCGCGCTCGGCGAGCGGCTCGCCGAAGTGCCGATCAACCGCTATCCGGCGCCCGGCCACGCCGAGCTGGCGCAGGCGCTGCGCGACCGGTTCGCGATCCCCGCGCAGGCGGGCCTCGTTCTCGGCAACGGCTCCGACGAGCTGATCACGATGCTTGCCGTCGCCACCGCGCGATCCGGCGCCGTCCACCTCGCGCCGCAGCCGTCGTTCGTCATGTACGAGCTGTCGGCGCGCCTGGCCGGCAGCCGTTTCGTCGGCGTGCCGCTGCGCGCCGATTTCTCGCTCGACGTCGAGGCGATGCTCGCCGCCATCGCTGCGCATCGCCCCGCCGTGGTCTGGCTCGCGTACCCGAACAACCCCACCGGCAACGCCTTCGCTCCCGAGGCGATCGAGGCGGTGCTCGCCGCCGCCCCGGGCCTCGTCGTCCTCGACGAGGCATACCAGCCCTTCGCGCAGGACAGCTGGATGCCGCGGCTGCGCGAGAACGAGCGTCTCGTCGTTTTGCGCACGGTTTCGAAGCTCGGGCTGGCCGGCCTGCGCCTGGGCTACCTGGCGGCCGCGCCGCGCTGGGTGGAGCAGCTGGAGAAGGTGCGCCCGCCGTACAACGTCAACGCCCTCACCGACGCGGCCGCCCGCTTCGCGCTCGAGCACCTCGACGTGCTCGACGCGCAGGCCGCGCGCATACGCAGCGAACGAGATCTTCTGGCGCACCGGCTGGGCGGGCTGCCCGGCGTCGAGGTCTTCCCGTCGCGCGCCAATTTCGTGCTCGTGCGGGTGGCCGACAGCGAGCGCACCGAACGCGGCCTGCGAAGCCGGGGGCTGCTGATCAAGGACGTCGGTAGAATGCACGTTCTGCTGCGCAACTGCCTGAGGCTCACGGTAGGCACCGAGGAAGAGAACCGCCTGCTGCTCGAGGCGCTGCGCGCATCGCTCTAGGCAGCGCGCCAGGCGCGCCCGATCCCGTCTTCCGGAACCGCCATGCGTAGCGCCGAAGTCAGCCGCAACACCGCCGAGACCCGGGTCCGGGTGTACGTGAACCTGGACGGCACCGGCGAGCGCAAGCTCTCCAGCGGTGTCGCGTTCCTCGACCACATGCTCGACCAGATCGCCCGCCACGGGCTCGTCGACCTGGAAGTCGAATGCGAGGGCGACCTGCACATCGATGCGCACCACAGCGTCGAGGACATCGGCATCACGCTCGGCCAGGCGGTGGCGCGCGCGATCGGCGACAAGAAGGGAATCCGCCGCTACGGCCACGCCTACGTTCCGCTCGACGAGGCGCTCACGCGCGTCGTCGTCGATTTCTCCGGCCGGCCCGGCCTGGAGTGGAACGTCCCCTTCACGCGTGCGCGGATCGGCAGCTTCGACGTCGACCTCGCCGCCGAATTCTTCCGCGGTTTCGTCAACCATGCGCAGGTCACGCTGCACGTCGACAACCTGCGTGGGCAGAATGCGCACCACCAGTGCGAAACGGCGTTCAAGGCCTTCGCGCGCGCGCTGCGGATGGCGGTCGAGCACGACGAGCGTGTCGGCGGCCGCATCCCCTCGACCAAGGAAGCGCTCTGAGCCTCGCCGGGCGCGCGAGCGACACCCGATGAACTGCCCGGGAGCGGTGCACAGCGCGTGAGCACGATCGCCGTCGTCGACTACGGAATGGGCAACCTTCGCTCGGTTGCGCGCGCGCTCGAGCACGTCGCGCCGGGGGCGCGCGTCGTCGTCACGTCGAGCGCCGCCGAGATCGACGCGGCGTCGCGCGTCGTATTCCCGGGACAGGGCGCGATGCCCGACTGCATGCGCGAGCTCGATCGCGCCGGCCTGCGCGACGCGGTGCTGCGCGCCACGCGCGACAGGCCGCTGTTCGGCGTGTGCGTGGGCGAGCAGATGCTCTTCGAGCGAAGCGAGGAGGGCGACACGCCGGGTCTCGGCGTGTTCCCGGGCGACGTGCGCAGGTTGCCCGGGCGCTCGCCGGACGGCGTCCGCGTGAAGGTCCCGCACATGGGGTGGAATCGCGTGCGCCAGGTGCGTGCGCATCCGCTGTGGAACGGCGTGCCCGACGATGCCTATTTCTATTTCGTGCACAGCTATCGCGTGGTCCCCGCGCAGCCCGACCTCGTGGTCGCCGAAACGGAGCACGGGGTTCGCTTTACCTGTGCAGTTGCGCGGGATAACATTTTCGCGACCCAGTTCCATCCCGAGAAGAGCGCCGGCAACGGCCTGAAGCTCTACGAGAATTTCGTTCGCTGGCGGCCCTGAACTCCTCGCGACCCGCGCAGGCTGCCGATTCCACACCCGAGTCCGTCCACCCCGAGATGCTGCTGATTCCCGCCATCGACCTGAAGGACGGCCGTTGCGTACGGCTGAAACAGGGCGACATGAACGACGAAACCGTCTTCTCCGACGATCCCGAGGCCGTCGCCCGCGAATGGGTCGAGCAGGGTGCACGACGGCTGCACCTGGTCGACCTGAACGGCGCAGTGGCCGGCAAGCCGCGCAACGAGAGCGCGATCCGCGCGATCGTCGACGCGGTGGGCAGCACGATCCCGGTGCAGGTCGGCGGCGGCATCCGCGATCTCGACACGATCGAGCGCTATCTCGACGACGGGATCAGTTACGTGATCATCGGGACCGCGGCGGTGAAGAACCCGGGTTTCCTGCACGACGCGTGCAGCGCCTTTCCGGGGCAGATCATCGTCGGGCTCGACGCGCGCGACGGCAAGGTCGCCACCGACGGCTGGAGCAAGCTCACGGGGCACGACGCGCTCGATCTCGGCCGGAAGTTCGAGGGCTACGGAATCGAGGCCGTCATCTACACCGACATCGGCCGCGACGGCATGCTCACCGGCGTGAACATCGAGGCCACGCTGCGACTCGCCCGCGGGTTGCGCGTTCCGGTCATCGCCTCGGGAGGCTTCGCCGGACTGGACGACGTCGAGCGGCTGTGCGAGATCGAGGACGAAGGCGTCGAGGCGGCGATCCTCGGCCGCGCGCTGTACGAGGGGAAGATCGACTTTCGCGAGGCGCAGGAACGTGCCGACGAACTCGGAAACTGAGTCGGCAGCCGAGGCCTTGCTCACCAAGCGGATCATCCCCTGCCTGGACGTCACTGCCGGGCGTGTCGTGAAGGGCGTGAACTTCGTCGAACTGCGCGATGCGGGCGATCCGGTCGAGATCGCGCGCCGCTACGACGAGCAGGGCGCCGACGAGATCACCTTCCTCGACATCACCGCCTCGAGCGACGACCGCGACCTGATCCTGCACGTGATCGAAGCGGTGGCCTCCCAGGTGTTCATCCCGCTCACGGTCGGCGGCGGGGTGCGCGCCGTCGACGACGTGCGGCGACTGCTCAACGCCGGCGCCGACAAGACGTCGATCAACACCGCGGGCCTGCAGAACCCGAGGCTGATCGCCGAGGCGGCCTCGCGCTACGGCTCGCAATGCATCGTCTGCGCGATCGATGCGAAGTCGCGCGAGGGCGGCGGCTGGGAAGTGTTCACGCACGGGGGGCGCCGGCCCACCGGTCGGGACGCCGTCGAATGGGCGCGCGAGGTCGAGCGCCTCGGCGCGGGCGAGATCCTGCTCACGAGCATGGACCGGGACGGCACCCGCGAAGGCTTCGACGTCGCGTTGACGCGCGCGGTCTCCGACGCGGTCGACATCCCGGTGATCGCATCGGGTGGCGTCGGAAACCTGCAGCACCTCGCCGACGGCGTCCTGCAGGGCGGTGCCGACGCCGTGCTCGCGGCGAGCATCTTCCACTTCGGCGAATACACGATCGGGCAGGCGAAGCGCTATCTCGCCGAGCGCGGCATCCCCGTGCGTCTCGACGACGCGCCCGTCGGACAGCGGGAGCCGCGGCAATGAACGCAAGCGGCAGCGCGTCCGCCGGCGGCTGGCTCGACGCCGTGCGCTGGAACGAAGACGGCCTCGTCACCGCCGTCGCGCAGGACGCGGTGAGCGGCGAGGTGCTGATGCTCGCCTGGATGAATCGCGAATCGCTCGCCGAGACGGCGACCACCGGGCGCGCCGTGTACTGGTCGCGCTCGCGCGCGCGGCTGTGGCGCAAGGGCGAGGAATCGGGGCACGTGCAGCACGTGCGCGAGATCCGGCTCGACTGCGACGGCGACGCCGTGCTGTTGAAGGTCGAGCAGCAGGGAGGAATCGCCTGCCATACCGGACGCCGTTCGTGCTTCTTCCGCAGGCTCGACGACGCGCGCTGGCGCGAGGTGGAGCCGGTGCTGAAGGATCCGCGCGAGATCTATCGATGACGGCTCCGTCGTCTCCGCCGCGCACGTCGAGCGGCGACGTGCTCGAACGCCTTGCGGCGGTCGTCGCCTCGCGCCGCGGTGCCGACCCCGACGTCTCGTACGTCGCGCGCCTCTTCGCGCGCGGGCCCGACGCCGTGCTGAAGAAGATCGGCGAGGAGGCGACCGAGACCGTGATGGCCGCCAAGGACGGCGTCGCGCAGCGTATCGTCGCCGAAACCGCCGATCTCTGGTTTCATTGCATCGTGCTGCTCGCACAGCACGGCCTGACGCCCGCCGACGTGCTCGACGAACTCGCCCGGCGCGAGGGCCTGTCCGGCCTCGACGAGAAGGCGAACCGCGCATCGTCGCCGGCGAAAGCGGCGAACACCGCCGCGCCGGGCCCGACGCACCGAAGTGAGGGAAGATGAGCAACGACGACACCGCCTCGGGCGCGCCCCGCGCCGATTGCCTGTTCTGCCGGATCGCGCGCGGCGAGATTCCCTCGCGCAAGGTCTACGAGGACGACGAAGTCTTCGCCTTCCACGACATCCAGCCGAAGGCGCCCATCCACTTCATGATCGTGCCCAAGGCGCATTACGAGAATCTCTACGACGCCGGGCTCGGACAACAGGCGCTGCTGGGCAGGATATTCGGGCTGTGCGGCCGTCTCGCTCGCGAGCAGGGTGCCGACGACGGCTTCCGGGTCGTCGTGAACACCGGTCGGGTGGGGCATCAGGAGGTGTATCATCTTCACGTTCATGTATTGGGCGGAGCCGAGCCATTGCCCGGCGCAATGAACCGCTTCTGACAGGAGTTTCGCAATGGGGACCATGAGCATCTGGCACTGGCTCATCGTGCTGGTGATCATCCT
>DASWVL010000184.1:0-2008 GCA_036406255.1 Zeimonas sp.
GCACGTCTACGGCGACGACATGGCGACCTGCGCGCTCGCGATCCTGCTCGAGCGTCCGGTGAAGTTCACCGCCGACCGGCTCGAGTCGTTCGTCACCGACATCCACGCGCGCGACCACCGCGTGAAGGCGCGCATGGCGGTGGCGGCCGACGGCGAGATCCTCGCGATGGACGTCGACGACCTGACGGGCGTCGGGCCGTTCTCCGTCTACCCGCGCACGAGCGCGGTCGAAGGCGCGCAGGTGATCCGCATCATGGGCGGACCCTACCGGTTCCGCGACTACCGCGCGAAGCTGCAGGTGGTGCTGCAGAACAAGAACCTGATGTCGCAGTACCGCGCGGTGGGGCATCCGATCGCGTGCACGGTCACCGAGGCGATGGTCGACAAGGCGGCGGCCGCGCTCGGCATCGACCCCGTCGATTTTCGTAGGCGCAACTACGTCTCCGACGACATGTATCCGTACACGTCGCCCACCGGATACTGGTTCGAGCGGCTGTCGCATTACGAGAGCCTCGACAAGCTGCTCGAACTGATGCGCTACGACGAACTGCGCGCCGAGCAGGCGGCGCTGCGCGAGCGCGGCATCTGGCGCGGAATCGGCCTCGCCGCCTTCATCGAGATCACGAACCCCGGACCCGCGTTCTACGGCGTCGGCGGCGCACGCATCTCGTCGCAGGACGGTTGCATGCTCAAGCTCGAGCCGTCGGGCAAGGTGCGCTGCCTGATCAGCGTCAACGAGCTCGGCCAGGGCACCGAGACGGTGATGGCGCAGGTCGTCGCCGACACGCTGGGGGTGGCGATCGAGGACGTGCGCGTCATCACCGGAGATACCGAGACGACGCCGCACGGCGGCGCCACCTGGGCTTCTCGCGGTGCCGGGATCGGCGGCGAGACGGCGATGCTCGCTGCGCGCACGCTGAAGGAAAACGTGCTGACGCTCGCCGGCGTCGTGCTGCAGGCGTCCCCCGAGTCGCTCGACGTCCGGCAGGGACACGTCGTCGACGCCGAGACCGGCACGTCGCGCCTCTCGGTGGCCGAGGTCGCACGCATCGGCCACTTCCGCCCCGACACGCTGCCGAAGGACTTCCAGGCCGAGCTGAACGTCGTGCGCCACTACGTGCCGCGCGGCCAGCCCTTCGCGTTCACCAACGGCATCCAGGCCTCTCACGTCGAGGTCGACGTCGAGACCGGTTTTGTCAAGCTGCTCGGACACTGGGTCGTCGAGGACTGCGGCAAGGTGCTCAATCCGATGCTCGTCGCCGAGCAGATCCGCGGCGGCGTGGTGCAGGGGATCGGCCCTGCGCTCTTCGAGCATTGCGTCTACAGCGAGGAAGGGCAGATGCTGAGCGGCACGCTCGCCGACTACCTCGTCCCGATGGCGGGCGAGATGCCCGACATCGTCGTCGCGCACGTCGAGACTCCGACGCAGCTCCAGGAGCTCGGCGTCAAGGGAACGGGCGAGGCCGGCACCGCCGGTGCGTCGGCCGCCGTGATGAACGCGGTGAACGACGCGCTCGCGCCGTTCTCCGCGCGGCTGACGGCAATGCCGTTCACGCCGCAGCGGGTTCTCGAGGCGCTCGGGAAGATCCCTCCCGGGCGATGAACGGCGTACGCTGCTTGCAAACGATCGGCGGAACCGACACTGGCGAAGGAGGAGACGATGAGCAGGCTCTTCACGATGGAAAACGGACGCCGACGCGTCCTCCAGGGCATCGCGGCGGGTGGCGCCGGCGTGGCCACCGCGTCCCTGTGGGGGCGTTCCGCGTGGGCGCAGGACGACACGATCCGCATCGGATTCCCGACGCCGCTCACCGGCCCGTTCGGCGCGGAGGCGAAGGACCAGGTCCAGGCGGCCGAACTCGCGATCAAGCACTTCAACGACGAAGGGGGCCTGAAGGGACGCAAGGCCGTGCTGCTCGTGCGCGACGACAAGTTGAAGCCCGGCGAGGCCGCGACGCGAACGCTCGAGCTGATCGAGAAGGACAAGGTGCACTTCATCGTCGGCGCG
>DASWVL010000185.1:0-1600 GCA_036406255.1 Zeimonas sp.
CCACTTCGCCGGGAGCGCGCAGTCGGCGGCATTCGAGCACGCGGCTGCTCATCACGAGCCCCGGGCCAGATTCGCCGCGCGCCTCGCCCGAGACCGGCGCGGGCGCGGCGTCGGCCGCCCCGAACGCGGCGTCGTCCGGGCGCAGGCGCAGGAAACGGAACTGCGTTCGCACCTCGCGATGCGACGCGACGTAGGTGCCGCGCCCCTGCCGACGCACGAGAAGGTGCTCGGCGGCCAGCTCGTCGATCGCCTTGCGCACCGTGCCCTGGCTGACTCGATAGCGCGCGGCGAGCTCGGTCTCGCTGGGGATCGCCTCGCCCGGCTTCCACTCGCCCGATTGCAGACCGCGAAGCAGCAGGGCGCGGATCTGGCGGTACAGCGGCGCGAAGGTCGGCGCGTCGTCGGCGCCCGCCTCTGGGGCGCCGGCGCCGCCACGGAGACTCTCGTTCATCGGCGCATTGAAGCACGAAAAGTGCGTCTCGTCTATTGTGTTATCTCTTATATAAGATAGTGAGCTAGTTGACACCCGGAACCGCGGCGGACTAGACTCGTCGCCGCTGCAGACCATCCCCGAACCGAGGTCCCTCCCCATGTCCAAACCCGCCAAGCGCGTCGCCGTCACCGGCGCCGCCGGCCAGATCGGCTACAGCCTGCTGTTTCGCATCGCCAACGGCGACCTGCTCGGCAAGGATCAGCCCGTCATCCTGCAGTTGCTCGACATCACACCGGCGCTCGCCGCGGTACGCGGTGTGGTGATGGAGCTGGAAGACTGCGCGTTCCCGCTGCTCGCCGGTGTCGTCGTGACCGACGATCCGAAAGTCGCGTTCCGCGACGCCGACTACGCGCTGCTCGTCGGAGCGCGTCCGCGTACGAAAGGAATGGAACGCAAGGACCTGCTCGAGGCCAACGGCGCGATCTTCACGGTACAGGGCCGTGCGCTCGACGAGGTCGCCAGCCGCGACTGCCGCATCCTCGTCGTGGGCAACCCGGCGAACACGAACGCGTACATCGCGATGAAGTCGGCGCCGAACCTGCCGAAGAAGAACTTCAGCGCGATGCTGCGGCTGGACCACAACCGCGCGTTGTCGCAGCTGGCCGCGCGCATCGGCAAGCCGGTCGACCGCATCGAGAAGCTCGTCGTGTGGGGCAACCACAGCCCGACGATGTACCCCGACTACCGCTTCGCGACCATCGACGGCCAGTCGGTGCGCGATCTGGTCGGCGACGAAAGCTGGAACCGGGACGTCTTCATTCCCACCGTGGGCAAGCGCGGCGCAGCGATCATCGAGGCGCGCGGCCTGTCGTCGGCCGCCTCGGCAGCCAACGCCGCGCTTGACCACATGCGCGACTGGGCGCTCGGTGCAGGCGAGCGCTGGGTGACGATGGGCATTCCTTCGGACGGCTCGTACGGCATCCCGCAGGGCATCATCTACGGCTTCCCGGTGATCTGCCGCGGCGGCGGCGAATACGAGCTGGTGCGCGACCTGCCGATCGACGAGTTCAGCCGATCGAAGATGGACCACACGCTGAACGAACTGGTCGAGGAGCGCGACGGCGTCGCGCACCTGCTCGGTTGAACGCCATGACGTCCAGCGCCGGA